>JALZDN010000050.1 GCA_030862525.1 Actinomycetota bacterium | reverse complement strand
GACCTACGGGACGCGCCCGGGGGCTGGAGGAGCTGAATGGCCAACACGACAACGCCCGCCGGAAGCATCGGCGGGCGGCCGGATACGTCCATGACCACTGCCCCGGCCGGGGTCGGTCTTGCTGCTTCCCTGCCGGACAAGGTGCGTGTGCATGCCTTGGCCAAGCTGCTCTCGGTGAGCAGCAAGGAAGTCATGGCCGCACTGACCGAGCTCGGCATCTCGATACGCAGCGCGCAGTCGAGCATCGACCGGGAAACCGCGTTGCGGGCGCTGCAGGTGCTGCTGCCGGATCCCGAATCCGACGCTGTGGAGACCGAGCAGATCGATCTCCAGCTCGAGGAGGTCGAAGACCGGGGCGCAGCTGGCGTGTCACTGGCGCCGGTGTTCAACGCGGCGGCACCGGTGTTCCTGCCGCCGGCGTCGACGCCGACGGCCGTCGAGGAACCCGACGACGACGAGGACAGCGAGGTCGAGGACAGCGAGGGCGAGGCGGAGTCCGACGGGGCCAGCCGGCGTCGGCGCCGACGCGGCCGGCGTGGTCGTGGCCGGGGCAAGAACGGCGAGGACGCCGAGGACGGCTCCATCGAGCAAGGCGACAACGGCGTCCAGGATGGTGCCGAATCCCCGGATCAGCAGACCGATGATCACGCGGTCGAGGAACCTGTCGAGGGTGAGGTCAGGCGTCGTCGTCGCCGCAGACGCCGTCGAGACGGTGGCGACGATGAAGTCGACACCCGCGAGGACGACCCGCCAGACACCGTCGTCCATGTCCGGGAGACCACGGACCGGCCGGCCGAAGACGAGGTGCAGGCCATCCGTGGCTCCACTCGTCTGGAGGCCAAGAGGCAGCGCCGGCGGGATGGTCGGGAGGCCGGCAGGCGGCGGGCTCCGATCCTGTCCGAATCCGAGTTTCTCACCCGGCGTGAGGCTGTCGAGCGCACCATGATCGTGCGGGAGAACCCCGAGCGCACCGAGATCGGAGTGCTCGAGGATGACGTCCTGGTGGAGCACTTCGTCACGGCGTCAGGCTCTGGATCACTCGTCGGCAACGTCTATCTCGGCCGGGTGCAGAACGTGCTGCCCTCGATGGAGGCCGCGTTCGTGGACGTCGGACGGGGCCGCAATGCGGTGCTCTACGCCGGCGAGGTGGACTGGGACGCCGCCGGGCTCGAAGGCAAGGCGCGCCGCATCGAACAGGCCCTGTCCAGCGGCGACAGTGTTCTCGTGCAGGTGACGAAGGACCCGGTGGGGCATAAGGGCGCCCGGCTGACCACCCAGATCAGCTTGCCTGGCCGTTTTCTGGTGTACGTTCCTGGCGGTCGGGCTACCGGCATCAGCCGCAAGCTGCCAGACACCGAGCGCAAGCGCCTCAAGGAGGTGCTCAAGCGGATCGTCCCCGAGGACGCCGGCGTGATTATCCGGACGGCCTCGGAAGGCGTCACCGAGGAGGAACTGGCTCGTGACGTCCGCCGGTTGCAGGCTCAGTGGGAGGTCATCCAGAACCGCTCCGGTGCCTCCGAAAACAGTTCAGGCAGTTCCGGGGGGAAGGTCAAAGCACCGGAGCTGCTGTACGAAGAGCCCGACCTGCTGGTGAAGGTGGTTCGGGACCTGTTCACCGAGGACTTCCGCGAACTAGTGGTCCAGGGCGACGACGCCTGGGACACCGTTGAGGGTTACGTCAAACATGTGGCTCCGGACTTGATGACCAGGGTGCGCCGGCATACCGGTAACAGCGACGTGTTCGGCGAGTTCCGGATCGACGAGCAGATCACCAAGGCGCTGGACCGCAAGGTGTGGCTGCCTTCCGGTGGCTACCTGATCATCGACCGCACTGAGGCCATGACGGTGATCGATGTCAACACCGGCAAGTTCACCGGCTCGGGCGGAAATCTTGAGGAGACCGTCACCCGCAACAACCTTGAAGCCGCCGAGGAGATCATCCGCCAGCTCAGGCTGCGGGACATCGGCGGGATCATCGTAATCGACTTCATCGACATGGTGCTCGAGTCGAACCGGGATCTCGTGCTACGTCGGCTAACCGAGTGCCTGGGCCGAGATCGCACCCGTCACCAGGTTGCCGAGGTCACCTCGCTGGGCCTGGTCCAGATGACCAGAAAGAAGGTCGGTACTGGGCTGCTGGAGGCGTATTCCACCACCTGCGAGGCCTGTAAGGGCCGCGGCGTGCTGGTGTCCGCGGAGCCGGTGAACGTCCGAAGCCAGCCGGCTGCCGCCCCGTCGGGTACCAAAGACCCCGGTGGTGCGAACGGCCGTCGCGCCCGGTCTCGCGGACGTGGCACGGGTGGCGACTCTGTGTCATCGGAGCAGGGACCATCGGAACAGGGGCGATCGGAACAGGGGCCATCGGAACAGCCGAGTACCGAGACCAGGCCCGCTGCGGAGGTCGCACCACCGCCTGCCCCGGAGGAGTCGTCAGAGCCCACCTCGGAAGCTGCGTTGGTGCCCACCTCGGGGGCTGCTGGCGATAGCACCCCAGTGACGCCTCCTTCGGTGACCGATGCTGCCGAGAGTCCTGCACAGCCTGCAGCGCGCACCGTGACGCGGCGCCGCCGCGCTGCCTCGCGACCTGCCGGGCCACCCGCTCCAGAGCTTCCAGAGGGCGTCGACTCGGCCGTCCCCGCGCTTCGCGGTAATGCACGTGAGGTGAGCACCCCGGTTTGACCGTGCCGGATGGCGGGCCGTACCCTCATTGTGCGGCCCGCCTGATCGGCGGGCTGAGGTCTGTTCGCTGTCCATGCACCAGCGTCAGCCGACACAGCTTCAGTCACATCTCGTCCACTCAGTCGAACAGCAGGAGTTCCCACCCGATGTACGCGATCGTAAAGACTGGCGGCAAGCAGTACAAAGTGGCCGTTGGGGACGTCGTCGAGGTGGAAAAGCTCGAGGGCGAGCCCGGGACCGAGGTCAGCTTGCCCGCCGTGCTACTCGTGGACGGCTCTGAGGTGACCACCGACGCCACTGCGCTTGGTGCCGTCTCGGTCAGTGGCAAGGTTGTCGCGCAGGCCAAGGGCCCCAAGATCCGGATCCACAAGTTCAAGAACAAGACCGGCTACCACAAGCGCCAGGGTCACCGCCAGCAGCTGACCCGCGTCGAGGTCACCGGCATTTCCCGGTGACCCTTGAAGCACAGTGACCTCAAGCAACAGGGACCTTGGGAGGTTGTGAGGACCGATGGCACACAAAAAGGGCGCTTCCAGCTCCCGGAACGGTCGTGACTCCAATGCCCAGCGGCTCGGAGTGAAGCGGTTCGGCGGTCAGACGGTGAACGCAGGGGAGATCCTCATCCGCCAGCGCGGTACCAAGTTCCACCCGGGCGTGCAGGTCGGCCGCGGCCGCGACGACACCCTGTTCGCACTCGCGGCGGGCGCGGTGCAGTTCAGCACCAAGCGTGGGCGCAAGATGGTCAACATCGTCCCGGCCGAGGCCTGAGCCCGGCCCACACAGCGCACAACCCTACGAGGGGCGGACCGGTGAAGATGACCGGCCCGCCCCTCGTCGCGTTGCAGTATTGATTGAGATCGAATGAGGAGGAGCAGAGGTGTCCCGCTTCGTGGACCGTGCGGTGATTCACGTCGTCGCGGGCGACGGCGGTCATGGTTGCGCCTCGGTGCACCGGGAGAAGTTCAAGCCGCTGGGTGGCCCCGACGGCGGCAACGGTGGGCGCGGCGGCGATGTGGTGCTGATGGTGGATGCCGGGGTGCACACCCTGCTCGACTTCCACTACCGCTCCCACGCGAGGGCCTCGGGTGGCAAGCAGGGACAGGGCGGTAACCGCAACGGTGCAGTGGGGGACGACCTCGTGCTGCGGGTGCCCGACGGCACGGTGGTGATCGACTCCGAGGGCGAGGTGCTAGCCGATTTGGTGGGCGCCGGAACTCGTTTCATCGCGGCAGCGGGTGGGGCCGGCGGGCTGGGTAACGCGGCGCTGGTCTCCAGGGCCCGCAAGGCGCCGGGTTTCGCCCTGCTCGGCGAGCCAGGCGAGAGTCGAGAACTGGTACTGGAACTGAAGTCGGTCGCCGATGTCGGGCTCATCGGGTTCCCCTCAGCGGGCAAGTCCTCCCTGGTTTCGGTGCTTTCAGCGGCCCGTCCCAAGATCGCCGACTACCCGTTCACCACGCTGGTGCCCAATCTCGGCGTGGTTACCGCAGGCGAGACGGTGTTCACCGTCGCCGACGTCCCCGGCTTGATCCCCGGTGCCAGCCAGGGCAAGGGGCTGGGGCTGGAGTTCCTGCGGCACATCGAACGCTGCGCGATGCTGGTGCACGTCGTGGACTGCGCGACTGTAGCGCCTGATCGGGATCCGCTGTCCGATATAGACGCCCTGGAGCGTGAACTCGACGCGTACACCCCAGCACTGGGCGGCGAACTGGCGTCCCGCCCACGGCTGGTGGTACTCAACAAGATCGACATACCGGACGCCCGCGAGCTGGCTGAGATGGTGGTTCCCGAGCTGACAGCCCGTGGCCTGCCGGTGTACCGCGTTTCCACGGTGACTACCGAGGGTCTGCGGGAACTCACTTTTGCCCTTGGCGCCGCGGTACGCCAGCACCGATCCGACCAGCCTGCGCCAGAGCCCACCAGGGTCGTGCTGCGCCCCTCGGCGGTCGGCGATTCCGGGTTCGAGGTCGTGGCCGATCCTCATCAGCATGAGGGGTTCATCGTCCGTGGCATCCGCCCGCAGCGCTGGGTGCGCCAGACGAGCTTCGACAACGCCGAGGCCGTCGGTTACCTGGCCGACCGGCTGGCCCGGCTTGGTGTGGAGGATGCCCTGGCTGCCGCGGGTGCCCGTGCCGGATGCCCGGTCACCATCGGCGACGTCACCTTCGAATGGGAGCCCTCTACACCGGCCGGAGCAACCGCGGTTCGGCTGGGGGGGCGGGGAACCGACTGGCGGTTGGACGGCGACGAGCGCATCAGTGCCGGCCAGCGCAAGGCAGCCCGACGGGTCCGGCGCCAACCCGGCGTGGACTCTGGTGAACCTAAGGACTCTGGCGACCCGGACGCTGGCCAGCACAGTGCGGACGTGGGGCACGATTGAGTCTGACCCGGCAGGCTGTGGCGCAGGCGCGGCACCTTGTGGTCAAGGTCGGCTCCTCCTCGCTCACCACGGCAGCCGGTGGGCTGGACCGGGCGAGGTTGGACACTCTGGTCGACGCACTCGCCGCCCGGGTCGCGACCGGCACCCACCTCGTACTGGTGTCCTCCGGTGCCATCGCTGCCGGGCTGGCCCCGTTGGGGCTGCGCCGCCGGCCCCGCGATCTGGCCACCCAGCAGGCCGCCGCCAGCGTGGGGCAGCTGGCGCTGGCACATGCCTACGCCGAATCGTGGGGGCGGTATGGGCGCACCGTGGGGCAAGTGCTGCTGACCTCCGACGATATGGTCCGCCGCGCGCACTACCGCAACGCCCAGCGCACCTTCGCCCGGCTGCGTGGGCTCGGTGTGATGCCGGTGGTCAACGAGAACGACACGGTGGTCACCGACGAGATCCGGTTCGGCGACAACGACCGGCTGGCCGCCCTGGTGGCGCACCTGGTCGGGGCCGACGCATTGGTATTGCTCTCCGACGTCGGCGGACTCTACGACGGTGATCCGCGACGCGGTGCGGCGCGCCTGATTACCGAGGTGTTCGGTCCCGCAGATGTGCGCGGCGTGCGGGTCGGTGACGGCGGTGCGCTGGGCACCGGCGGGATGGCTTCCAAGCTCGACGCCGCGACGCTGGCCTCACAAGCCGGGGTACCGGTGCTGTTGGCCGCTGCCGCGCAGGTCGGGAGAGCGTTGGGTTCGGCCGATGTCGGTACCGCGTTCGCGCCGAGCGGGGCGCGGCTGACCGCCCGGCGGTTCTGGCTGCGCCACGCCGCGGGGGCAGCCGGTCGGCTGCGGCTCGACGACGGGGCGGTGAACGCGGTGGTACACCGCCGCCGTTCGCTGCTTGCCGCCGGCATCATCGGCGTCGAAGGTGACTTCGAGGCTGGTGACGTGGTGGAGTTGGTCGATCGACAGAACGTGGTGGTGGCCCGGGGAATGGTCGGGTTCGACGCCACGGAGCTGCCCGAGCTGATCGGTCGCTCCAGCCGTGACCTGCCTCCCGAGCTGCGCCGCGAGGTCGTGCACGCCGACGACCTGGTACCCGTATAACCCACCCCCTCCCGGCGTGTCCGTCTCTGGTGCACGGTGTGTCCGGCCGCAGTGCGCACCCGGGTGGTGCCAGGTGCGTCGACACACCGGACATATGAGCAGGACACGCCGGGGGAGAGGGGGTGCCCGTAGGCTTGGGAGCCGTGCAGCTGCGAGCGAACTCCGAGGTGACCATCGGGACTCCCACCGAGTCTGGGACCGAGATCGTCGCCGGTTGCGCCCGGCAGGCGCAGCGCGCCGCTCCCCCCCTGGCCAGCGCCTCCGACGACGCGATCAACGCCGCACTGCACGCCATGGCGAACCGGCTGGCCGACTCCACTACCGAGGTACTTGCCGCGAACTCCGCCGATATCGCCGCAGCCGAACAGTCCGGGATGACCCAGGCGCTGATCGACCGGCTGCGGCTTGGCGAGGCGCGGCTGACCGAGATGGCGGAGCAGCTCGCGCTGCTGGCCCAGATCCCGTTCCCGTCGCGGGACCGGGTGCTGGAAGACCGTCCGGACGGTTTGCGGCTGATCGAGCGTCGTCGCCCGGTAGGCGTGGTGGGCGCCACCTTCGAGGCCCGGCCCAATGTCACCGTCGATGTCGCCTCCCAACTGGTGAAGTCCCGCAACGCCGGCGTGCTGCGGACCGGATCAGCGGCGCTGGGCTCGGCACTGGCGCTGGGCGAGTACGTCATCGCGCCGGCGCTGGCCGACGCCGGGTTGGATCCGGGCGCCGTGCAACTGGTGCCCGACCCACGCCGGGACTGTGCGGTAGCCCTGGTGCAGCATCCTGAGCTGATCCCGTTGGTCATTGTGCGGGGCAGCGGAGACACCACCCGAGCGCTGGCTGCCGAGGGCGCTCGTCACGGGGTGCGGGTGTTGGCCCACGCCGACGGGGGCGGGGTGCTCTACGTCGATGCCGCGGCCGATCCCGTGCTGGCCGTCGAACTGCTGGTAACCGGCCTGGACCGGCTGGGTGTCTGCAACCGGGTCAACCTGCTGCTGGTGGCCGACGGGGCCCCGGCAGAGTTGCATGAGGCGCTGCTAGAGACCGCCCGGCAGCGCGGAATCGCGCTGTCGCTACCTCCGCATGACCACCCGCTCGGGCACGAGTGGGCATTGGACACCGGCCGGGAGGCAACGCTGACCGTCAGCCGGGTCGCCGGCCCAGCGCAGGCAGCGCAGGTCGCCAACCACGAGACCTCCGGACTGGCCGCCACCATCGTCACCCGCGACGAGGCCGCGGCGCACGAGTTCATGGACAGCTATGACGGCACCGGGGTGTTCTGGAACGCCAGCACCCGGCTGCTCGACGGGTTCAAGCTACGAAGAGTTCCCGAGACCGGAATCAACGTCGATCGGGTGCCCGGGCCCCGCGGACCCGTCACCTTCGCTGACCTGTACCTGCGACAGTTTGTGATCATACCGGTTGCACTGACGGCTTAGTGGGTACCCTGGATGGTTGTTGAACTGAACTTTTTTACGGTACGACGCGAAGATCGGGTGTGAAGCCCATGACCAGTGTTAGCGACAAGTTCGGCCGTCCGTTGCGGGATCTGCGGATCTCGGTGACCGACCGATGCAACTTCCGCTGCTGCTACTGCATGCCGCGGGACGTCTTCGGGACCGACTTCCCTTTTATGGACCACTCGGAGCTGCTGTCGTTCGAGGA
>JALZDN010000097.1 GCA_030862525.1 Actinomycetota bacterium | reverse complement strand
TGATCACGGTGGATTTATCCGGGCTGGTCACCGTGGTGGTGCGGCCCTCCTGGGTGGTCTCCCACCCCTCGGGTGCCTCGAAGCGGTACCCACCAGCACTGTTGGCCACCTCACGAGTGTCGACCGTGTTGCCGTCTTTCAACATCAAGGCAGCCACCCCGAAGCCGCCGGCAAGCAGCAACGCCACCACACCGATGAGAGAGACGATCGGCCGACTTCGTAGCCGGGAGATCAAGGTATTCATCAGGGCGCCGATCGTAGAGGGGATCCTGGCGGACATGACAGCGGGGGCCGGCGAACTGATCGCCGACCCCCGCTGACTGTGACTTACAGAGTGTGCTTGCCAGCCCGACGGCGGGTACCCGCCACGGTCAAGGCGCCCATACCGGTGAGCAGGAAACCACCTGCGAGCAGGGGCACGATGTCGGCACCGGTCTCGGCAAGACCACCACCGTCTCCCTGGTCACCGCCATCGTCGCCGTGGCCTTCGCCCTTGTCGCCAGCCTCCGAGTCATCCTCGGGGGACTCACAATCCGGGTCATCCTTGAAGTCAGTGTGACCGTCGTGATCGTTGTCGATCCCGTCAGAGCACTCTGGCTTGTCGTGGTCCTTGCGGTCGCGTTCCTTGGTCTCGTGCGCGAGGGTCTCAGCTTGACCCAGCACCACCAGCAGGGTCCGGTTCAGCACGTCGAGGCGCAGTGCCTCCTGCACGCTGCCAGCACCTTGCGGGTTCTTGAAGATGACCGACTTGCCCTGGTTGAGGAACAGACACAGCAGGGCCGAGTCACCGCAGTCGTCGAGGAGAGTGAGGGCCTCCGGCTCATCGAGCAGGTAGGAGGACTCGCCGTCGCTGTCGATGCCGAGCAGATACGAGTTACGGTTAGTGTCCGGCTCCTTGGACTCCGAATCGGACTCGGAGTGCACGGCCTGCAGACCTAGGCCATCACAGGACTCCGTCAAGCTCTCGCGCTTGCCGAGGCAGAGGTTGAGCAGCTCGTTGGCGGACTCCGCCCTGGTGTGACCGTGCTTCTTGTCCCGCTCTGCAATACCGAGACCCTCGGCGACGCCCAGGGACAACGCGCCATCGCACTCGTAGGTGGCGGTCACGTCAGCGCCGTCGTCGTCACCATCGTCACCGTTGTCGCCATCGTCGCCGTTGTCGTCATCGCCGCCGCCCAGACACAGCGCCAGGACGCCACCACGGGCAGCCGCCAGTGACGAGTCATCGTCTTCTTCGGCGACAGCGTCGCTGTACAGCAGACTCAGACAGATCACACCACCGGTGCCGTCGCAGAGTCCCTCGGTCAGATTTTCGCCGTCCCTGCCGTCGCCATCCCTGGAGGATGCGCTGGAGCCGACGATCTCGTCGCCACCCAGACCGAGAACGGTGGAATCGGCGTGCGCTTCGTCGTCATCCTCGATGGTGGCGTCGTACTTGGTGATCTCGAGGAGATCTTCCCTGAGCAGGTCGATGTCTGCGACAGCACCCGATGCGTGATCGGGAGGCTCGGGATCATCGAGATGATCGCTGTCCTCGGTGTCGTCGCGGTGGACGACATCACCATCACCATCATCGTCGTCATCGTCGTGGTCCCCGGTCAGGCTCGGAGCACCGACACCATCGGGACCCCCTGGAAGTTCGATCCCGGGCACACCGGAAACCGGGGGAAGAGTGGGAGCGGGAGCGGCGTTGGGATCGTTGGGCACGCCGGGCACCGCCGGGTCACCGGGTGCGCCGGCGAACTGCTGCACGGTGGGGACTACCTGCGCCGAGGCAGCACCCGGCAGCAGAACCATCGCGGCTGCCGTCCCGGCGGCCATGAGAGCCAGGCGGCGGTGCCTCCTGGGCGTGCGTGACGTCATGTTCGGGTGTTCCTCCTCGGTCGAGATCTCTCCGCGAGAGGGCGGTACGGCCACCTCTGCTAGCGGCCGTGGATCCCTCGTACCTGGCGTTCGACGCTTCGACGCCACCGGCGGTTGCTGACCTCGGGGCATCCAGGTACCGGCTCAACGATGCGGGAGTCGAGGCAGATACGACCGGCACCCCGACTATTCCCCGAACGTGATCTTCCCCCCGGCCGGTTCCTCTGTCGGGGGCACGCACAGTAACCGCAGCGGTGTCGACCCTCCGCAGTTCGCCCCATACGGGAAGGACGACTAGCAATGGCGGTTACATTGGGTGCTTGCGTCGCCGGAGCAGGCACGGGTCGCTCCCCCTGGAAGAGGACGGCTACCCGGGCCATGAGCGCCATCCCGGTCGTGGTTCACTGCCCAGCGACATGTCTGCAGTGCGCCCCCTCGGGTCTGCCCCAAGATCTGCGCTGGCTGCCGTTACGGCCGGAATGCTGGCCGTCGCGACCGGGTCCTGTGGCGGCCTCAATGCGGCTCCCACCCCGGTCCAGCCGCTACCCGCAGGCCCGTCCGCGGTGGCAACAGCGCCACCGTCGACACCGCGGCCTGTCGCGGACGGGCCGTGCCACTACCTATCGGCGGCGGCCGTGGAAGCGGTCAACGGGGAGCGAGTCGGCGCCGTGCAGGTCTCTGCGGATCGGCCGTACCCCGCGTGTTTCTTTCTCCGTGGTGACGGGGCAGTGCAGCTGCGCAGCTGGATCGTGGTGGGCACCCCGGACCTGGCGCGGGCAACGGTCGATGCCACTGCTCCGGTGGCCACCTCGGACCTGGCCGAGCTCCCCGGCGGATGGTCGGGAGGGTCGCAGCCGACCGCGGACGGAGCAGTGTTCGCGGTAGCCCGGCAAGGCACCGCAGTCGTCATCACGACCAACCAACGCCAGACGATCAGCGCTCGTCGAATCGCCGGACAGGTGATCGCTGCTTTGGGTCTCTAGCTGACGAATCGGTCAGTCGGCACTGGACGACGAGCGACCGGCGCTCACCACGCCGTTGCCAGCCGGAGAGCTCGTCATCGCATCCTGGTCGTCGTAAGACGAGTTCCCTGCTCGGGCCGGGTGAAGAGGAAGCCCCTCCGACTCGGCTTGTTGCGGCCTGCGGGTCAATACCGCCACCCCCGCCACTGCGGCGATCCCGAACAACAGCAGCACCATCCACGGCCAGCGACTACGGCGGCGAGACTCGGGCTCGATCCGGGCAGCGAGCTCCTGGCGGGCATCGAACAGCCGCTCGGTGAGCATGTCCTGAGCGCTGCGCCGGGCGTTACGGGTACCTTTGGCGATCTCGGCGGTGCGGTCGGGCAGCTGCTTGGCAAGTTGTTTCCGGGCGCGCTTAGCCTGCTTGCCGGCCTTGGCGGCACGCGTGCGCACGGCCTGCACGCTGCTATTCACAGCGGCGGCGGCCTGCTGGCCATCCCGTGCATAGGTCTTCACCTGGTTCACATTTTCGCCTTCCTGTTCGCGCCTGTATGGAGTGCCCTTGTGGCGGACGACGTCGTCTGACCCCTCCCGCGATCGAACGTGGGTGATGGCAGGATAGGTCTGGTGACTGAAGTCAAGACAAACGACACGCAGGTCATCCTGCACACCAGTGAGGGTGACATCCGCGTCACCCTCTTCCCGGAGCATGCCCCGAAGACCGTGTCGAACTTCGTGGGTCTCGCCGAGGGCAGCAAGGAGTATTCCCAGCGCAACGCCAAGGGGGAGCTGTCCGGGCCCTTTTATGACGGCTCCCTTTTCCATCGTGTGATCGCCGGCTTCATGATCCAGGGCGGCGACCCGACAGGTACCGGTCGCGGCGGGCCCGGCTACCGCTTCGCCGACGAGACTCATCCCGAGCTGCAGTTCAACCGGCCGTACCTGCTGGCGATGGCCAATGCGGGCCCGAATACCAACGGCTCACAGTTTTTCATCACGGTGGGCACCCCAACGCACCTGAACCGCAAGCACACCATCTTCGGCGAGGTGGCCGATCAGGAATCCCGCGTCGTGGTCGATGCGATCGCCGGCACCCCGACCCGTGGCGATCGCCCGGTGAGCAATATCGTCGTCGAACGGGTGACGGTCGAGCCGGCCGGGGTGTGACCAGGTGACCGCCGACGTGCTTGGTCCCGCGGAGGCGGCATCATGACCACTCCGGTGTGCGTTCGGCACCCGGCCCGCGAGACCTGGGTGCGCTGCACGCGGTGTGACCGTCCCGCCTGCCCGACCTGCCTGCGCGAGGCGTCGATCGGCTACCAGTGCGTGGATTGTGTTGCTCAGGGCGCCCGTACGCAACCGCGCGCCACCACCGTCGCCGGTGCTGGGCCACCCGGCCAGTCGGTAGTGGTCCCGGTGCTGATCGCGATCAACGTCGTGATCTTCGCGGTCACGGTGGTACAGGCCGGCAGCCTGTCCAGCAACTTCGTCGCCCACCTTTTCCGGCAGTGGTCGCTACGGCCGACGGCGGTGGCCGACGGTGCGTGGTTGCGGCTGCTTACCTCGGGCTTCCTGCATATCGGACCGATTCACCTGGCCTTCAACATGATCGCCCTGTGGGTGATCGGCCGAGATCTCGAGCAGGTGCTGGGCCGGACCCGCTTCCTGGTGGTGTACCTGGTCTCGCTGCTGGGCGGGAGCTTGGCGGTCTTGCTGTTCTCCGACCCGGCTAGACCGGTCGCGGGTGCCTCTGGCGCGGTGTTCGGGCTGATGGGCGGGCTGGCTGTAGTGCTGCTGCGTTTGCGCCGCAGCCCGCGTCCCGCGCTGACCATCATTCTGCTGAATGTGGTCATCAGCATTGTCGTGCCGGGTATCTCGATTCTCGGCCATCTCGGCGGGCTGGTGTTCGGGGCGGCAGTCACGGCTGGGTTGGTCTACGCCCCGAGGGATCGTCGAATGGCGGTGCAGGCAGTGACCGTGCTCGGCCTGCTGGCGGTCATCGTGGTCGGGGTGGTCGCGCGGGCCTTGCAGTTCGGTTAGCGCCTCCCGCGTGTCGGCCTCGCATGCACGCGGGTGTACGCCTCTCGGTACGCACAGAAACCCGCCTTGGACCAGCTATCCACAGAAGTTGTCCACAGTGGGGATGAATGGCAGTCATGTCGTTCGATGACCGTGCGTAAGCACCACACCGGCTGAACCCGTGCCGAACTCCCGACCCGCTCCGCAGCGGGTTATGTGCCGGTGGCTCCAGGCAGGTCAGCGCCAGCGCATGGTCATCAGCAGGCCGACGATCATCAGCGTGAAGCCGATCAGGAAGTTCCAGTTGCCGAGGCCGCTCAGCAGCGGGATCTTGTCGATGGCGAGGTAGTTGACCACCAGCCACAACAAACCGACGAGCATCAAACCGAGCATGACCGCGACGTAGACTGGGTGCGAGGGGCCAGCGATATGGACCTTCACCGGGGCGCGCTGGTCAGCCGGTTGGCTGTATGCCGACTTCTTGCGGACCTTCGACTTGGGCATGGTCGTCCTCAGTTCGCGTGCGGGCCGCCCGATTAGTCACTCTGCCCCGATCAGGCATCTGGGCTAGTCACTCTGGGGCGGCCACCGGGTGGGCGCTGCGGACACGTTAACGTAATCCGGCGGCGAACCGGCACGTCGGCGTGGTGTGGGTCTCTCAGCCAGCTGTGTGCAGACCTATCGGTGGGCCGGGCTCTTTTCCCGTGTGGGCACCCACTACCGTCTCCGTGCTGGCATCCAGCTCGTCTGGCTTGGAGGAGGTTTCGTGGCCCATGTGCTGTCCCCAGTACGGGGCTCTCGACCACCACGCCCGCGCGGAGACGCGAGGCGGACGACGATCCGTGGGGTGGGCGAGCTGCTCCTGACTACAGGCCTGGTCGTGATGCTGTTCGTGTTCTACGAGACGTACGTCACCGACTGGTTTTCTGCGGAGAAACAGCGAGAGGCCACCGCCCAGCTGGATGACACCTGGAGCAATCCCCGCGGCATCGTCGACCGTCCGATCGAGGGCGCGGGTATCGCCAAGATATACATCCCTTCGTTCGGATCCGATTTCGTGTTCACCGTCCTGGAAGGCACCGAGCAGGACACTCTGGCGGTCGGCCCGGGGCACTACCAGGGCACCGCTTTGCCCGGCCAACCGGGCAACTTCGCGGTGGCTGGGCACCGGGTCGGCAAGGGCTCACCCTTCAACTCACTGGATCTGCTGTCCTCCTGTGACGCCATCGTGGTGGAGACGGTGGATCGCTGGTTCGTCTATCGGGTTCTGCCGCTACGCGGTGAGTCCGCCGGCTGGGCCGGTGACAAGGCCACCCAGCCGCAGTGCCGAGGCGTCGACCCGCTGACCGGCCGTTACGCCGACGTGGTGGGTAAGGCGATCGTGCTACCGTCCCAGGACGACGTGATCGCTCCGGTTCCCGGCCAGCCCGACCTGCCCGCGAAACAGGACATCGAGCTGATCACGCTGACCACGTGTCACCCGCAATTCTCCAACCGGCAGCGGCTCATCGTCCACGGCATCCTGGTCGCTCAGTACCCGAAGATCGCGGGCGAGCGGCCGGCCGAGCTGACCGCTGATGCGTGAGGAGGGCTCATGTACAGCTGGATCTGGCGACACCTGCCCGGGCCGCTCGTGCTGCGCGTGCTGCAGGCGCTGATGCTGGTAACAGCAATAGTCACGCTGCTGTTTCTCGTGGTGTTCCCATGGTTGGAACCGCGCCTGCCGTTCAATGACGTGACGACGGGCTGAGTGCACCCAACGGCGCCTTCGTTGACGCCTATGCTGGCCGACGTGCGCATCCTCGTGATCGACAACTACGACAGTTTCGTCTACAACCTCGTGCAGTACCTGGCGCAGCTAGGGGCTCAGTGCGTGGTTCGGCGCAACGACGCGGTCGAGGCTGGCGATGTTGCCACGGCAGACGGGATTTTGATCAGTCCTGGGCCGGGTACCCCCGAGCGCGCCGGCGCCAGCATGGACATCGTCCGGGACTGCGCCGAGCAGGGCCTCCCGGTACTGGGCGTGTGCCTGGGGCATCAGGCGATCGGGGCGGTCTGGGGAGCCACCGTGGCGCGGGCACCTGAGCTGCTGCACGGCAAGACCTCTGTGGTGCACCACGACGGCCTCGCTGTGCTAGCCGGATTGCCACAGCCGTTCGTGGCCACCCGGTACCACTCGCTGACGGTGCTGCCCGACACCATCCCGGAGGAGCTTGAGGTCACCGGCCATACCGAGTCGGGGATCGTGATGGCCCTACGGCACCGGGAGCTGCCGGTGTACGGAGTGCAGTTCCACCCCGAGTCGGTACTGACCGACGGCGGGCACCGGCTATTGGCCAACTGGCTGCGAATCACAGGTGCCGAGGTGCCCGAGGTGCGGGTTGCCGAGCTGGAGACTGGTATGCGCGACCTGGCCTCAGCTGCGCTGGTGCGCTAACGCCCGACACACCGGGCACCAGAGCGCGACACACCGGGCACCAGGGGACGACACGCGGGTGGGGTCAGCCGGGGCCGGAGGAGGACGGTGGATCGAAGATCCCATCGTCGTCATCGGTGGAGCTTGTGGTGCTGGTTGCACTGCTCTGCCCGACGGTGATCGTGATGGTCTGGTCACGAGCGAAACCGGTGCCCGCCGGCACGTCCTGATCGAGGATTCGGCCCACCAGATCGGGGTCGTTCGCCGGAGCGCTGACCACCTTGAGGGTGCCAGTCCAACCGAGCCGTTCCAGGACGTTCTGTGCCTGGGCCGGGGTCTGTCCCTCCAGATCGGGCATCTCGAGCTGGTTGCCGCGCGACACCGTGAGGGCCACCGTGGTGCCTGCCTTGACTTCGGTGCCCCCTGCCGGCTCCTGCCGCAGGATCCGGCCCTTCGGCGCGACGGAGTCCACCTCCTGGATCTGCGGCGTGAGACGAGCTCCCGTGATGTTGCGCTGAGCCTGATCGATATTGGTGCCGACGACGTCGGGCACGGCCACGGTTTCCGGCGGCACGCCGACGGTGATGATCACCGATTTATTCTTGGCCAACCGCTGCCCGGCCGGCGGATCCTGCACGAGCACCCGCCCGATGTCGTTATCGTCCTGTACGACCTGCTGGCGCTGTTCCGGAGACAGCACCAGACCCACTTGCTGCAGGGAGGCTTGGGCTTGCGCGCGGTCGAGCCCCAGCAGATTGGGTACCTCCGCCTCGGCCGGCCCGGCACCGACGTCCAGCCGGATCGTCGCGCCCGGCACCGCCTCACCTGCGGGGTTCATCGCCACCACCCGGTCGAGGTCCTCCGGGGTCGACTCCACCGGACGGCGCTCGGTCTGGAAGCCGGCGGCGTTGAGCGTTTGCTCAGCGGGCACCACCGGCTGACCGACAACGTTGGGCAGTGCGATCGGTTTGGGGCCGCCACCGAAAAGGTCGGTGAACAGCAGGAGCAGCAGCGCGATAAGGGCTGCGACCACGACCGTGGTGAGGACCCAGAGGCCCCGTCCAGACCGCTCGTCCGGCGGCCGACCACCGGGTTCCGGACGGTACCGGCTGGGACGGATGGCCACGGTGGGTGCAGAGTCGAGCATCAAGGTGCGGTCGGCGTCGGTCATCACCATCGGCGCCAGCTGCCGCTGCCCGGACAGCACGCGGATCAGGTCGGTGCGCATCTCGGCAGCGGACTGGTAGCGGTTGGCCGGGTTCTTGCTCATCGCCTTGAGCACTATCGCGTCCACCGCCGCCGACACGTCGGGGTTCTGGTGCGACGGCGGTGTGGGGTCTTCTCGAACGTGCTGATAAGCCACCGCAACCGGGGAATCGCCGGTGAACGGCGGATCTCCGGTGATCAGCTCATAGAGCACGCAGCCTGCGGCATAGACGTCCGACCGGGCGTCCACCTGCTCTCCGCGGGCCTGCTCGGGCGACAGGTACTGGGCGGTGCCGATCACTGCGGCGGTCTGGGTCACACCCTGCCCGTCAGCCAGCGCACGGGCGATACCGAAGTCCATCACCTTGACCGCGCCGGCGGTTGTGATCATCACGTTGGCCGGCTTGACGTCACGGTGAATGATCCCGTTACGGTGGCTGAAGTCCAGCGCGGCGCAGACGTCGGCCATCGTCTCCATCGCGCGCTGCTCACCCATCGGACCTTCGGTCTTCACGATGTCGCGCAGTGTCCGGCCGTCGACGAACTCCATCACGATGTACGGCAGCGGACCGTACTCAGACACCGTCTCACCGGTGTCGTACACCGCGACGATCGCCGGATGGTTCAGCGACGCGGCGTTCTGTGCCTCCCGGCGGAAGCGGTGCTGGAACTGGGGGTCGCGGGCCAGATCGGCACGCAACACCTTGACCGCCACGTCACGATCAAGGCGGACGTCGCGACCGCGGTGCACCTCAGACATGCCCCCGTAGCCGAGCGTCTCGCCCAGCTCATAACGCTCCGACAGTAGTCGGCGAGTGGTCATTCCTCGGCCGTCCCGCTCCTCGTTGGTGGCTCGCGGCTGCTCGCGGTCCGGCCCCATCATGCCTGTCCGCCGGTTGTCACCCGATAGGGGTCGCCTACTCACCTGAGCCTCCTGCAGGTGAGCTCGAGGGTCGATCCGCGGGGAACGTAGCCAGCCAGCGGGCGGACCCCGGTCACCCGGCACCGCGACCGCCGGTCTCGATCAACCTGGTCACCGTTCTCGTCCACCACGCGTGGCACCAGGCCCTGGGTCTTCGCGGTGACCACGGCGTCGTTGCCGCTCTCGCGCAGGTAATCGGTCGGAACTATGAGCACTCCCAGGAGCCGTTCGGTGGGGCCGGTCCGTTCCGAGGGAAACTGCTTTTCCGTCGGTAGTCGCTGGAAGGGCTGGGGTATCCCAGGTTGGGGTATCCCAGGTTGGGGTATCACGGGCGCAGCGGGCACCGGGATGGTGCCCGCGCTGCCCACCCCGGCGGTCGCCCCAGAGGACGCGACGTCGGAGCGCAATGCATCGTTGACCAGGTAGCCGCTGAGCATCAAAGCCAACACCCCGACCAGTGCCATCGCGATTCTCGCTGTACCGCGTCGATCTCGGTGCTGCTGCGGGCGGTAGGTATCGGCGGTGTGGGGTCCGTTCGCACCCCCTAGCGGCAGCAGCGCGGTCGGTGCCGGATGGTTGCCGGCTTCGCGCCCGATCACGCCGGTGTTGCCAGCGCTCCTGGCGGCCATCCCCACCGGCAGCGGCAAGCGGTGCCCGGCGCGAACCGCGGCGACGGCAGCGGCGAACTCACCGCCGGTGCCGTAACGCTGCCGCGGATCCTTGACAAGGGCCGCCTCGATCAGCGCGCGAATCTGGGCGGGCACATCCGGTGGCAACGGGGGTGGCCAGTCGTGGATGTGCATCATCGCCACGGTGACCGCGTTGTCGGCCAGGAAAGGCCGCCGCCCGGCGAGGCACTCATAACCCACCACGGCCAGTGAGTAAACGTCGCCGGCCGGGCCCGCCTCCTGCCCTGCCGCCTGCTCAGGGGCGATGTAGTGGGCAGTGCCCATCACCATCCCGTGCCGGGTCACCGGGGCTGCATCGACGGCTCTGGCGATGCCGAAGTCGGTGAGCTTCACCGTCCCGGCAGGAGTGATCAGGATATTGCCCGGCTTGATGTCGCGGTGCACCAGACCACGCTGGTGCGCCGCCTGTAGCGCGTCGGCGGCCTGCACGAGAACATCTAGAGTGCGGTCGACGGGCAGCCGCGGATGTCGCATGAGGATCGTCGCGAGGGGATCACCAGCGATGAGCTCCATCACCAGGTACGCCCAAGGGTAGGCCCCGGAATAGGCGGAGCCTGGATCATCTTCCCTCTCACCGTAGTCGTGCACCGCAGCGATACCGGGATGGTTCAGCGACGCGGTCATTCTGGCCTCGGTGTGGAAGCGGTACCGGAATTCTGCGTCGCCGGACAGCTCCGGTTTGAGTACCTTAACGGCGACCCGACGCTCCAGCCGGATGTCTGCAGCCTCCCAGACTTCGCCCATCCCACCGATGGCGATGCGCCGGCTCAGCCGGTAGCGCTGCGCCAGCAGCTGGCCGTTGGTCAAAGTCATAACCGCGCCCTGGTGCGGTTCGCCCTATTACGCCCACTGTTGCGCACAGTCATCACGGACCACCCTGCAGAGCAGCTCCGATGACCGCTCGGCCGATCGGCGCGGCCCGGGATCCACCGGTTGCCTCAAGATCCCGGTCTCCCCCGTCCTCTACCAGCACCGCGATCGCCACCTGCGGATTATTGGCGGGCGCGAAGGCCACATACCAGGCGTGCGGCGGGGTGTTCTTGGGGTCGACGCCGTGCTCGGCGGTGCCGGTCTTCGCAGCGATACTGACACCCCTGATTTTACCGTCGTTACTGTAAGTGTTCTCGGCGGCGACCATCATGTCCTGGAGCCGGGATGCGGTGAAGCGAGACATCGCCGTTTCGGCCTGCTCGGGTGCGAAACTACCCAGCACGGAGAGGTCCGGGGCCAGGATGTTGCGAACCATCTGCGGTTTCATCCGTCGCCCTCCGTTGGCGATCGTCGCGGCGATCATTGCATTCTGCAATGGGGTGAGCGCCACATCACGCTGCCCGATGCCGGACTGTTGCAAGGCAGCAACGTCGGGAATGTCACCCAGGGTGGACGGCGTCACCAGGATCGGGATGGTGAGGTCCTGCTGTCCGATGCCGAGCAGCTGAGCCTGCTTGCGTAGGTCGTTCTCACCGACGGTGGCGACCAGCTGGGCGAAGGCGGTGTTGCAGGAGCGCACCAATGCCTCTTGCAGCGTCGCGGTGGTCCCCCCGCCGCAAGAATTGTCGGCGAAATTACGCAGCAATGTCGAGGTGCCCTGCAGCTGCAAGGCGGGCGTCGCGGTGAGCGGTGTGGCTGGGGCGGCCGCACCGGTCTCCAGCGCGGCTGCGGTGACCACGAGCTTGAAGGTCGACCCCGGCGGGTAGGTCGACCCGACCGCCCGGTTGGTCAGCGGGGAACCACGCTCAGGCGACGTGTACTCGTTCCAGGCGGCTTCCTGCTCCGCACCACCGTGTGCAGACAGCCGGTTCGGGTTGTAGGAGGGGGTGGACGCCATCGCGAGGATCTCGCCGGTGCTGGGCTTGATCGCCACCACCGCGCCGGTGTAGCCACGACGTGTCAGCTGCTCGTAGGCCACCCGCTGGACAACCGGGTTGATGGTGAGCTCGACGCTGCCCCCGCTGGGCGTCCGGCCGGTGACCAGGTCTGACAGCCGCCGCACGAACAGCCGGCCGTCGGAGCCGTTGAGCACCGAGTCCATCGCGTTTTCGGTGCCGCCGGCGCCGTAGCGCAGCGAGTAGTAGCCGGTGACCGGAGCGTACATTGGGCCGTCGAGGTAAGTGCGCTGGAAGCGCAGCTGCCCGCCGGTCTCCACCGAGCTGGCCAGCGACAGCCCGCCAGCGACGATCTGCCCGCGCTGCCTGCTGTACTCGTCGAGCAACACCCGCCGGTTGCGTGGGTCGCTGCGGTAGGTGTCAGCACTGACGACCTGGATGTAGGTGGCGTTGGCCAACAGCAGAACGATCATGGCCATGACGGCCAACGCAACTCGCCGAAGCGGTGTGTTCACGGGCGCTGCACCATCTCGGTGGGTGCCTCGGCCAGCGGGGCTACCGGTTTGCGCGGTACCGACGGAGCCGCCGGCGACCGCGCCGCATGGGAGATGCGCAACAGCAGAGCCACCAGGATGTAGTTGGCCAGCAACGAGGACCCGCCGTAGGACAGGAACGGCGCGGTGAGCCCAGTCAGCGGGATCAACTTGGTCACCCCACCGACGACGACGAACACCTGCAGGCCGACCGCGAAAGACAACCCGGCAGCGAGCAGCTTGCCGAAGGTGTCCCGGACGGTGAGCGCGGTGCGCATCCCCCGCATGACCAACAGCAGGTAGGTGAACAGCACCGCAGCCAGCCCGACGAAGCCCAGCTCCTCGCCGATTGCGGCGGTGATGAAGTCGGTGTGTGCTGCGGGCACCAGGTCGGGCCGGCCCGCGCCCAGCCCGGTACCGAACACTCCGCCGGTACCCAGCCCGAACAGCGACTGTGCCATCTGATAGCCGGCCCCGTCGTAGTCGGAGAACGGATCGAGCCACGCGGTCACCCGGCGCTGCACATGCGCGAAGAGCATCCCCGAGACCATCGCACCACCGATGAAGAAGATCAGCCCGATCACCAACCAGGCAGCCCGCTCGGTGGCGACGTAGATCAGTACCAGCACGATGCCGAAGTACAGCAGCGAGGTTCCCAGGTCTTTCTCCAGCACCAGGACACCCAATGAGAGCCCCCACGCCATCAGCAGCGGGGCGAGGTCTCGGGCCCTGGGCAACTCCATGCCGAGCACGCTGCGGCCCGCAGTGGTGAAAAGGTCCCTCTTAGCCACCAGGAAAGCGGCAACGAAGATCATCAGCAGGATCTTGGCGAACTCGCCCGGTTGGATACCCAGCCCGCCGAACCGCAGCCAGATCTTCGCGCCGTTGACTTCGGAGATGGCGCTCGGCAGCAAGCCGGGCAGGGCCAGCAGTCCCAGCCCGACCAGCCCGCAGGTGTAGCCGTAGCGGGCCAGCATGCGATGGTCGTGGATCAGCACCAAAACCGCCACGAACAGCCCGAGGGCGAGCGCAGTCCAGGCGATCTGATTCGGAACGTTGCCATCCGGGATCGGATCGCCGACCGAAGCGGCCGCGGTCGCCTCAGCCAGATCGAGCCGGTGGATGAAAACCAGACCCAGCCCATTGAGCAGCGCGACGCAGGGCAGGATCAGCGGGTCGGCGTACGGAGCCAGTAATCGCACCGCGATGTGGGCGGTGCCGAACAGGGCTAGGTAGGCGGCGCCGTAGTACAGCAGCGAGCGGGTGACCTCCTGCTGCTGATTGAGCTCCACCAGCACCAGCGCGGTGGTTACCACGATCGAGGCGAAGGCCAGCATGAGCAGCTCTAAGTCGCGTTTCGTGGAAGGCGCGGCCGTTGTATCCGCGTCCGGGAGGGGTGCTGGAGTGGACATCAGTTAGCTCACCGTCCGGCAGTCCACTCCGGGTTCCGAGGGCGTCTCCGGAATCGGGGTGCCGGTGATAGCGGGTTCGGGATGCTGACCAGACAGCTGCCCGCCAGGAGGCGGGCCCGCCGTACTCGAGGGGATGGGCGCAGACGGCTGCTCAACGGTGGTCGTCCCGGTGCCGGCACGCGGGCACGGCGGCAGCAGACCATTGGTGCGCAGCCGGCCGATGATTTCGCGAGCGCCATCCAGCCCACTGCTGCTGATCATTCCTCGGCGCACGTCCGCCCGGACGTGTGGTTGCAGGCCCTGCAGAAAGATCTTCTCGCAGCGTCGCGCACCGTCCCGGCAGCTGCCCTCGGCCCGGGTGTGTAGCGGCAGGCCGAAGGCCTGCCCTCGGACTCCCTGAAAGATCACCACCTCGCCGCTGCCGGTGGCCCCCACGTAGTACTGCCGGAGGACCAGGATCGAACCGATCGCGGTGACGGCGCCGAGCAGCACGACGACCACGACGAGGCCGATCAGCGTGCGCCGCTGCTTTCGACGGCGCGTCTCGGGGTCAGGCGCTGGGGGTTTGCTGGGTTCGATCCGTTTGGGTTCCGGGCGTGGCAGTGTGGTCGTCGCGGCCCGGGCGGCTGCCGAGTCCGGCTGTGGTTCCTCGACGCCGTCGCCCGCGGCCCCGGCGATGATGGGCGCGTCCTCGCCGTACTCGACGTCCACCACGTCGGCCACGATGCAGGTGATGTTGTCTGGTCCACCACCCTTGAGGGCCAGCTCGATGAGCCGATCGGCGCAGGCCTGCGGACTGGAGATGGTCAGCCCTTCGGCGAGCGTTTCGGTGCTGACCACCCCGGAAAGCCCGTCGGAGCACAGCAGGTAGCGGTCCCCGGCGCGGGCCTCCCGGACGGTGAGCGAGGGCTCCACCTCGTGCCCGGTAAGTGCCTTGAGCAGCAGCGAGCGTTGCGGATGGTGGCTGGCCTCCTCCTCGGAGATCCGGCCCTCGTCGATCAACGACTGGACGAAGGTGTCGTCGTGAGTGATCTGGCTGAGCGCGCCGTCGCGCATGAGGTAGGCACGGGAGTCGCCGACATGGACCAGGCCGATCTTGTTTCCGGCGAAGAGCACCGCGGTCAACGTGGTGCCCATGCCCTCTCGTTCCGGATCCTCGCGGACCAGCTCGCTGATCGCGGCGTTACCGGCGAGGGTGGCTTCATGGAGCTGGTCCAGAAGGTCATTGCCGGGTTCGTCGTCGTCCAGCGGAGCGAATGCCGCGATGACGACCTTGGACGCCACCTCGCCTGCCGCGTGACCACCCATCCCGTCGGCCAGCGCCAGCAAGCGCGGACCCGCGTAGACCGCGTCCTGATTGTTCTGTCGGACCAGGCCGCGGTCGCTTCGGGCTGCATAGCGCAGAACCAGAGTCATGAGCGCAGCTCGATCACCGTCTTGCCGATACGGATCGGGACTCCAGGAGGAACCCGGGTAGGTCCGGTGACCTTAGCTCGGTCCAGATAGGTGCCGTTGGTGGAGCCCATATCCTCCAGGAACCAGTCCCCGCCTTGGAATCCGAGCCGGGCGTGCCGGGTGGATGCGTAGTCGTCGTCGAGCACCAGGGTTGAGTCGTCGGCACGCCCGATCAGGATGGGCCTGCCGTCGAGCGAGATGCGGGTGCCGGCCAGCCCACCCGCGGTAACCACCAATTGGCGGGCCGTCCGGTTGCGCTCCGCGAGTGCCCCACGGCGCGATAGGGGAAGGCTGGCGCGCAGCCCAGACGCCGCAAACAGGTCGGAC
>JALZDN010000029.1 GCA_030862525.1 Actinomycetota bacterium | reverse complement strand
CCGTCGTGGTGTTCATGTGCATCGAGCTGATGCTCAACGCGGTGAACCTGAGCCTGATCACCTTCTCCCGGATCAACGGCACCCTGGACGGGCAGATCATGGCGTTCTTCGTGATGGTCGTGGCTGCTGCGGAGGTGGTGGTGGGTCTGGCCATCATCATGGCGATCTTCAAAACTCGTCGCTCGGCCTCGGTCGACGACGCGAACCTGCTCAAGTACTGAGACCTGCGTGCGGCCCGATCGTTGACATGAAAGACCTGCTGAAGGGGGCGCGGTGACCGAGGTCTTGCCCGCGGTCGGAGCTGCGCAATACGCGTGGTTGCTCGTCGCGTTGCCGGCCTTCGGTGCGCTGGTGCTGCTGGTCGGTGGCCGCCGCACCAATGCCTGGGGGCACCTGCTGGGCTGCGCGACGGTGCTCGCTGCCTTCGGCTACGGCGTGGTGTTGTTCTCCGAGTGGCTTGCGCTGGACGCCGAAGAGCGGACCCGTGAACTGAGCCTGGGCACCTGGTTCGCGGTCAACTCGCTGCAGGTCGACTTCGGTCTGCGGCTGGATCCGCTGTCGCTGACCTTTGTCTTGCTCATCACCGGCGTCGGTGGACTGATCCACCTGTACGCGATCGGATACATGGCGCACGATCCTGGCCGGCGCCGATTCTTCGGGTACTTCAACCTGTTCGTCACGGCGATGCTCGTGCTGGTGCTGGCGGACAACTTCGTCACGCTGTATCTCGGTTGGGAAGGCGTGGGTCTAGCTTCCTACCTGCTCATCGGCTGGTATCAGAACCGTCCAAGTGCTGCCACGGCGGCGAAGAAGGCCTTCCTGATGAACCGGGTCGGCGACGTCGGTCTCGCGCTGGCGATCTTCCTGATCTGGCGGTCGCTGGGCACCGTGCAGTTCTCCGAGGTGTTCGCTCGCGTCGGGGAGATCAGCGGTCCCACCCTGCTGGCGATCACCCTGCTGCTGCTGCTCGGGGCCTGCGGCAAGTCCGGTCAGTTCCCGCTGCAGTCCTGGTTGCCCGACGCGATGGAGGGCCCGACCCCCGTCTCGGCGCTGATCCACGCCGCGACGATGGTGACCGCCGGGGTGTACCTGATCGCCCGATGCAGCCCGCTGTATGACCTCAGTGCGACCGGCCGGCTGGCCGTCGCGCTGATCGGGGTGATCACCCTGCTGATCGGGTCGATCATCGGTTGCGCCTACGACGACATCAAGAAGGTGCTGGCCTATTCCACGGTCAGCCAGATTGGGTACATGATCCTCGCCGTCGGGCTGGGCCCAGCCGGCTACGCGCTGGGCATCGCGCACCTGCTCACCCACGGTTTCTTCAAGGCGGGACTGTTCCTCGGCGCGGGCTCGGTGATGCACGCGATGCACGACGAGGTCGACATGCGTCGGATGGGTGGACTGGCGCGGCACCTGCCGATCACCTTCATCATCTTCACCACGGGCTACCTCGCACTGGTCGGGTTCCCGTTCCTCTCCGGCTACTACACCAAGGACGCGATCATCGAGGCTGCGTTCGCCGCGGGCGGTTGGCAGGGCTGGACCTTCGGCGGTCTGGCGATGCTGGCCGCCGGGCTCACCGCTTTCTACATGACGCGGCTGCTGCTCATGACGTTCTTCGGTGCGGAGCGCTGGCGCAACCTACGCACTGATGACGGCCAGGGTTACCATCCGCACGAGTCGCCCTCGGTGATGTGGCTGCCCATGGTGCCGCTGGCGATCGGCTCGCTGGCGGCTGGTTATTTCCTGATCTCGGGTGAGCGACTGGCGCATTGGCTGGAGCCCTCGGTGGGAAAGCTGGTGCACGAGTACTCGGCGGCCCCGTTCCCGGTCGAGTTGGTCCCGCTGTTCACCGTGGTGATCTCCGCAGTGGGCGCGCTGCTGGCCTGGTTGCTCGTCGGCCGGCAGCCGGTGCCGGTGCGCGCACCCGAGCGGGTCTCGCTGCCGGTGGCCGCCGCCCGGGCCGATCTCTACGCCAACGCGATCAACGAGACACTCATCGCGCGACCCGGCACCTGGCTCACCCGAGCGCTGGTGTTCGTCGACAACAAAGGCGTCGACGGAGTGGTGAACGGCACCGCGGCGCTGCTGGGCGGCACGTCGGGTCGGCTGCGCCGGCTGCAGACCGGCTTCGTGCGCAGCTACGCGCTGGGCATGCTGGGCGGCTCGGTCGTGGTGATCGCCTTGCTGCTGGCGGTGAGCTTCTCATGAACGCGGTGTCAACCGGTGGTGGCCTGCTACTGGCGATGTTGCTGCTGCCCCTGGTGGGCAGTGTGGTGGTCGCCCTGATGCGCTCCGCCCCGGTCGCGGCCAAGGCCACTGCGATGGCGTTCGCGCTGGGTGAGTTGGTGCTGGCTGCGTTGGCCTGGACGACGTACCGACCAGCAGGAGCGCGGCTGCAGCTGCTGCTGTCCACCGAGTGGATCCCGGCCTTCGGAGCCCGCTTCGCGCTCGGCGTCGACGGCATCGCGCTGGTGATGATCGCGCTGCTCGCCGTGCTGGTGCCGATCGTGATGGGGTCCTCCTGGGTGGAGAAGCTGCCCGAGGGCCGCACCGCGGCGGGCTTCTACGCCCTGCTGCTGGCCACCCAGTCGATGATGATCGGCGTCTTCGCCGCCACCGACGTGTTCCTGTTCTACCTGTTCTTCGAGGTCATGCTGGTGCCGATGTACTTCCTCATCGGCCGCTTCGGCGGCCCGCGGAGGCAGTACGCGGCGATTAAGTTCTTCCTGTACTCGCTGCTCGGTGGGCTGGTGATGCTGGCCAGCGTGATCGGTGTGTTCGTGGTGAGCGCACAGCGGCTGGACCAGGGCACCTTTGACTGGGCCACCCTGGTGGGCATCGCCGGGACCATCCCGCAGAGCACCCAGATCTGGCTGTTCCTCGGGTTCTTCGTCGCTTTCGCGATCAAGGCGCCGTTGGTGCCGCTGCACACCTGGCTGCCCGACGCCGGTGCGGAGGCGCCGGTGGGTGCCGGTGTGCTGCTGGTCGGCGTGATGGACAAGGTCGCCATCTACGGTTTCCTGCGCTACTGCCTCCCGCTGTTTCCCGATGCGTCCCGCGTACTGGCCCCGCTGGTGCTGGTGCTGGCCGTCGCCGGGGTCGTCTACGCCGCGCTGCTCGCCGTCGGCCAGTCCGATCTGAAGCGGTTCGTGGCCTACACCTCGGTGGCACACTTCGGCTTCATCGCGCTGGGGGTTTTCGCGTTCTCCACCCAGGGCCTGGCGGGCGCGGTGCTGTACATGGTCAATCACGGCATCGCCACCGGAATGCTGTTCATCGTGATCGGCATGCTGATCGCTCGCGGCGGCTCCCGGCTGATCGCCGACTACGGTGGCGTGGCGGCATTGGCGCCGGTGCTTGCCGGGATGATGCTGGTTGCCGGGCTGGCATCGCTGGCGCTGCCCGGCACCAACTCGTTCGTCTCGGAGTTCTTGGTGCTCGTTGGGTCGTTCCCTCGCCAGCCGGTGTACACGATCATCGCCACCGCGGGGATCATCTTGGCCGCACTGTATGTGTTGTGGGTATACCAACGGGTCATGCAGGGCCCGGTGCGGGGCGCGGCCGTGCTGGGGGCGCTTGACGGTGGCCCGGGGACCGCGATGGCACCAGAAGTGGCGGCGCAGCGGCAGCGCGAGCGGTTCCCTGATCTGTCGATCCGCGAGGTCGCTGTGCTGACGCCGCTGGTGGCGCTCATCCTGCTGCTCGGGTTCTACCCACAGCCGGTGCTGGATGTGATCAACCCCTCGGTCGGGGCCACGCTCACCGAGGCCGGCCTGACCGACCCGGTGGTCGAGCAGGGAGGCAACTGAGGTGCTCGACGGTGCATTGCTGGAGGGATTCCTGAGTCAGGTCCCGCGGGTGCAGGTGCCTGCGGTGGATTACGGGGCGATCGCTCCGCTGCTGGTGGTGCTCGGGATGGCGTGCATCTCCGTGCTGGTGGAGGCGTTCGTGCCGCGCTCGGCGCGGTGGTCAGCGCAGGTTGGTCTGTCGCTGCTCACGCTGGGAGCGGCCGGTGCAGCGCTGGGCGTGCACATCTACTCGTTCTCCCGAGGCGACACCGGGGACGTCGTGACGCTGGCCGGGACGGTGGCCGTCGACGGCCCCGCCCTGTTCTTGTGGGGCACGCTGCTGGCGCTGGGATTGGCAGCGGTGCTGCTCATCGCGGATCGGACGGTCGAACCCGGGGGTGCGTTCACCGCCGACGCTGCGGTCCGTCCGGGTACCGCGCAGGATCGCGCGCAGGCCGGGAGCATCTCAACGGGCACCGCGACGGACACCCCGATGCAGACTGAGGTCTTCCCACTGTTCCTGTTCTCGCTCGGCGGGATGATGGTTTTCACCGCAGCCAACGACCTGCTCACCATGTTCGTCGCACTTGAGGTGCTCAGCCTGCCGCTGTACCTGATGTGCGGGATGGCTCGGCGCCGCCGGTTGCTGTCCCAGGAAGCGGCCGTCAAGTACTTCCTCCTCGGAGCGTTCTCTTCGGCTTTCTTCCTGTACGGGGTGGCGCTGCTGTATGGCTACGCCGGCTCGGTGACCCTTTCTGCGATCGCCGAGGCGTCGGTGGGCACCGACCGGTCGGACACCCTGCTGCTCGGCGGACTTGCGCTGCTGGTGGTCGGACTGCTGTTCAAGGGCTCGGTCGGGCCGTTTCACACCTGGACGCCGGACGTCTACCAAGGCGCGCCGACGCCGGTGACGGCGTTCATGGCGGCGTGCACCAAGGTTGCTGCCTTCGGTGGCATCCTGCGGGTACTGACGGTGGGCTTTGAGGGCACCCGCTGGGAGTGGCGCGGCCTGCTGTGGGGCGTCGCGATCGTGTCGATGGTGATCGGCGCGGTGCTCGGACTGACCCAGACCGACATCAAGCGCATGATCGCCTACTCGTCGGTCGCGCACGCCGGCTTCCTCCTGGTGGGGGCGATCGCGCTGACCGAGCAGGGCCTTTCCGGCACGATGTTTTATCTGCTCGCCTACGGCTTCACCACGCTGGCCGCGTTCGGTGTGGTCACGCTGGTGCGCGACGCCGACGGTGAGGCCACCCACCTGTCGCAGTGGGCCGGGTTGGCCAAACGCTCGCCACTGACCGCCGCGGTCTTCGCCTTCCTGCTGTTCGCGCTCGCCGGCATCCCGCTGACCAGTGGATTCACCGGCAAGTTCGCGGTCTTCAGCGCGGCGGTGGCGGACGGGATGGCGCCGCTGGTGGTGGTGGCGCTGGTGGCCAGCGCGGTGGCCGCGTTCTTCTACCTGCGGGTGGTGGTGCTGATGTACTTCAGCGAACCCGCCCCCGACGGCCCGACGGTGAGCGTACCCGGAGCGTTCACCACCGCCGCGATCACGCTCGGCGTGGTGATCACCCTGCTGCTCGGGGTGTTGCCCACCTTCGCCCTGGACTGGGCCACGCTCGGCGTGTTCGCCTCCTGATCTGGTGATGAGCGGGTCGACATCCGAGCAGGTCGCCGGCGTGGAGCTGGCTGATCCGGCGTTGCGTGCCGCCCTGGAGCAGGGCTTGACGCAGGTCGAGGAGCTGCTGCGCCGGGAGGTGAAAAGCGAGTTCCGCTTCCTCACCGAGACCTCACTGCACCTGGTCGACGCCGGAGGCAAGCGATTCCGTCCGCTGTTCACCCTGCTCGCCGCGCAGTTCGGGCGCGAAGGCGGACCGGCGCAAACGCAGGACGTGGTGCGCGCGGCCGCGGTCGTGGAACTGGTGCATCTCGCCACGCTCTATCACGACGACGTGATGGACGAGGCCACCATGCGACGCGGAGCGGTGAGCGCCAACGCCCGATGGGACAACACGGTCGCCATCCTCACCGGCGATTTCCTGTTCGCGCACGCCTCGCGGCTGGTCGCCGACCTTGGGCCGGACGCCGTGCGGATCATCGCCTGCACCTTCGCCGAGCTGGTCACCGGCCAGATGCGGGAGACCCTGGGGCCCGCCCCCGACACCGACCCGGTGGCGCACTACCTGGCAGTGGTCGCGGAGAAGACCGGCTCGCTCATCGCCACTGCGGGCCGCTACGGCGCGATGTTCTCCGGCGCGTCCCAGGAGCGCATCGACGCGCTGCGCCGCTTCGGCGAGAAGATCGGCACCGCGTTCCAGATCTCCGACGACATCATCGACATCGCCTCGCCGGCCGCCCAGTCCGGCAAGACGCCGGGGACCGATTTGCGCGAGGGCGTCCGCACCCTGCCGATGCTCTACGCATTGACCGATCATTCTCCGGGCGTCGACCGGCTCCGTGTGCTGCTGGCCGGCCCGCTGACTGATGACGCCCTGATCACCGAGGCGTTGCACCTGCTGCGCAGCTCGCCGGGCCTCGATCGGGCGGTGCAGTCCCTGCGCTCCTACACCGACTCGGCCCGTGCCGAACTCGCGGTCCTGCCCCCCGGCCCAGCCCGAGAAGCCCTCGCCTCAGTAACCGATTACCTAGCCGCCCGCACCGGCTAACCCGCGCCCCCTTTGCCGCAGTCTGGATGCAGACTGCTGTTATCGGGTCTCCATAGGCGCGAATCCAGACTGTGCAGGACAGCGGTCAGTGAGCTAGGGAACGCAGGGAGGCGAGTTGCGGGCCCGTTTCGTAGACCACTGCGTCGGCGTGTTCGGGCATCACGGCGGTGGCCCGTAGCGCGGCTTTGGTGGCGACTACCAGGTCGCGGGGAGCTGCTGCAGTTCGGCGCGCGAGATCGACGGCAGCCGCCACCACTGCCTCGTGCGCGGCGGGGGAGCTGGGCTCGTCGCCCACGTCGATCAGGCGGTAGGCGAGCCCAGTGCGCACCGCCTCCTGGGCGTCCAGTGGCTCACCGAACAGCGCCATCGCAGCGGCGGTCTGCGGGCCGGCGGCGCGTTGCGCCAGCCACGTCATGCCTCCGCCGGGATGGATGCCCAGCTGCAGGAACCGGGCGTCGAAGAACGCGCCAGTACCGATCAGGCGCACATCGCAGGCCAGCGCCAGGTTGAGCCCGGCACCCACGGCAGGCCCATTGACGGCGGCGATAGTGGGTACCGCGGCGTTGGCCACAGCGAGGAAGCCGGCGTAGATGCGGTGCAGGTCGGTGGCCGAGCCGGACTTCCCGGCGGCGGCGAGCGCGTCGAGATCACCCCCGGCGCAGAACGCGGGCGGAGCTCCGGTGATCACGATCGCGTGCACCGATTGGTGGCTGTCGCACGCCGCGACGGCACGAGCCAGCCGATCGGACAGGTCGACGGTCAGCGCGTTGCGGCGGGCCGGATTGGACACTGTCAGCACAGCGACCCCACCGCGCCGCTCCATGAGCACATCCATACTCGTGAGTGTGTAACAGTGTTCGAGCACTCAACGCCACTCACGAGGGTGTTAGCGCTCGCTCCAGCAGGGTGGAGAGCACCACGGTGGACACTGTCCGATCCACGAACTCCACGGCCCGGAGCCGTTCCAGCGCGGTCTCCAGGTGCCCAATGCCCCCGGCGCGCAGGTGCACGATTGCGTCCGCCGCCCCGGACACCGTGTAGGCGGCAACCACCTCGGGCAACGGTTCCAGGCCGGCTCGGATCTGGCTGGGGGACACGTTGCCCCGGCAGCGCACCTCGACGAAGGCCTCGGTGCCCCAGCCCAACGCCCCGGGGTCCACCACTGCGGTGAAGCCGCGCAGCACACCGGTGTCGAGCAGTTTGTCCACCCGGCGCTTCACCGCGGGGGCCGAAAGCCCAACGATGTTGCCGATCTTGGAGTAGCTCGAACGGGCGTCGGCAAGCAGCTGCGCCACAATCTGACGGTCAAGCGGGTCCATGCGCAACATTGTGCTGGTACATCGGCAACGAAACGGCGTTGAGTCCCGTACTTGACTTTCCATACCATCGAATCATGTCAAGGGCGCTGAAGTCGGCGGAGTCACTGCGCTTGGGAACTGGGCGCCGGTACCTGATGTGCCCACCTCGGTACTTCACCGTGAGCCACAAGCTCAACCCCTGGATGGATCCCAGCCGGCCGGTGGACACCGCGCGGGCGATGACGCAGTGGACAGCACTGACCGACACCTACCGCGCGCTCGGTCACACCGTGGAGATGATCGACCCGGAGCCCGGCCTGCCAGACATGGTGTTCGCGGCCAACGCCGCCACCGTGGTCGACGGTGTGGTGTTGGGCGCCCGGTTTCGGGACCCGCCCCGCGCCGCCGAGGCGGAGCACTACCGGCGCTGGTTCGTCACACACGGCGCACCGGACATGGCGATGCCCAGCGTGGTCAACGAGGGTGCAGGGGACCTGGTCTGGACCGGTCGGTTGCTGCTAGCGGGAACCGGATTTCGCACCGAACCGGCGGCCCACCTCGAGGCGCAGGAGATATTCGAGGTGCCGGTGGTCTCGCTGCGGCTGGTCGACCCGTACTACTACCACCTCGACACCTGCCTGCTGGTGCTCGACGATTCGCCGTTCGCCCCGCTGATCGCCTACTACCCAGCGGCGTTCTCGCCAGGCTCACAACGGGTGCTGGCGCGGCTGTTCCCCGACGCGGTGATCGCCAGTGCGGCGGACGCGGCGTGCCTGGGACTCAACGGGGTGTCCGACGGGCGTTCAGTGGTGCTGCCCCTCGACGCGGTCGATCTGGGTTGCGCGCTGGCCGCTCGCGGCTTCGAGCCCGTCTTCGTCGACGTCTCAGAACTGCGCCGGGCCGGCGGCGGCCCCAAATGCTGCACCCTGGAGCTCCGTCCCTAAACCGCGCGTGTCGTGCTCTCGTGCACGCTGTGTCCGCTCTTGCTGCCCGGTGTGTCGCGGCAGCACACCCGGAACCCTGCAGCCAGCGGTCACGTTGCAGTGATGAGAGCCCGATCACACCGGGAGGTTGACCACTGTGCATAGCCACGTGAACGGGCTGAAGACCGCACTGCTGCTTGGCGGACTCTCGGCGATGGTCGTGCTGATCGGATCGTTCTTCGGCCGCGGCGGTGTGCTCATCGCAGTGGTGCTCATGCTGGGGATGAACGCGTATGCCTACTTCAACTCGGACAAGCTGGCGTTGCGAGCGATGCATGCGCGGCCGGTGTCTGAGGCCGAGCAGCCCATGATGTTTCGGATAGTGCGGGAGCTGGCCACCGACGCCCGCCAACCGATGCCACGGCTTTACGTCAGCCCGACCCAAGCACCCAACGCCTTCGCCACTGGCCGCAACCCCCGCCACGCGGCGGTGTGCTGCACCGCGGGGATCCTCGAGCTGCTGGACGAACGCGAGCTACGTGGAGTGCTCGGCCATGAGCTGTCGCATGTCTACAACCGGGACATCCTGATCTCCTCCGTGGCCGGGGCGCTGGCCGGCATGGTGTCGGCGCTGGCGAACCTGGCGCTATTCGCGGGATTCTTCGGCGGCGGCGACGATCGTCCGAATCCGATCGCCATGATCCTTATCGCGCTGCTCGGCCCGATCGCGGCAGGCATCGTGCAGATGGCGGTGAGCAGGTCGCGGGAGTATCAAGCCGACGCCTCGGGCGCGCAGCTCACCGGAGACCCTTTGGCGCTGGCCAGCGCACTGCGCAAGCTGGAATACGGCACCCGCGCCGCACCGCTACGTCCGGAGCCTGCGGTGGCCTCGCAGTCCCATCTCATGATCGCTAACCCGTTCCGGCCAGGCGACGGCGTTGCGCGGATGTTTTCCACGCACCCGCCGATCGCCGACCGGGTTCACCGCCTCGAGGAGATGGCTCGGCGCGAACTGCACTGACCCGCTGGACTCAGCGCGCAGAGCGAGCAACGTCCATGACGTACTGGCCGTAGCCGGATTTCGCCAGCGACTGACCCAGCGCATGGCAGGCATCTGCGTCGATGAAGCCCATCCGCAGGGAGACCTCCTCCAGGCAGGCGATCCGCACACCCTGACGGTGCTCGAGCACCTGAACGAACTGGCCGGCCTCGAGCAGTGACTCATGAGTGCCGGTGTCCAGCCAGGCGAATCCGCGGCCCAGGTCGATCATCGTCGCCCGGTCCTGCCGAAGGTAATGCAGGTTCACGTCGGTGATCTCCAGCTCGCCGCGCGCGGACGGGGTGAGGGAACGGGCAATTTTCACGACGTCGTTGTCGTAAAAGTACAAACCGGTGATCGCCTTGTTCGAGCGGGGCGCCGGTGGCTTCTCCTCGATGGAGATCAGATTGCCTGCGGCGTCGACCTCGCCGACCCCGTAGCGCTGCGGGTCCTTGACCGGATATCCGAACAGCACACAACCGTCCAGCGTGGCCACACACCGCTGGAGTGTGGTGGAGAAGCCGTGGCCGTAAAAGATGTTGTCGCCCAGTACGAGGGCGACCGGGTCGTCGGCGATGAAATCCGCGCCGATCACGAAGGCCTCGGCCAGGCCGTTGGGCCGGGGCTGCTCGGCGTAGCTCAGCCGCAGCCCCAACCGACTGCCATCACCGAGCAGGCGGCGAAACAGCGGCAGGTCAGCGGGGGTGGAGATGACCAGGATCTCTCGTATCCCGGCCAGCATCAGGACCGAAAGCGGGTAGTACACCATCGGTTTGTCGTACACCGGCAGCAGCTGCTTGGAGACGGCCTGGGTGATCGGATACAGCCGAGTGCCATCGCCGCCAGCGAGGACGATTCCCTTCACCGATAGTTGGTGAACTGCAAGGCCACGCCGAAGTCGCGGTCCTTGAGCAGTGCGATGACGGCTTGCAGATCGTCTTTCTTCTTACCCGAGACGCGTAGCTGGTCGCCCTGGATCTGGGCCTGGACACCCTTGAGCTTCTCGTCGCGCACCGCCTTGGCGATCTCCTTGGCCTTGTCCTGGCTGATGCCCTGCAGTATGCGCCCGGTGGTCCGGTAGACCTTGCCCGAGACGGCCGGCTCGTCGACGTCGAAGGACTTCAGCGAGATGCCTCGCTTGACCAGCTTGCCCTTCACCACGTCGACGGCGGCGCGACACCGCTCCTCGGTCTCAGCCTCGATCGTCATCGCCTCGTCACCAGCCCAGTTCACCTTCGCCCCGGTACCTCGGAAGTCGAACCGGGTCGACAGCTCCTTGGCCGCCTGATTGAGTGCGTTGTCCACTTCCTGCCGGTCTACCTTGCTGACCACATCGAACGACGGATCCGCCACCGCAGCCTCCTCTCGCTGAGCCGGTGCTGACCTTACCCGCCAGGCCGGTGTGACCCTGTGTATTGTGAGCGCACGGCCGGCGCACCCGGCCACCAGGCGGGTTGCCCGAGCGGCCAATGGGAGCGGACTGTAAATCCGTCGGCTGATGCCTTCCAAGGTTCGAATCCTTGACCCGCCACACCAGCTGGATTAGCACCTGACCAGGAGGGACCGGTCAGGGATCGATCTTATCTAGTCCGGTTGCCTCCGGTGCTGGCTGGTGATCTACGGGTGCTTCGGCTCTCTACGGGAGTGAACTCATCTCCTGTCCAGGACCGTCGGCGCGGTAAGGCAGCCGCCCTGATTGCGGTCCGACGAGATCAACGTTGTACTTGTCGCAGCGGTGGTAGGAGTCGGTCAGGGAGGAGTGACGGGATGACTTCCTGCGGGCACCTCGACCAGATTCGAGACGCGCAGCCCAGCACGACAGAGGGTTGCACCGATTGCCTGCGGATGGGAGGTTGGTGGGTCCACCTACGGGAGTGCTTGTCTTGTGGACACGTCAGCTGTTGCGATTCCTCCCCGAACAAGCACGCCAGCGCCCACTTCCGTGCGGAGGGCCACCCGTTGATCCGCTCGTTCGAGCCGGATGAGGACTGGCGCTGGTGCTTCGTTGACCAGGCGATCGTGTGACGATCGCGATCTGAATCACTCCGGGACCCCGCCACGAATCCCCACCGACGAGGGCCAGCACCGCTAGCGTTGCCATTACGGCCCGGGTCGTTCTCGCTGTGAACGGATGGCGGTATCGGGTGGTCTGGGAAAGGCGTTGGGCCGGACACCCTGACGGAGGGAGAGCCGGTGGCCGACCACGCTAGAACGATCTTGGAGAAGTTGGCGGCGTACTGCGGGATCACCAAGACACGGCAGGGTGCTTCAACATGATCAAGCCGGTGCTGCTCACAGTCGACGACGATCCCGGCGTGTCCCGCGCAGTGGCTCGCGACCTGCGCCGCCGCTACGGCGAGAGCTACCGCGTAGTGCGAGCTGACTCGGCGGCTCAGGCACTGGAGGCGCTGCGGGAGCTGAAGCTGCGCGGCGAGCCGGTCGCGGCGATGCTCGCCGATTACCGGATGCCACAGATGAACGGCATCGAGTTTCTCGAAGAGGCCATGGACCTCTTTCCATTGGCGCGCCGGGCATTGCTCACCGCTTACGCCGATACAGACGCCGCGATACAGGCGATCAATGTGGTGGACGTGGATCACTACCTGCTCAAGCCCTGGGAACCGCCGGAGGAGAAGCTGTATCCGGTCGTCGACGCGCTCATCGAGACGTGGCGTGCGCTCGGCGACCGACCAGTGGAAGAGACGAAGCTGGTCGGGCATCGCTGGTCCAGCGAGTCGTACCGGGCGCGGGACTTTCTGGCCCGCAACTCCGTGCCCTACCGGTGGTACAGCGTCGACGAACCGGAAGGGCGGCGGTTGCTGGATGCGGCTGGCGCAGCTACGGAGGACGTTCCGGTGCTGATCACTCCCGACGGCGCGGTGCTGCGGAACCCGTCTGATGCCGAGATTGCTGCCGCGGTCGGATTGTCAACCGAACCGGCCACCGACTTCTACGATCTGGTTGTCGTGGGAGCCGGTCCCGCCGGGCTCGGCGCGGCGGTCTACGGCGCTTCGGAGGGCCTGCGCACCGTGCTGGTCGAACGGGCGGCCACCGGTGGGCAAGCCGGGCAGAGTTCACGGATCGAGAACTACCTCGGCTTCCCCGATGGTGTGTCTGGCGCCCAGCTCACCGACCGCGCCCGCCGGCAGGCGCAGAAGTTCGGTGCGGAGGTGCTGTCGGCCCGCGAGGTCACTGGGCTGCAAGCCCGAGGCTCCGCTCGTGTCGTGCGCTTCGGCGACGGCACCGAACTCGCGGCGCACGCGATCATCCTCGCGACCGGGGTGTCGTACCGGACCCTGGAGGCGCCGGGTATCGCCGAGCTCACTGGGCGCGGCGTGTACTACGGGTCAGCGATGACCCAAGGACCTTCGTGCGAAGGCGAAGACGTCTACATCGTCGGAGGCGCGAACTCGGCCGGGCAGGCCGCGGTCTTCTTCTCGCGCTACGCCCGCACGGTGACGGTGCTGGTGCGCGGCGCGTCACTGCACAACTCGATGTCGCACTACTTGATCAAGCAGCTGGACGGAATCGACAACATCATCGTCCGTACCGACACTGTGGTGGGGGCGGCGCATGGGACTGAACACCTGGAGCAGCTGACGTTATGTGATCGCGCCAGCGGCCAAGGAGACACGGTGCCTGCCGGATCGCTGTTCATCTTCATCGGTGCTGCACCTCGCACCGAGTGGCTCGGGGAGTCCGTGCGCCGGGATTCCCGAGGTTTCGTGCTGACCGGGCCTGATCTGCTCATCGACGGACGCCGCCCGCCAGGTTGGCCAGTCGAGCGCGACCCCTATTACCTGGAGTCCAGCCTGCCGGGGGTGCTGGTGGCCGGAGACGCCCGGGCTGAGTCGGTGAAGCGCGTCGCTTCGGCGGTGGGGGAGGGCGCGATGGCAGTCACGTTGGTGCATCGCTACCTGGAGGACCGGTGACCACACCTGAGCGTGTCAGCCCCGCAACGTTGCGCACGCTGTTCCTGTTCGAGGAACTCGAGGACGACCGGCTGGAGTGGGTGGCCGAGCACGGCCATGTCGAGCATTACGGCGCAGGCACGGAGATCGCCACCGAGGGGCAGCCCGCGGAGTGGTTCTACATCCTGCTGTCCGGCGGAATCACGCTGTCGCGGCTGGTCCGAGGCGATGACGTCGAGACCACCCGCAGTGATCAACCCGGCGTGTACGCCGGAGCCACCCAGTTCTACCTCGGCGATCAGGTGTCCCAGGTCTACACGACCTCCGTACGCACCACCGCGGACAGCGTTGTGCTGGCGCTGCCGGCTGCTGGCTTCGCCGTGGTGTTCCGCCAGTGGTACCCCATGGCTACGCATCTGCTGCAGGGGATGTTCGTAGGGCTCCGCAACGCCGATGAGCTCATCGGGCAGCGTGAGCGGCTCCTTGCACTGGGCAAACTGACTGCAGGCTTGACGCACGAACTGAACAACCCGGCGGCGGCTGCGGGTCGGGCGACCGTGGCGCTGCGGGAACGGGTCGCCGGGATGCGGCATAAACTCGCTGTGCTTGCCGGGTCTGAGCTAGGAGCCGACGAGCTCAAGCACCTCACAGCCATCCAGGAAGAGATCGTCAAGCGGATGCCGAGCGTGCCGGAACTGTCCCCGCTGCAGGCCAGCGACCGCGAGGACGAGCTGACCGATTGGCTCGACGACAACGGCGCCACCTCCGGGTGGGAGATCGCACCGACGCTGGTCGCCGGCGGTGTCGGCGTCGACGATTTGCAGCGCGTCGCGGACGCACTGGACGCCAGCTACCTCGACGGTGCCGTCCGGTGGCTGGCTTACACAGTGGAGACCGAGACGCTGCTGAGCGAGATCGAGAACGCCACCGGCCGCATCTCCGCGTTGGTCGGTGCCGCCAAGCAGTACTCCCAGATGGACCGCTCGTCGCACCAGTCCATCGACGTTCATGACGGCCTCAACTCAACTTTGATCATGCTGAGCCGAAAGATCGGTGACCAGGTCAGGGTCGTGAAGGATTACGACTCCAGCCTGCCGATGGTTCCCGCCTACGCCGCCGAGCTCAACCAGGTGTGGACCAACCTCATCGACAACGCCGTCGATGCCATGCAACGCTGCGGAACCCTCACCCTGCGCACGGCGCGCGACGGCGAGCAACTTCTCGTCGAGATCGGTGATACCGGCCCTGGGGTTCCTGACGATATGCACCAGCAGATCTTCGAACCCTTCTTCACCACCAAACCTGTTGGGGAAGGCACCGGCCTCGGGCTGGACGTGTCTTGGCGCATCGTGGTCAACCGGCACGGCGGCAGCATGCGGGTGATCTCCGAACCGGGTAACACCCGGTTTCAAGTACGCCTTCCTCTCACGGAGCCAGCACGTGGCCGAGCTGGACGCAGTGGGAGGTGACAACCCACACGGTCCTCAGCCGCTCAGCACGAACGGGGTGAAGAACCCGGCCGCGCCGAGGTGGCCACCCGGTCCAGCGCGCGTCGATGGCGACGAACACGACAGCTCTGGCGGCGAAGGCCAGGTCCGCCGGCAGCGGCCCCCGCCGGGTGGAAGGTCTAGTCGATCGAGCCGCCTTGGCCTCCTGTCCTGCGGTTAGCGGGACGCTTGCTCGCGGAACTCCCGCACTGCGTCGGCGATGGCATCCACCTCCAGTACGTCGACCATCAACCCGACCTGCTCCTCCCACACCTCACCGGGAACGGCGTCGCGCACCTGGTCTTCGAGGATGTGGTACACGGGGAGGCCCAACTGGGCCCCGGCCAACGGTC
>JALZDN010000019.1 GCA_030862525.1 Actinomycetota bacterium | reverse complement strand
GGCGGGGGTTGGCTGTCGTTATGAGCACTTCTCTGGGGGGTTGGTGGTCCTTGAAGAGCTACCAACCTGCTCTGCGGCGTGGGCGGCGGGCAGGGCGATCTCGAGCGCTGCCATCAGGTCGTCGGCGGTGGGGGCCCGCTGCGGGTCGAGCAGCCACTGCACCTGTAGACCGTCGTACACCGCGATGAGGAAAGACGCGGCGTGGCGCGCAGTGGGTTCGGACAGCCCGCTGACCGACGCACGCACCATCTCGGCCACTGTGGCACGGAGCCGCTCGTAGCTGTCGGCGAGCTGAACCCGAAGTTCCGGCACTCGCTCGGCTTGGGCGAGTGCCTCGACGAAAGCCGCCATCAGCGGGCGGTGCTGCTCGAACGTGCGCACCAGCGCCAGCCAGGAGGCCCGCACCCGTTGCAACGGGGTGGCGTCGGGATCGGCGAAGACGGCCTGGGTGATCTGCTCGAGGTACTCGTCGAAGCACTGCTGCATCGCGCCGTTGAGCAGAGCCTCCTTGGACCCGAAGTGATAGCCGATCGAGGCGAGGTTGGTGCCCGACGCTGCGACCAGGTCGCGTGCCGTGGTGCGCGCATAGCCTCGGTCCAGCAAGCAGCGCCGAGCGCCGTCGAGCAGCGCCTCCCGGTGTCCCATGACCGGAATGGTATCGCGGTTAAACAAACGTATGTATAGTCACTGCACATGGCGCGCACGCTGCTCCCCGGCCCGCCGTTGCCGGCGCTGCTACAAGCCGGATTGATCTGGCTGGATCCGCTTCGCTTCGTGCACGCCTGTCACCGGCGTTACGGCGATCGATTCGCTATCCGGATTCCCGGGATAGGCACGCTTGTCTTCCTGACCGACCCGGACGACATCAGATCGGTCGCACGTGGTGACCCGGCGATCTTCCGGGCGGGGGAAGCGGCCGCTTCGCTCGGCGAGATCCTCGGGACACATTCACTACTTCTGCTTGACGGCGACAAGCACCGGCGCAGCCGCGCGATGATGCTGCCGGCATTCCATGGTGACGCGGTACGCAGGCAGGTCGCCGAGATGGTCGCCATCGCTGCCGACGACGTCGCGCGTTGGCCGGTGGGTGAGCCGTTTCCGTTGCATCCCCGGATGCAGAGAATCACCCTCGAGGTCATTCTGCGCACCGTCATCGGGGTCCATGACGAGGGTCGGCTCGCTGCTCTGCGGGCGGTGTTGCCGCCGATGCTGGAGATCGGCTCACCGCTGGAGTTGATCCCTCCGCCACAGGTGCTGCGCCGGTTCGGCATGTGGCGCCGCCGCGCCCAGCGCAATGCTGCCGCCCAGGCGCTGCTCGCCGACGAGATCACCCGTTGTCGCGCCGACCCGTGCCTGGCGCAGCGCAGCGACGCGCTGGCGATGCTGGTACGCAGTGTCGACGGCGCGGGCCAGCAGATGGCCGACGACGAGCTCGTCGACCAGCTCGTCACCCTGCTGCTGGCCGGACACGACACCACTGCAACCGCATTGTCGTGGGCCTTCGAGCGCTTGGTCCGCGACCCGGCGCTGCTGGAGCGCACCGCGCAGGCCGCCGTTGACTCCGACGACACCTGGCTGGACGCGGTGTGCAAGGAAACCCTGCGGGTGCGACCGGTGGTCTTCGAGTTCGCGCGCAAACTGACCGCGCCGATCCAGCTGGGCGGCTACCACGTCCCGGCCGGCGCTATCGTGGCTCCCAGCATCAACCTGGTGCAGCACAGCAGCCGGCACTACCGCGACCCGGAGGCGTTCCGGCCGCAGCGCTTCCTTGACGAGCGTGCCGACCCTGCCGTCTGGCTGCCCTTCGGCGGCGGGGTACGACGCTGCCTCGGCGCTACCTTCGCCCAAGTCGAGATGCGCACCGTGCTCCGCGAAGTCCTCCGCAGGGTCGAGCTGTCCCCGACCACCGCACCGGACGAGCCGGTAAAGCCCCGTCACGTGACGATGGTGCCCCGCTTGGGGGCGATGGTGACGGTGCGCCGCCACATCCCCGTTCCGCACCGCGTCGCATGACATCGAGCGTCCTGCAGTAGCACGGTGCGACGACTTCGGTCCGGCACGCACTCTCCGTAACAGCACATCCTGGTGGAACCGATATGTTTCGTCCCACCAGACCGGGCGGGACTGCGGTGAACGGTCCTTCGATCGGTCCGGCACACGGAGAGGACACGACAGGTGATCAGACAGTGAGCCGCGCGGCGTTCCTGCTGGCTGTGCTGGCAGTGGTCGGTGTGCTCGGTGCCTGCGGGCGAGACCCCGCGCCAGCCGAAGCGCCCGAGTTCGGCCCGCCGGTCTATGCCCCTGGCGGTGCGTCGGTGGGGCCGGCACCGGCACCAGTCGGGCCGGCCGTCCGCACGATCAGCATCACGGTGCGCGGCGGGCAGGTCACCGGGGAGGCCGGCAGGGTGACCGTGCCGCTGGGGACCCCGGTCACCGTATCCGTGACCAGCGACGTGGTTGACGAGATCCACGTGCACGGCTATGACCGCAAGGGCGAGATTCCGGCCGCCGGCAGCACCGGCTCGGTCAGCTTCACCGCAAACACCCCCGGAGTCTTCGAGGTGGAACTGGAGGAGTCCAAGCTCCTGCTAATGCAGTTAGAAGTCAGCTGATCACCCACCTGCACGCCGTGGGCCTGAGTTCCACAGGCGCACAGCGGCGGCCCCTTATGATCCCTGGCGTGGAAAATGTTGCTGTGCACGGTGCGCCGTGAACGCCGAGCCCAGCGGTGATCAGGCGCTGCGGGCTGCTGCCGAGCGCGCGCAGAGCACCGCCGTACGGAACCTACCGGAGTTCACCGACCTACCGGTCGCCGGTGATACCGCAAACCTGCGCGAGGGCCCCGAGCTGCATCCGACCTGTCTGAGCCTGCTGCCGCTGATCGGTGTGTGGCGCGGCGAAGGGGAGGTCGTCTACCCGACCATCGAGGGGCCGTACCACTTCGGCCAGCAGTTGGTGATCTGCCACGACGGGCGGCCGTTTCTGCGGTACGAGTCGCGGGCGTGGTTGGTCGACGACGCCGGCGAGGTGATCCGACCAGCCGCCCGGGAGACCGGGTTCTGGCGGCCCCGACCCGACGACAGCATCGAGCTTCTCGCCGCACACGCCACCGGCATCGTGGAGATCTACTACGGGCGACCGCGAAACCAGACCTCGTGGGAGCTGGCCACCGATGCGGTGGTGCGCACCTCGTCGGCCAAGGAGGTCACCGGCGCGCACCGACTCTACGGCATTGTCGAGGGCGACCTGGCCTACGTCGAGCAACGCGCGATGGTCGGCCAACCGCTGCAGCCGCACGTCTCCGCACTCCTGCGCCGCGTCATCGGCTAATCAGGTGCGTCTGGGTGCAGACTGCCGTTATCCGGTGACCGATTGGCGCAGTCTGCGTCCAGAACGCGTTTCACGGTGGAGGTGGAAACTGGCCCGGACAGCAGTCAACCCCCGGGCTGCCCGCCGCTGGCAGCGACGAGCCCGAGCGGGACCAGTGCTCGGGTAAGCCCGGGGGCCGGGTGACTGCCTTGGATTCGCCGGCCGCCTCTCGTCAGTCCGTCGTTGTCGTCAACGCTGTCTGAGGAGGTGGCCTTCCACGGCCGTCGGCGGCTCTAGCTGACAGCCACCTCACGAGTCCTATAACCGTTCAACGTTGGACCACCTCCTTTCCCGTGTACCTGCCACGCTAACCGCGCCGCCACCGGCTCGGCAACGTCAATGCGATCCGCCCGATCCGCCAGCCGGTGACGGCGGTTAACCCGCAGCAGGCGTGCTCGATCATCCCCATGCAGCGGGCCGGGCGTTGAGTGCGTCAGTACACGTTTGGGCACAGCGTGCGACGCTGTCCTGCGCCTACCATCATGCTCGTGGACACCACCCTGCGCCGCACGCTGCATGAGCGGGGAATGCGGATGACACCCCAGCGGCAACTGGTGCTCGACGCGGTGCGGGACCTGGGACACGCCACTCCGGAGCGAATCTGCGAGCACGTGCAACGCCGCGCACCCGCAGTCAACATCACCACGATCTACCGCACCCTCGACCTGCTCGAAGGCCTCAACCTGGTCCGGCATACCCACCTGGGGCATGGCGCACCGAGCTACTCCACCCAGCCGCATGAACACGTGCACCTGGTCTGCCACAGTTGTGGGGGGGTCACCGAGATACCCACCGAGGAGCTCACCGAGCTCACCGAGCGGTTGCGGCAGCGGTTCGGGTTCATCCTGGATCCCAGCCACCTGGCGCTGTCCGGGCGTTGCGGCAACTGCGTCGATCAAGACGGCTCGTGACTTCGCCCCTGCTCGACCTGCCCGGTGCGGTGCCCCCGTGCCCCGGCTCTCCGGACGCCGGGGTGGCCTGGCATCACGGCGACCCGTTGGGTGAGCAGCGCGCCGCCGAGCGCGACGTCGTGGTCGTGGACAGGTCGAACCGCGAGGTGCTCGCCGTACCGGGTGAGGACCGGTTGAGCTGGCTGCACACCATCACCTCCCAGCACCTGCTCGCCCTCGGCGAGGGCGAGCACACCGAGGTGCTGGTACTCGATCTGCAGGGTCGCATCGAACACCATGCGGTGGCCTCCCACGTGCACGAGACGGTGTGGCTGGACACCGAGCCTGGCAAGGCCGAGGCGCTGCTGGCCTACCTGACATCGATGGTGTTCTGGTCGAAGGTGGCGCCGCGGGATGCGACTTCCGAGCTGGCCGTGCTCTCGCTGCTCGGTCCCGCCACCGGCAAGGTGCTCGCGCAGGCCGGACAGCTGGAAGGGTTCGTCCGCGTTCGGGCGGACCAGACGGACCTGCTGGTGCCGCGCGGCGACTTGACCGACACCTGGCAACGGCTCGTCGCAGCCGGCGCCACTCCCGCGGGAACCTGGGCCTATGAGGCCATCCGGGTAACGGCGCTGCGCCCGCGACTGGGCGTCGACACCGACGAGCGCACCATCCCACACGAGGTCGGCTGGATCGGCGCCGCGGTACACCTGGACAAGGGCTGCTACCGGGGCCAGGAGACGGTGGCCCGGGTGGCGAATCTGGGCCGCCCGCCAAGGCGGATGGTCCTGCTGCACCTGGAATCACCCGAGACGCTGCCCAGCACCGGGGACCCGGTGCGGGCCGATCAGCGGGTGGTCGGCCGGGTCGGCACCGTGGCCACCCACCACGAACTCGGTCCGATCGCGCTGGCGCTGCTCAAACGCTCGGTGGATCCGGCCACCCCGCTGCTCGCCGGCGACGCCACTGCGTCGGTGGATCCGGATTCGATCCCCCCAGACACCGGAGAACCGCCAGGCCGGGCCGCACTACGCCGGCTGAAGTCCCGATAGGGCCTCCGGGAAGGACAGAGTCCCGTGATCGAGGTTCGTCCCGGTGGGCGCCGGCGCATCGACCGGGTGCTGGATCCCGGCTATGTCACCGGTCTGTCCGAGCTGGCGCTGGCCGAGGTTCGCGCGCGCCGAGACGACGCGGCCCAGGAGGAGACCGATCTATCTTTCCTGCGCCGGCTACTGCACGCCCGGATCGACATCGTGCGTGCCGAGCAACGGCGTCGCAGCGATGGCGGCAGCGCGCCTGTCGTGGCGGATCTGGCCCGGATCCTCTCGGCCCACGCCCTGGGTCCGGCGGTCGGCTCGGGTCGCTTCCAGACCCTGGAACCCTCGCGGGCGCAGGCGCACCGCCGAAATATCGAGGCACTGGTTTCCGATGTCGATCTCTCCGATGTCGGATCGCTTTCCGGGGAGCAGCTCAACACCACTTTGCAGGCCTACCGCACGCAGGAGATGTCGGTATCCCAGCGCCGCCGCGAGGTGCAGCAGGTGATGGATACCTTCAATGCTGAGATCGGCGCCCGGTATGCCAGCGGGGCCGCCTCAGTGGACGACTTGCTCGCCGAACAGCGCCGACTCATCCACCAGCCGAGCTCAGACCCGGTTTCTGACCCGTCGGGCAGTACCGATCATCAGTCCGATCGTGCCGAGTAGGACGACAACCACGGCCAGCCAAGACAGCGGCTCACCGCTGGCGGTCATGAGCGCCAGCACAGCCATGCCAACTCCTTCTGTCGAGCGGAGCCTGCCCCCGATGTGGTCGGCGAAGTCTTGCACACACCGCCGCGAGCCCCCGGGCCGGTGCCCGCGACGCGCCCAGGTCGTATTTTCTGGGACACTCTGAGCGGGGCTGCGGCCGCGTCGCATCCGGCCCGCGGAACCCTGTACGGTGTGAGCCAGAGGATGTTGTCGAGATGAACGAGGCCGCCGATTCCCCCGGCCGCCCCGTCCCTGCGCGCAAGGGGGTCGAGCCATGGGGCGCGGCCGAGCCAAGGCCAAGCAGACAAAGGTAGCGCGGGAGCTCAAGTACAGCTCCCCCACGACCGATCTTGAGGCCCTGCAACGAGAGCTGTCGGGCGACAACGGCGTCAGCCACGTCGACGGCGACCACACCGAGGACGTTTACGAGGACGAGTACGGCCAGCACCGTCGGTGACCGGGACTCCTCCCAGTGCGGGACTCCTCCCAGCCCCGGACTCCTCCAAGCACAGTGGTCTGATGGAGGTCAGAACCGTGGGTGATCCCCACGGAGCACGGCACGGACGGCGTCTTTCGCGGCAGCGTCGACCCCCACATCACGGGATCTGCGCACCTCGCCGAGCACCCATGCCGGCAAGTGCCGGGCGGTCAGGACGGCCAGCGTGCGGTCCACCTCAGCGGGGTCGACCACAGCAACCATCCCGACGCCCATATTGAAGGTGTGCTCCATCTCTTCGCGCTGCACCCGACCCAGCCGGGCAATCAGGGCGAACTCGGCAGCGGGCGTCCAGCTACCGCGGTCCAGCACGGCGACCAACCCGCGGGGCATCACCCGCGTCAGATTCGCCGCCAGGCCGCCGCCCGTGACATGCGCGAAGGTTCGCACCTCGGTCTCCGCAACCAAAGCCAGGCAGTCCTTGGCGTAGATCCGGGTGGGTTCGAGCAGCTGCTCCCCCAGGGTGCGGCCGAACTCCTCCACATGCCCGTCCAGGGGCATTCGGGCGATGTCCAGGAGCACATGGCGGGCCAGCGAGTAGCCGTTGGAGTGCAGACCCGATGAGCCCATCGCCACCACGATGTCGCCAGGCCGGACGCGATCGGGCCCCAGGATGGCGTCGGCCTCGACCACCCCCACCCCGGTCGCGGACAGGTCGTAGTCGCCATCGGTCATCATCCCGGGGTGCTCGGCGGTCTCCCCGCCCAGCAGAGCGCAGCCAGCCCGGACGCAGCCTTCCGCGATGCCCCCGACCAGGTCCGCGATTCGCTCCGGCACGACCTTGCCGACGGCGATGTAGTCCTGCAGGAACAGCGGCTCGGCTCCGCAGACCACCAGGTCGTCGACGACCATCGCCACCAGATCGAGCCCGATGGTGTGGTGGGAGTCCATGGCCTGAGCCACCGCGATCTTGGTGCCCACGCCGTCAGTGGAGCTCGCCAGGACGGGCTCACGCCAGCGGTCGAGCTTGAGCTTGAACAGTCCGGCGAAGCCGCCAATGCCGCCCAGTACCTCGGGGCGGCTGGTCCGCTCGGCGTGCGGACGCAGCTGGGCGACGGCTCGTTCCCCCGCGCTGATGTCCACCCCGGCTGCGGCGTAGGTGGTGTGCGGGCTGTCGGTCTCGGTCATGGCATGCGGACTCCAGGACACGGGTCTGGTGGCGCGAAGATGCCTACGAGCAGTACGTCACGCTACCCGCTCAGGGATGGGCTCGGTGTCTCGCCGCTGCTCACCCGATCCGCAACGCCGGCTGGTGCGATTCCTGCTGGACGTCCTCAAGCAGGTGCTTACCGATGGACTCGCTGGGCGGCAGCGGGATCGGATAGCGACCGTCGAAGCACGCAGTGCACAGCCGGGATGCCGGCTGCTCAGAAGCCGCGATGAGGTTCGCGAGACTGACATAGCCGAGACTGTCAGCGCCGATGGAGCGCCGTATCGCATCGACGTCGCCGCCGTCGGCGTCATTGGCGATGAGCTCGGCACGAGACGCGAAGTCGATGCCATAGAAGCACGGCCAGCGCACCGGTGGACTGGCAATCCGAACGTGTACCTCGATTGCCCCGGCCTCGCGCAACATCCGAACCAGAGCGCGCTGGGTGTTGCCCCGCACGATGGAGTCGTCCACCACCACAAGGCGCTTGCCCCGGATGACGTCGCGCAGCGGGTTGAGCTTGAGTCGGATGCCGAGCTGGCGGATCGTCTGCGACGGCTGGATGAAGGTGCGTCCAACGTAGGAGTTCTTCACCAGCCCCGAGCCATACGGGATTCCCGAGCCCTGCGCGTAGCCGATGGCCGCCGGAGTACCGGACTCGGGCACCGGGATGACTAGATCGGCATCGGCCGGGTGCTCTTGCGCCAGCCGCCGACCGATCTCGACCCGAGTGGCGTGCACCCCGCGCCCGGCGATCGTGGTGTCCGGACGAGCCAGGTAGACGTACTCGAAGACGCAACCCTTGGGCTCGGGGTTGGCGAAGCGCGAGCTGCGCAGTCCGCCCGCATCGATGGCCAACAGCTCGCCCGGCTCAACCTCACGGACGAAGCTAGCACCGACGATGTCCAGCGCCGCGGTCTCGCTGGCGACCACCCAGCCACGATCCAGCCTACCCAGCACCAGCGGGCGGACACCGTGTGGGTCCCGCGCGGCATAAAGCGTGTCCTCGTCGCAGAACACCAGCGAGAACGCTCCCCGCAGCTGGGGCAGTAGGCGCTGGGCAGCCTCCTCGATGCCGACGTCGGCCGCGGCAGTGGCCAGCAGGCCAGTGATCAAGTCGGAATCCGTGGTGGCACCGTTGCGGGTGGGTGCGCCGACCTTGCGGGCCTGTTCCAGCAGTTCGGCGGTGTTGACCAGGTTGCCGTTGTGACCTAGCGCCAAGCCCGATCCGGTGACCGTGGTCCTGAACGTGGGCTGGGCATTCTCCCAAGTGGTGGACCCGGTGGTGGAGTAACGACAGTGTCCGACCGCGATATGCCCGGCCAGACTCGACAGCACCTGCTCGTCGAACACCTGACTGACCAACCCGAGGTCCTTGAACACCAGTACCTGTGAGCCGTCGGACACCGCCATGCCAGCGGCCTCCTGGCCACGGTGCTGCAGGGCGAACAGGCCGAAGTAGGCCAACTTGGCGACCTCTTCACCTGGTGCCCAGACACCGAAAACACCGCACTCTTCGCGCGGTTCCCTGTCGTCATGTGGGCTGCCGTCTGCGCTGGGGTCGTCCGAGTCATAGCGGGGCACTTTTTTGCCCACCTGCGACTCCCTGTCGACGGGATGGGGCACTATTTCGAGTCTACTGGCTGGCGGTGGGTCCTGCGCGCGACTGACGCGGTGTCGCCGCGCTCCCACAGCGCATGCTAGGCCGATGGGGTAGAGCTGCCTGCTCTGGGTGGTCGGGCGGTGCCTAAGCGGAGTATCCAGGTACCCCGGGGGTAATCCAGTCCACCACGCACGCGGAGATTTAGTGCCCAGACCTACACCCCGCCACCGTCGCAAGGCAGGCTCCGGGCCTCCAGCCGCTGCCTTGATCGCATGGATCGGCACCGACCGCCGTGAGCCCGACCTGCGGCCACCCTCCAACTCTCGATCGGCCAGGAATGTCGTCGCCAGCGTTGCGTTGGCCTGTGGCGCAGTTCTCACCGTCACGGTAAGCACCGCCGCGGAAGTCCTCGGCCCCCGGGACGCCAGCACGACACCCACGATCCCGCAAGAGCACGGGCCGGCTCATCCCGTCCCCGCCAACCAGGTCGGCCCAATCCCGGTGCTCCCCCCGCTCCCGGCCGCCGCGCAGCCGGCGGTGGTTCGCCAGGCACCGCAGTCCATTCCGGTGCCTCCTGCCACGGAGTCCCCCGCTGAGATAACCCAGCCGGCCGTCGCACCACCAGCCGCCGTGCAGCGCGGACCGGTGGCGCCCGCCGCCGCACCACCACCGGTCACCCAGCGCCAAGCCGCCGTTCCGTGGGTCAGAAACCGGCCGGATGCGCCAGCCCAGCGAGATGTCACCAGCAAACCTGACGCCCCTCGGACGTCACCGTCCACTCGGGATTCCCGCTCTCGCCAGCGGCCACCGTCAGCTCGGGAGGAATCTGCTCGGGAGGAGCGGTCCGAGCTGGGTTCGATGGTGGAGCGGACGACGGAATCTGTCGAGTCGGGGCTGGGCCTGCGTTGAGCTCATGCCCGCCGTCCGAGCAGGGCGAGCAGCCAGGTCTGGGCGTCGGCGTCTTCGCCCACCGGGATCGGCGCGGCGAACAATCCCGTGCCGGTCAGCTGTTCGACCTGCGGCTCGATGAAACCCAGCACCTCGCGGACCAGCTCCTCGTCGAGACGCTCATCAGCTCCGATTCCGCGGGCCAAGTCCCACGCGTGCACGGTCAGGTCCATGGTCATCTCTTGGCAGTATCCATCGGCGGGTCGGCGCCCGTAGGACAGCTCGACCGGTCGCCGCAGAGCGCCTGGGGCTGCGAACGCCTCCCGCGCCGCGGCTGCGGCACTTTCCCAGGCCGCCACCGGGTCATCCCCGAGCTGATCGCCGTCGAAGTGATCGCCGACGTCCTCGACCGTGGCACCGTCGAGCAGCAGCGGCACCCACAGCTGCTCGGTGACCAGGTGATCGACCAGGGCTCGCACGTCCCAATCTGTGCACGGGGTCGGGTTGGTCCACTGGTCTGGCCTGATGGCCCGCACCCGGCGATCGAATTCATTCATTGCGCGAGCGAACCGGGACAGCGTCATATCCCCATGGTGCGCGACGAACTGTCCACATGCGAGCCCGCCCGCCGCATCTGCGCATTCAGCCAGGGAGCACCAGGGGTAACCACGCTGAGACGTCCGCCCGGGAGCCAGATGCTGTCACCCGCCCGTCGACCAACGCCGCGGTCCAGGCCAGCCTGCCGGTAGCGAGTTCGAGCCAGGTCCGCGGGTCGGTCTCCACCACGTTGGGTGGGGTGCCCCTGGTGTGCGCCCTCGGGTGTCCCCTGGCGTGCATGGGCCCGGCGACACACTGCACCGCAGCGAACGGCGGCACCCGCACCTCCACGGTGGCGCCGGGAGCCACCTGCGCCAAGGTACGCAGGCTGAGCCGAACGGCCTGCGCCAGCTCGGCGCGCCCAGGCTCCGGAGCGTCCCCCTCCAGCCACGCCGCAACCGCCCCCAACGCACCCCCCAAGTCATCCGGATCGACCCTCATCACTCTCCACACGTTCTGGATGCAGACTGCCGTAATCAGGGGCTGATTGGTGCAGTCTGCATCCAGAACGCGGTAACGGCGCTCAGGGGCCGAAGAGGGCCGGCAGGGTGCCTTCCCAGGCGGCTCGAAGCTCACCCAGACTGAGGGCGGCGACGTCAACGATCTCCAGTACGGCCCTGGTGTGGACCTCGCCGAGCCGGGTCACCGACACCTTGTGGTCCGTGCACAGTTGCGCGACACGGCGAGCATGCGTGCTGGACACGCCGAGCAGGACGCGGCCGGCGGACTCGGCGAACAGGGCGACGAACGGATCGAGCTGCGCGGGCAGCGTGATCCGAGCACCGTGGCCGCTCAGCAGGGCCGCTTCCACCAGCGCCTGCGCGAGACCGCCGTCGGACAGGTCGTGTGCCCCGCTGAGCAGGCCGTCGCGGGAGGCAGCGGCGAGTACCTCGCCGATCGCTTGCTCGCGGGCCAGATTCACCGCAGGCGGGCGACCGCCGAGATGCCCGTGCATCTCGTGTGCCCATTCGCTGCCGCCGAACTCGTCGCGGGTGTCGCCGAGCAGCCAGACCTCATCACCGGGGCTGCCCAACACAGTGCGGATTCGGCGGCGCACATCGTCGATCACGCCGAGCACCCCCACCACCGGGGTTGGCAGGATCGCGGTGTCGCCGGTCTGGTTGTAAAAACTCACGTTGCCGCCGGTGACCGGGATGCCGAGTGCGGCACAGCCGTCGGCCAGGCCGCGGACGGCCTGCTGGAACTGCCACATCACACCAGGATCGGTCGGAGCGCCGAAATTGAGGCAATCGGTCACCGCCACCGGAGTGGCCCCGGTGACCGCGACGTTGCGGTAGGCCTCGGCCAGTGCCAGCTGGGCGCCGGCGTAGGGATCCAGCGCGCAGTACCGGCCGTTGCCGTCGGTGGCCACCGCCACTCCGCGGTGCGTGGTCTCGTCGATGCGCACCATGCCCGCATCGCTGGGTTGCGCGAGCACCGTGTCACCGCGCACGTAGCGGTCGTACTGGTCGGTCACCCAGGCCCGCGAGCACAATCCCGGGCTGGCCACCATCCGCAGCAGCGTCGCCGTCAACTCGGCCGGTGTGGATGGTCTGGCCAACGCATCAGGAACCGACGCCTGCAGCGCGTCCTGAGTGGACGGCCGTTGCACCGGCCGGTGGTACACCGGCCCCTCGTGCGCGACGGTGCGCGGCGGCACGTCCACCACCGTCTCGCCGTGCCAAGTGATCACCAGGCGTTCGCCGTCAGTGACCTCGCCGATCACCGTCGCGGTGACGTCCCATTTCGCGCACATCGCCATGAAAGCGTCCACATCGGCGGGACGCACCACGGCACACATCCGCTCCTGGGATTCGCTGGACAGGATCTCGGCCGCCGTCATGTCCGGCGCCCGCAGCGGCACCGCATCCAGCCCTATCCGCATGCCGCCGTCGCCGGCACTGGCCAGCTCACTCGTCGCGCAGGACAACCCCGCCCCGCCGAGATCCTGGATACCGGACACGAGGCCGGCCTTGAAGAGCTCCAAACAACACTCGATGAGCACCTTCTCGGTGAACGGATCGCCCACCTGCACGCTGGGCAGCTTCTTCCTGCCCACCCCGTGATCCCCGGCATTGGCGCTGAAGCTCTCGCTGGCCAGCACCGAGACCCCGCCGATACCGTCCAGGCCGGTGCGAGCGCCGAAAAGGACGATCTTGTTGCCGGCGCCGCTGGCATGCGCCAGGTGCAGGTCGGCGACCCGCATCGCGCCCACGCACAGCGCGTTGACCAGTGGATTGCCCGCATAGGAGGGATCAAAGACAGTCTCGCCACCGATGTTGGGCAGGCCAAGGCTGTTGCCGTAACCGCCGATCCCGGCGACAACCCCGGGCAGTACCCGCTTGGTGTCGGCGTCGCCGGCGGGGCCGAACCGCAGCGGGTCGGCCACCGCGATCGGTCGGGCGCCCATCGCCATGATGTCGCGCACGATCCCTCCCACCCCGGTCGCTGCACCCTGATAGGGCTCCACATAGGACGGATGATTGTGTGATTCGACCTTGAAGGTCACCGCCCAGCCGTCCCCGACCTCGACCACGCCGGCGTTCTCTCCGATACCGGCGAGCATCCGTTGCCGCATCGCCGCCGTGGTCGTCTCGCCGAAATAGCGCAGGTGCACCTTGGAGGACTTGTAGGAGCAGTGCTCGCTCCACATCACCGAGTACATCGCCAGCTCGGCCTCCGTAGGCCGGCGTCCGAGGATTTCCCGGATCCGCGCATACTCGTCGTCGGCCAGCCCCAGCTCGCGATAGGGCTGTAGGAGCTCGGGAGTAGCAGCAGCAAACTGCACGGAATCCACCCGCTGAGAGTATTCGTCGCCATTCGGAGCCGAATAACGGTTACCGACCGCATGAGAAGCGCTATTCGGAGCCGAACGGCGATGTGTGGCGTCGGGGTTAGCGGGCACAGCTGAACACCGCGTCGACGGCCGAGCGGAACAGGTCCAGGCCATCAGCGGAGGGGCCGGTGAGCGGGTCGATCGCGTGCTCGGGATGCGGCATCAGCCCGACTACCCGACCATCCGCTGAGGCGATCCCGGCGATGTCGTTGGCCGCGCCGTTCGGGGTGGCGCCGAGGTAGCGGAACACCACGCGGCCGTCGCGTTCAAGCTCGGCCAACGTCGTTCCATCGGCCACATACCGGCCTTCCATGGATTTCAGCGGCACCAGGATTTCGGCGCCCGGCGGGTACCGGCCGGTCCAGGCCGTCACGCTGCTCTCCACCCGCAGCCGCTGATCACGGCAGACGAAGTGCAGACCGACGTTGCGCACCAGCGCGCCGGGCAGCAGCCCCGCCTCGCACAGGATCTGGAAACCGTTGCAGATGCCCAGGACCGGCGTGCCCTGGCGGACGGCGGCCACCAGGGCACGCAGCACCGGCTGGTGCGCGGCGATCGCGCCGGCGCGCAGGTAGTCGCCGTAGGAGAACCCACCGGGCACCACGACGGCGTCCACCCCACGCAGGTCATCATCGGCATGCCACAGCGATACCGCCTCGGCCCCAGCGTGACGCACTGCGCGGGCGGCGTCGACGTCGTCGAGCGTGCCGGGGAAGGTGATGACGCCGATCCGGCAGGACGCCAAGCTCACAGCCGCCGCACCGTCCAGTCTTCGATCACGGGGTTGGCGAGCAACTCGCCTGCCATCCGGTGCAGGGCGGCGTCATCGATGGCGTCTGCTACCTCGAGCTCGAAGTGCTTACCCTGCCGCACCTCATGCACCCCCTCGAAACCCAGCCGGGGCAGTGCACGTGCGATCGCCTGACCCTGCGGGTCAAGGATCTCTGGTTTCAACACCACGTCGACGACCACTCGTGCCACGCCGCCGAGGTTACCGGCAGCCCGGAGATCTATGGCATCGAATGCGGCCGGGAAGGCCGAGCCGCTCCCGGCGTGGCAGGCTGACGGCTGACCCTCACGAGGAGGTGACCACCCATGCAGATCGTGCACCTGGGGCAGTCCTGCGTGCTGACCGAGATCGGGACGGCTCGGCTGCTGCTGGACCCTGGGGTCTACTCCGCCGGCTTCGAGGAACTTGACGGACTCGATGCGATTCTGGTGACCCATCAGCATCCCGATCACCTCGACCTCGACCGGCTGCCCGCCCTGCTGGCCGCTAACCCGGCAGCGCAATTGCTCGTCGACGTCGGCTCGGCTGAGCCGCTCGCTGAGGCGGGCATTGCGCACCGGGTGGTGCGTCCTGGCGAGCAGTTTGAGCTAGCCGGCGTGACGGTCGACGTGATCGGCGGTGACCACGGTGTGATCCATCCGGATATCCCGGTGATCCCGAACAATGGCTATTTCCTCGACGGTGGGGCCGGCACGGTGCTGCATCCCGGGGACTCCTTCACCGTGGTCAATCGCGACGTCGACGTGCTGCTGTTGCCCACCGCGGCACCGTGGCTGAAGGTTTCCGAGGCGGTGGACTACCTCCGGGCAGTCGATCCTGGGCTTGCAATGCCGATCCATCAGGCCATCCTTGCCAAACCCGACAAGCACTACGGCCTGTTCCGCGAGCTGGCTCCCGTGGGAACCGAGATCCACGTCGCACCCCACGGTGAGGTGCTCAAGCTTTGATCGGTCCGGAAACCGGCCCGCAGAACACGTCATCAAACGACAATCGGGGGCGTCGACCCGTCTGGGCCGGCGCCCCCGATTGGGGCTAAATCGATCTCCTTGGCGGCTACTTCGGTGCGCCACCCACGGAGCCGAGGACGTTGCCGACGTCACTCAGAACTGGCAGACCCAACAGGGTTCTGTTGAGCTCCGCCGTCAGTTGGCCGACCGGCGGCAACGGCAGCGCGGGAATCCCGAGCACCGGCACCGCTGGCAGTAGATCGAACGCAGGCAATCCAGCCTGAGTAGCTGGCCCCCGTGCACCAGAGGCGGCAAGAGCCATTTCACGCATCGTGCCCCCGTTGCCGGCATTCATGATCAACGGAGAGCTCGCAATACCAGTAGCGTTGTTTTCGATCCGGACCACCTCGGCGAGAGTGTCATCAAAGTCGGCCTCGATGGCCTGGGTCTCCCTGATGACGTCATCGGCCTGTGCACTGGCGATCGTGACCCTGGTCTTGATGTCGTACCCAAGGTCGACGATCTGGATGAAGTTGGCGCCGATCTGGCGCGCGTTAGCGTTGATCGAAGTGGCGTTAGCCTCGATCGAGTTCAGTGTGGCCTCGATTGACACCACGGCGGGATTGATCTGCAATACCGACTGATTGATCGACTTTGCAGACCTGTTGATCGACTCTGCCGAAGCTATAATCTGCTTAGCAGTGACGTCGATACTGCTAGCGGAATTGGCCACACTTCCGATGATTCCGGTCAGCGGCGTAGCCGCGTCACGGATCTGCCCGGCGGTGTCCTGAACCTGGGCAAGGATCGGGACAACGTCAAGCTTGCTGTTGATTGGGGTCACCGCGTTGTTGATCACGCCAACCCGGTTCTCGATCCGGTTAGCCGTGCTGATAATGCCGGTCAGCATCAGCACCGCGAACAGCGCCCAGGCGATGACGAGCACAAGCATGATGCCCGGGAGGGCGTTGGAGGTCAATCGTCGCATTCAGTCACCTCCTACGGCTGGGCCGGGTCGCACCGGAACGGGGGAAGCAAAGATAGCACTGGCGACGTGCAGATGTTCAGGAGTTGGCGGTTGACTTCCTGGAGTTCCAGATTGATGTTGAAAGTATCATCCTGAATCCGTGTCAGGTTGCCGTTGATGACGTCAACCTGCTGGACGATCAGGGCAGTACCTTGGCTGTTCACGTTTTGGATCGACTCTAGGGTGAGTTCGATCGCCCCCGCGTTGCCGAGGACCTGCACCAGAATGTTGGAGGTGTCGATCAGAGAGCCATTGACGACGGCCACCGAGGTCGCGGTGGAGATCAGCAGACCCGAGGTGCTGATCAACGATCCGTTGATGTTGCCCAGCGCCGAATTGGTGTCCTTCAACGATGCGTCGACCGTCTGCAGAGAACCCCTGATGGACTGCAGCGAGGCAGTGGCATCGGCGACCTGACCGCGGATCGGCTTCAGCGAGGTGTCGATGTCCGTCAGTGCGGAGTTGATCGTCTGGATGTAGTTGGGCAGCGCAGTCACGTCGCCCGTGGCACCCGCCACGGAGTTAGACGCACCGAACAGACCCACATCGATCGACTCCAACGCTCGCACGATGCCGATCAAGAACCCGATGACGACCACTACGACGATGATTCCTAGCGTGACCCAGATCCACAGCCACCTGACGAAGGAACTGCTGCCAGAAGGAGGCCCGGAGCTGACGGTCGACGACCGAGAGATTTGTTGCGTTGTCATCTTCCGTCCTCCTAGCAGCCTGGCTCGGGCGGGGCGATCAGGTTGAGACGCACCTTCGCATTGATGCAGCGCGACGTCAGTTCGGCTCTGATCGCCTGGTTGAGAATGTTACTGCTGTCGGTGTTGATGTTCTGGGCGAGAATGACGGTCTCCGCGAGGTTCTGATTGATCTGCACCGCGTCAGCGTCGATGCGCTGTGCGACCTCGAGGATCAAGGCAACCTGGGTGTTGATTCCTCTCGCCGTGCCGTTGATCGTTGCCGCGCTGGCGTTGATCGTCCTGGCGTTGCCTTCAATGTCCTGCGCGGTGGCGTTGATCGTAACCGCACTGTTATTGATCGTCCCGGCCGCGCCGTTGATGCTTCCCGCGGTCGTGTTGATCGACTTCGCCAACCCGTCGATGTCACGGGCGACGGTGTCGACCGTCCGGAGCTGACCCTCCAGCGGCTTCGCGCTCGTCAAGATCGAGGAGGCGACCTCGTTCGTCCGGTTAAGCTGGACTACCGAGTCGGTCGCAACGTCAATGTTGCCGGCGTTTCCCGAGATAGTCTGTGCCTTCTTGTCAATGCTCTGTGCCGCCGCCAGAGTTCGGGCGAGAAGCGCAGCCGCTATCCCGATGATCAGCACTCCGAACACGAGGACCACAACACTAACAACGTTGAACAGTCCAGCTCCTCCAGATCTACTGGCTCGAGCATCCGTTCTAGCCAACTCCACCACCGCTTCCTTGTGCAGGGTTGTTCGTGCAGCGGGAAGCGTGCAGAGGCGGGGAGTTACGGCAGAGACAAACGAGTGTCGCCGCAACGGCCGATCGCCGCTGGACGGCCTCCTTTCTCAGCACGCCTCCCCGGGACAGCTGCTCCCGTCAGGTAAGCGGCAGCTTGGATCAAGCCGACCAAGAACGCAAGCGGTCAGGCGCGGTGGACAGAGCGTAGTTGCCACGTTCACGCTCAGCCGGGTTTCAGCACCGCAGTGGCGGGCTGTTCAGCCGCCCCGCGACGTTGCCGACGCGGTTCCATGATCGCTCCGATGGCTGTCATCAGCCCTCTGAGCTGGCACAATGCCTAGTCAGACAATAGTGACGGAAGGCCGCGGGTCCGGGTGGTGGCCACGCAAATGCGGTCGTTCAGCGACCCTAAGATCCTCCGGCGACTGGTCACCTACAGCTACCATCGTCCGGCGAAACTCATCGGTAACATACCGTGTCGGGCGCCATACAGAGCGTAAAGCTACGGTTCGTAGTCGAAGAACGCGAAGGGGTGAACATCGCCTCATTCACCCGGAATAGCTGCCCCGCGGCACCCTCCGTCTCATGCCACACCCGGTAATCGGCACCGGCCTGCGGCCACGGACGGTCCAGTCTCCCGGCTGGTCAGCCGAGACGCCGCACCAGACGCGCCAACACCGAACTCACCACAAGCCAAAAAAGTGCCGCGAGGCCGTAGTTGAGCAGTACCCGCGTGTCCGCGTCGGCCGGGGTGAACAGATTTTGGAAGCCGAGCTGGAGGCGATCCGCCCAGTACGCCACCCACATCGTGATGCCGTTGGCCGGGTTGGCTTCGCCCAACGTGAGCGCGATGTGCGCCACCAAGATCGCGACGAAGAGCCAGCCCACGATCCGGATCACCGCCGCGATGAGTCCGGCGATCCTGGCACGGCCTCCGCGGACCGACGCGCGGCTGGAAGAGTCCCGAACAGTTCCACCCATACCGAGAGTCTGCCACGGTCTGCCACCGTCTGCACTGTTCGTGAGGGAACGGGCACAGCGGGGGTCTCACCATCCGGGAGGGTGGTTGCGTGCTGCCGGGAGGATCCGGTTACCGTCATCGAGTGGCACGCGCTCTGCTGCTTCGCTGCCGCGACGGGGTCTGACGACGACCGGCCCCCCGTCGCGGAGTCGCCCGCGCGCATCCGCCGGTCGGATTGTCCGGCTACCAGAAGGCGCAGAGATGGCACCGAAGCAGACGAGGACTCCCAAACCGGCTGATATCGGCCCCAGTGATGCCGAGCCCAGTACGTTCACCGCAGGCGACACCAGCCGCATCCAAGCTCCCATCGCAGTAGTTCCGCTCGACCAGCCCCGATGGAACCTCCAACGCGGCAGCGCGATGCCTGCGCAGCGCTACCGGCCCTTTGCTCAGACTGTGGAACCGGTATCACTGCCGGACCGCACGTGGCCCGACATCACGATCCGCCGGGCACCCCAGTGGTGTGCGGTTGATCTTCGGGACGGCAACCAGGCCTTGATCGACCCGATGAGTCCGGCGCGCAAGCGGCGCATGTTCGAGCTGCTGGTGCGGATGGGCTACAAGGAGATCGAGGTCGGGTTCCCTTCGGCCAGCCAAACCGATTTCGACTTCGTCCGCGAGATCATCACCGAAGGTGTAGTGCCCGAGGATGTGCGCATCCAGGTGCTGTCACAGTGCCGGCCGGAACTGATCGAGCGCACCTTCGAGGCACTGGAGGGCGCGCACAAGGCGATCGTGCACATCTACAACTCGACGTCGATCCTGCAGCGCCGGGTGGTGTTCCGGGAGGAGCGCGAGGGGATCAAGAAGATAGCCACCTCAGCGGCCGAGATGCTGGTGGAGTATGCAGGCAAGTACTCCGACACCGACTTTCGCTTTCAGTACTCGCCGGAGTCCTACACCGGTACCGAACTGACCTACGCCGCCGAGGTGTGCAACGCGGTCACCGAGATCTGGCAACCCACGGCGGACGCGCCGGTGATCGTGAACCTGCCGGCCACCGTCGAGATGGCCACGCCCAACGTCTACGCCGACTCGATCGAGTGGATGCACCGAAACCTGGAACGGCGCAGTGCGGTGGTCCTCTCGTTGCATCCGCACAATGACCGTGGCACCGCGGTGGCCGCCGCCGAGCTGGGTTATCAGGCAGGTGCGCAACGTATCGAAGGCTGCCTGTTCGGCAACGGGGAGCGCACCGGCAACGTGTGCCTGGTGACGCTGGGAATGAACCTGTTCAGCCAGGGCATCGACCCCCAGATCGACTTCTCCGACATCGACGAGATCCGCCGTACCGTTGAGTACTGCAACCAGCTGCCGGTTCCCGAGCGGCATCCCTACGGCGGTGACCTGGTCTACACCGCGTTCTCCGGTAGCCACCAGGACGCGATCAACAAGGGACTGCAGGCGATGCAGGCCGACGCGGCTCGAGCCGGCGTTAGGGTGGATGAGCATCGCTGGGAGGTGCCTTACCTGCCCATCGATCCCAAGGACGTCGGGCGCACCTATGAGGCTGTGATCCGGGTGAACTCGCAGTCCGGCAAGGGCGGCATCGCCTACGTGATGAAGGCCGAGCACCAGCTGGAGCTGCCGCGACGGCTGCAGATCGAGTTCTCTCGTGTCATCCAGCAGCACACCGACACGGGAGGTGGCGAGGTCTCGCCGCAGCAGATTCGAGACCTCTTCGCCGAGCACTATCTGGACCGAAACACCCCCCTGCGGGTTCTACGGCACCAGCTGTCCGACGACGGCGAGGGCCACGACGAGATCCAGGCCAGCGTGCTCGTGGAAGGCGAGGAACACCAGATCACCGGCTCGGGCAACGGCCCCATCGCGGCCTTCGTCGATGCGCTGGCCACTCTGGGATTCGACGTACGGGTGCTCGACTACTCCGAGCACGCTATGTCGGCCGGTGACAATGCCGCGGCCGCGGCGTATCTCGAGTGCTCCGTCAGCGAGCAGGTCCTGTGGGGTGTCGGGGTCTCCGGGTCCATCGTCACCGCTTCACTGAACGCTGTCGTATCAGCGGTGAACCGGGTGATGCGCTGAGCCTCGGGTCCCCCACCGAGGGCGAAACCCCACCATGCCTGGCGCATCTGCACGCCTGAGCGTTTGGCCGACACATGGATGCTTGTCGCTGCTCGCAGCGCCTCTGTGAGTGCAACAGGCATCCATGTGGCGGTGTACTAGCGAGTGGTGGAGTCTCAGACGGCGCGCCGTCCGGACATGGCGCGGCCGAGGGTGAGCTCATCGGCGAACTCCAGGTCACCGCCCATTGGCAGGCCGGAGGCGAGCCGGGTCACTGTCAGGCCGGGGAAGTCCCGCAGCATCCGCGCCAGATAGGTGGCAGTGGCCTCGCCCTCGGTGTTCGGATCGGTTGCGATGATCACTTCGGTAACATCGTCGGCAGCTATCCGGGTCAGCAATTCCCGAATCCGCAGCTGGTCGGGGCCGACTCCGGACAGTGGATCAAGGGCGCCGCCCAGCACGTGATATCGGCCGGTGAACTCACGAGTGCGCTCCACCGCGAGCACATCCTTGGGTTCCTCGACCACACAGACCACCATGGGATCGCGACGTGGATCAGCGCAGATCCGGCAGGTCTCCTTCTCCGAGACCGTGCCGCAGACAGCGCAGAAGACCACCCCGTCCTTGACCCGCTGCAGCGCATCCTGCAGCCGGGTCACGTCAGCCGGGTCGGCAGCCAGCAGGTAGAAGGCCATCCGTTGCGCGCTCTTCGGTCCGACACCAGGCAACCGCCCCAACTCGTCAATGAGGTCCTGGACGACGCCCTCGTACACAGTCATAATTCCGCCTCCGCGGGACGAAGTGCGTCGGCGGGTTAGTCACACCCCAGGCAGGCCAAGACCCCCGCCAGGACCGCCGAGCGCGCTGGCCAGCGGACCCATCTTCTGCTGGGTAAGGTCCTGCAAGGCGTGGTGGGCGTCAGCCATTGCGCCCACCAGGAGGTCCTGCAGAGTCTCCACGTCGTCGGGGTCGACCACCTTGGGGTCGATGGTCACGCTGAGAACCTCGCCGGAGCCGGCCAGTGTGACCAAGACCAGGTCACCACCGGCCTGTCCGGTGACCTCGGCCTCGGCGAGCTCTGCCTGCGCGCTCATCAGCTGCTGCTGCATCTGCTGAGCCTGCTGCAGAATCATGTTCATATCGGGCGCTCCACCGGGTTGCACTGCGGCTCCTCTCGTCGATTTCCGGGCCGCGGGAAAAAGCGTATGGCCTGTGTGGCCCGGACTAGTCACGTCACACAGTAGTGATGCCACAGGGTAGCCACGTCTGCGCCGGAGAAACCGTGCGGTCGAGCCATGTTTGGCCGTAGCGTGCAAGGCGTGCAGCTCACCGAGGCGCAGCGCTGCCATCGCGATGCTGTGCAGCGGCTGCGAGCCAGTTACCGGGCGATCCCAGCGGGATCGCCGGTGCGGCTGGCCAAACGAACGTCGAACCTGTTCCGGTCGCGCGCCGCGACAGGCAGCCCGGGCCTGGACGTCTCAGGCCTTACCGGGGTACTGCACGTCGACCCGGCCACCCGTACCGCCGACGTCGCAGGGATGTGCACCTACGAGGATCTCGTCGCCGCCACACTGCCGCATGGGCTGACCCCGCTGGTCGTGCCGCAGCTCAGGACGATCACTCTGGGCGGTGCGGTGAGTGGCCTGGGTATCGAGGCGGCATCATTCCGCAACGGTTTGCCACACGAGTCGGTGCTGGAGCTGGACGTTCTCACCGGCGCGGGTGAGATCGTCACCGCAAGCCCGGGAGATGATCTGTTCGCCGGATTCCCCAACTCATACGGCACGCTGGGTTACGCGACCCGGCTGCGCATCAAGCTGGAACCGGTGCGCTCGCATGTCGCGCTGAGGCACGTCCGCTTCGACGACCTTGATGAGCTGTGCACCGGCGTTGCGCACATCATGGCCAGCCGAAAGTGGGATGACGAGGACGTCGATTATCTCGACGGTGTGATGTTCTCCCCCACTGAGTCCTACCTGACATTGGGTCGGCGCATCGACCATCGAGGACCGGCCAGCGATTACACCGGGGCGCAGATCTACTACCGCTCGATCCAACAGCACCAGCACGACGTCGTGAGCACTCACGACTACCTGTGGCGCTGGGACACCGACTGGTTTTGGTGCTCGGGGGCCCTCGGCGTCCAGCACCCAGTGATCCGGCGGCTCTGGCCGGCTCGGCTGCGCCGCAGCGACGTCTACTGGAAGATCGTTACGCTGGCGAACCGTTTCGATCTGGAGAACCGCTTAGAGGTGTGGCGGGGCCGCCCGCGCCGGGAACGCGTGATCCAAGACGTCGAGATCCCCCTTGAACGCACTGCGGAATTCCTGCGCTGGTTTGCCGAGCACGTCGACATCAAGCCGGTGTGGCTGTGCCCGTTGCGGCTGCGCGGCGACCGCGACTGGCCGCTGTATCCCCTGGCATGCGGCTGTGACTACGTCAATGTGGGCTTCTGGTCAACCGTGCCGATCGCCCCCGGCGGATCCGGAAGCGATACCAACCGGGCCATCGAGCGCCAGGTTGACGCGGTGGGCGGGCACAAGTCGCTGTACTCGGACGCTTTCTACTCGCAGGAGGAGTTCGACGCTCGCTACGGCGGCGACCATTACGCGGCGCTCAAGCAGCGCTATGACCCTGACGGGCGACTGGTGGACCTCTACGCGAAGGCGGTGCGACGCAGATGACGACCTTCCGGCGCCCTACTCCGGCAACGACCGCATCGACGCCGGATCGGCTGTCGCTGGCGGGGATCGTGAATCTGCTCACCGATGGCCGGTTCCCGGTCAGATTCACCGCCTACGACGGCAGCACCACCGGTCCGCCCGACTCCGAGATCAGCGTGCATCTGGTCACCCCGCGCGGTGCCACCTACCTGTTCACGGCGCCGGGCGATCTCGGCATGGCGCGGGCCTACATCTCCGGTGACCTGCGCGCTTCGGGTGTACACCCAGGAGATCCGTACCGGGCGATGCAGCTGATGGCAGACGAGGTGCATTTCCGCCGCCCGACCATGGCGGAGCTGGCGTTGATCACCCGCTCGCTGGGTTGGGAGTTGCTGCGGCCGGTGCCGCCGCCACCTCAGGAGTCGCGGCCACGGTGGCGGCGAGTCGTGGAAGGGCTGGCACATTCCCGGCACCGCGACTCCGAGGCGGTGCACCACCACTACGACGTCTCCAACCGTTTCTACGAGCTGGTGCTCGGCTCGTCGATGACCTACACCTGCGCTGTCTTCGACCATGCGGACGTGAGTCTGGAACAAGCCCAGGAGCGCAAGCACGAACTGATTGCCGACAAGCTGGGGCTGCAGGCTGGGATGCGACTGCTCGACGTCGGCTGCGGCTGGGGTGGCATGGTGCGCTATGCCGCCCGCCGCGGGGTTCGGGCGCTGGGCGTCACACTGTCCGCCGAACAGGCCCTATGGGCACAACAGGCAATCGTCCGGGAGGGCCTGACCAAGCTGGCGGAAGTGCGTCACCTGGATTATCGGGACGCCCCCGGCCGCGACTACGACGCGGTGAGCTCAATCGGGCTCACGGAGCATGTCGGAGTGCACACCTACCCGTCGTACTTCGGGCTGCTGCTAGCCAAGCTTCGCCCGGGAGGCCGGCTGCTCAACCACTGCATCACCCAGCCGGACAACCGGAGCAAGGTACAGATCGATGTGGTCGTCGATCGCTACGTGTTCCCCGACGGTGAATTAGCCGGAGCCGGCAAGATCATCACCGAGGCGCAGAACGTCGGCTTCGAAATATGCCACGTGGAAAATCTGCGGGAGCACTACGCGCTGACCCTGAAAGGGTGGTGTGCCAACCTCGCCGCGCACTGGGACGAGTGCGTGGCCGAGGTCGGCGAGGCCACAGCGCGAGTGTGGGGGCTGTACATGGCCGGTTCTCGGCTGTCCTTCGAGCGCAATGGAATCCAGCTGCACCAGATGCTGGCGGTGCGCCCGGACAGCAGCGGCAACTCACACGTGCCGCTCCGTCCCTGGTGGTGCTCGTGACCGTTAGCCTTCGTCGATGCGCTGAGCGCCGAGTTGCTCGGCGAGCAACGCCAGCGCAACCTCCTCAGGGTCCCGACGGGTGGCATGCTCTCGGCTCATACCGGCGGCCTCGGCGAGCATCGCCTCGTCGTCATCCATCGGTGGTTCCGGAGGTGAGGGAACACCGTCGTCCGGTTCCTGCGCCGCCGGACGACGGCTGACGGGACGCTCCGGTGGACGGGTCCGCGGTAGCTGTTTCTGGGGCTGTAGCTGTTTCTGGGGCTGTACCTGAGCGCTGGGGATACCTGAGTCGCCGCCGACATGCTCGCAGCGCACCTGCCAGTCAACCCCCAGCACGGTGCGCAGCGCTGCCTTGATCAGCTCCACGTTGCGGTCCTCGCCCAGCCGGCGGGCCAGCGGAGCGTTAGGCAGGTTCAAAACCAGGGCAGAGCCCTGCACCGCACTCGCGGTGGCATTGCTGAGCAGTACCTGGGTGGTCCGGCTCTGCTCGCGCACCGCGTCCAACAGGGCCGGCCACACCCGTCGCACCGCAGCCGCATCGAGCTGCTCTGGCGTGGCTACGGGCTGCGCTTCGGGGACCGGTGATTGGGTGACCGGTGATTGGGTGACCGGTGGATCGGCCGGACGGGTAGGCCGGCTCGATGGATCCGGAGGTCTCGAAGGCGGGGCCGGTATGGGCTCGGCGACGTCGGCTGGGGCCGGTGAGTGCCCCGCGTCGGCCTCCGGCGCGGGTGCAGCGATGGTAAACCGACGCTCCAGACGCTCCAGCCGGTGCAGCACCGCTGCCTCCCCCTCGGCGGCGGCCGGCAGCAGCATCCGGGCGCACAGCAGCTCCAGCAGTAGCCGAGGAGCGGTGGCCCCACGCATCTCGGTGAGCCCGTTGTGCGTGATCTCGGCGAACCGGGTGAGACTGCCCGCGCCCAGCGCTTCGGCTTGGGTGGTCATCGTCGCGAGCTGATCCTCGGGAGCGTCGACCAGCCCGTGGCGGGCCGGCTCCGCGGCGACTCGCAGCAACACGAGATCGCGGAAGCGCTGCAGGAGGTCGGAGGCGAAGCGCCGGGGATCATGCCCCGCCTCGACCAGCCGGTCGATGGTGGCGAACACCGCAGCGCCGTCCTGGGCGGCAAGCGCGGAAACCATGTCGTCGATCAGCGCGACGTCGGTGACCCCGAGCAGCGCCACCGCCCGCCGGTAAGCGATGCCCTCGGCACCTGCCCCGGCGAGCAGCTGGTCCAGCACGGACAGCGAGTCCCGGGCGGAGCCGCCACCCGCGCGGATCACCAGCGGGTAGACGGCGGGCTCGATGGTCACCCCCTCTTCAGCGCACACCTGTTCCAGCAGCCCGCGCATGGTGCTCGGCGGCAGCAGCCGGAACGGGTAATGGTGGGTGCGGGAGCGGATGGTCGCCAGCACCTTCTCCGGCTCGGTGGTGGCGAAGACGAAGACGAGGTGCTCCGGAGGTTCCTCCACAATCTTGAGCAAGGCGTTGAAGCCCTGCGTGGTGACCATGTGGGCCTCGTCGATGATGAACACCCGGTATCGGGACTCGGCCGGAGCGTAGAACGCGCGGTCCCGCAGGTCGCGCGCGTCGTCCACACCGCCGTGGCTGGCTGCGTCGAGTTCGACGACGTCGATGGAACCCGGACCCTCGGGGGCCAGCGCGACGCAAGAAGGGCAGACGCCACACGGATCCGGCGTCGGACCCTGCGCACAGTTCAGTGAGCGGGCCAGGATGCGCGCGCTGGACGTCTTCCCGCAGCCGCGCGGGCCGGAAAACAGGTAGGCGTGGTTGATCCGCCCGGCCGCGAGAGCGATACGTAGCGGTTCGGTGACATGCTCCTGGCCGACCACCTCGGCGAATGTCGCCGGGCGGTACTTGCGGTAGAGGGCCAGTGCCACGGCGGCGAGGCTACCGGGCGCCTCAGACGGTCCTCACTGCACTAGGTGCACCTCCGGCAGCCCATCGCGCAGCTCTGCGGCCAGCCGGTGGTCGCAGGTCCACAGCCGCACCCGAAAGCGCTCAGCGAGGGCGACATAGTGTGCGTCGTACGTCGCCCGCAGATGGCGCTCGAGAGCGATTTCCAGTGCCCGGGAAGCAACTGTGCATCGCCATACAAGTCGATAGGTAGGTGCAGGACGCGCCGCAGCCCGTCTTGAGCCGTCTCCGCGGTGATCTTTGCTATCCGCTGCTGCTGGTGCAGCACGTTGGCCACCTCGTAGGGCAGCAAGCTTGGCGCGATCAGCTCACCGCCCGACTGAATGAGCCGCTCCCAGGTGGCCACGGCGGCAGAATCCCCGCCGAGGATCCGGACTACCAGGCTTGCGTCAATGCACCCGGCCGTAACGCTCCTCATCCCAGTCGTCCCTACCGACACGGATCGCCCCCTCCACGTTGAAGTCCTTGAGCCGCTCGATCGCGCCCTCTGCTCGCAGCCGCTCGTGGTACTCAGCAAGCATTGCGTTGCGCCCGGGCCTACTTGTCGGACCGACCGGCGCACGCCGCCTCCCAGTCCTCTACAGACACCACGACGGCAACCTCCTTGCCCGCCCGCTCAACGAAAACGACATCGTGGCGGGCCGTCACGCCGTCAAGCAGCTCGCCGAAGCGCACCCGTGCCTCGGTCGCGCTGACTCTGCGTTCCGCTCCAGACACGTCACAGCTCCATCCATCGATTGGTCAATCGATGGGTGGTATCACGCTGGCATTGGCCCTTGGCGATCCCAGAAGCCCTTGACGTACAGCGCGCGCCGGTCGACTCCGCGCTGGTCAAGCAGGTGCGCTCGGACTCGTCGCACCGTCGGGGTGTGGCCCGCTATCCAGATACGGCCCCGACCCGGCGGCAGCCGTATCGCTCGCATGCTGTCCTCGAGCACCGTGCTCGTGCCTGCCGCACGGTCGCCACGGTGCAGCCAGTGCACCGCCGGGCGGGCCGCTCCTGGTATTGGCTGCTGCTCGGAGGCGTCGGGAACCTCCACGTAGAGGAATGCACGGGCGCCGGCCGGCAGCATCTCGACGTAAGCCTGGATCGCCGGCAGCGCGGTCTCGTCCCCAGCGAACAGGTGCCAGTCGGCGTGGGGGTCGGGCCGGTAGCGCCCGCTCGGACCGACGAATTCCAGGGTCTCTCCGGGCTGCACCCGCCGCGCCCAACTGGCTGCTGCGCCGCCACCATGCAGCACGAAATCGATGTCCAGGCTCGGTCGCGCGGCGTTGTAGTCGCGCACGGTGTAGTCACGTGACACCGGAAGCCCGCTGTGCAGATCCGGCACGTAGATCTTCAACGTCTGCCCGGGAATGGCGTCCAGGCCACCGAGGCTCGCATCGCGAAGCCGGATCCGCGTCATGCGAGGAGTGAGGGCCTGCACCGACGCTACCGTTGCGACGGTGCTGGCGACGCGCCCGCGCGTTGCGCCCTTGGCTGGCATCGGCCTCCGTCCTGGACCCGGTTGCGCCCAGCCCCGGAAGGTTGACCTGGAAAGGCGACTACCTAGCGGAGCCGGCTTCCGTGGTGGCGTCCGGCTCCGCGCCAAGGGTAGCCACGGCTTCTTTCACACGACCCTGCAGCGACCGATACTCCTCGTTGCCCGTCAGACGGGTTTTCACCTTGAGATCAAACGTGGCCGGGGTTCGCCACGGTGACACCCACTTACGCTCCACCTCGGCGGCGGCCTCTTCCTTGATCACAGCCATCCGCGCGCGCATCTCCGCCAATTCCTGCCGCACAGCATCCACGCCGCCCTGGACCTCCGCACCGTCCTGGTTCACGTTTACGGTCCGCCTTCCACCATTGGAGCCATGAGCGTGCTCTCTGCGCCGCTGTCGGCTATCCCCAGCCTAGATGATCAGGCGCTCTAACGTCGGTTTGCTACGACCGCGCCAGCCACCAAATCACCACGGAGCGGGGTGACGGCAGCACAGCCAGGTGACAGATAAGGGGACCCCGCGCACCCGCCAGAGCCTGCTGACCCTTGCTGCCTTCCGACCCTGGGGGAGTTCGCAAGATGGACGCCACGCGGGGTCCGTCACCCAGTCTAAGGGCTACCCTTCACCGGCACACTGCAGGCCTGACTAGACGCCGTCTAGCTGCCGCTTCGACTCTCAGGCGGTTCGGTGAGTGGAAGGTGACCTAACTCGCCGAGCCGGCCTCCGTCGCAGGATCCGGCCCCGCAGCAAGAGCAGCCTCGGCCTCCTGAACGCGGCCTTGCAACGACCGGTACTCATCGTTGCTCGACAGCCTCGTCTTCACCTTGAGATCGAACAGCTCCTGAGTTCGAAACGGTGATCCCCACTTTTGGTCCACGTCGGCGGCGACCTCTTGCTTGATCTCGGCCATCCGCGCTCGCATCTTCTCCAGCTCGTGCCGCGCATCCAGACCGCCCTGGACCTCCGCGCCATCCTGGTTCACGTTACGGTCCGCCTCCCGCCATCGAGGTATGAGCGTGCTCGCGCACCGCTCGGCGACTCACAACCCTAGTGGCGACTATCGCTCGGCCGGGTGGCCAGGCGATGGGCCGCGCACTCTCAAAGCCTGTCCGTCTCTGGCCTGACCAGTAGCAACTGCACCCGACGGCGAGCCATCTACCTGCCGTTTTGGCTGTTGATCGATGGTGGCGGTAGCCTCCGGAGCGGAGGATTCGCCTAGTGGCCTAGGGCGCACGATTGGAAATCGTGTTGGGTGTTAAAACCCTCGCGGGTTCAAATCCCGCATCCTCCGCCATCTACCAGCATAAACGCCAATTACCGTGATCGTGTGGTGATGGGCGTTCGCCGTGTCGCGGTCGAACACGCTCAATTAAGCGCTCAGTTGTACCTGCTCAGACCTGCACGGGCGCCCGCCCGCAGGGCCGTCCTCCTCGTCATCGGTGGCGCTTAGCCATGCTGCCGAATTTGGCTTTATAAAGGATCAAGCACGCTGCCTCCGTCGACGTGTGAGTTGGCCGAGTCGCTAGTTTGCTCACCTGCCCGACGGGCCGCTCCCGCTTGCTGCGCGCGGCCTGGCGGCCGTGCTCGCACGGGTCGGCCCGTCGGTTGCGGTGGCTGACGCGGACAGGGGATGCACGTCCCGCCGCAGCGCAGCGTGACGTGATCGTGGGGGCCATGGGTCGATTGGGCGAGATGCCAGCGAGATCGGGGGTACTTCTGTCCGGCCTCCCTAACGGTCGATGTGATTCGGATTATCATTATCAGGTAGGGGCTGACGACAGTAGAACGTCACCTTGGATCTCCTTCGGCCGTGGATGCGCAGCGGAGCGACGTGACGGTGCCGCGTGCGCCGGACCCGCAGCCGACCGCCCGCCCATCGACCTGCAGGAGGTTGTGCTTGGTGCCCGCCGCTTCGCCCACGCCCGCAGCGCCGCCCCTATCGGCACCAGGCGGGCTGCACACGCTGTTGCGTCACGACTTGCCTGCTTCGCTAGTGGTCTTCTTGGTTGCGGTACCGCTGTCGCTGGGCATTGCCGTGGCCTCGGGTGCTCCCGTGATGGCTGGACTCATCGCCGCCGTTGTCGGGGGGATTGTGGCCGGGCTGCTTGGTGGCTCACCCCTGCAGGTCAGCGGTCCCGCCGCGGGACTCACCGTGGTGGTGGCCGACCTGGTTGGGCGGTTTGGCTGGGGCGTCACGTGTGCCATCACAGTGGCTGCTGGCCTGCTGCAGGTGCTGTTTGGAGTCAGCCGGGTGGCCCGGGGGGCCCTGGCGATCTCACCCGCGGTAGTGCACGCGATGCTGGCCGGTATCGGCATCACCATCGTGTTAGGCCAGTTGCATGTGTTGCTCGGTGGTGCACCGGGTACCGACGCGATCACTAACCTCGTCGACCTGCCTGGTCAGCTCGCCGATATCCATGATCCCGCTGCGGTGGTGGGCCTGGCGGTGATTACGGTGTTGCTGTTGTGGCCGCGGTTGCCGCACCCGCTGCGGCAGATCCCAGGACCACTGGTGGCCGTGGTCGCCGCCACCGCATTGGCCACTGGGCTCGCGCTTGACTTGGAGCGAGTGGTGATCCCTGGCTCACTGCTCGATTCGCTGCACCTGCCGCAGGTGCCGGGCGGCATGTGGGTCGGCGTGCTCACCGGCGTGCTGACCGTCGCGTTGATCGCCAGTGTGGAAAGCCTGCTGTGCGCGGTGGCGACGGACAAGATGGGCGGCACCCGCAGCGACCTTGATCGGGAGTTGATCGGTCAGGGTGCGGCAAACACCGTGTCGGGACTGGTGGGTGGCCTCCCGGTGACCGGCGTGATCGTCCGGACTTCTACCAATATCGCCGCAGGAGCCCGCACTCGCGCCTCGGCAGTGCTGCACGGTGGGTGGGTGCTGCTGTTCTCAGTCCTACTTGTCGGCCTGATCGAGCTGATTCCGATGGCTGCGCTCGCCGGGCTGTTGGTGGTGATCGGCCTGCGGTTGGTCAAGCTCGCGGACGTGCGCTCGGCCCGCAGACAGGGCGAGTTGGCGGTGTATCTGGTCACGGCGGTTGGTGTGGTGTTTGTCAACCTGCTGACCGGAGTCCTTATCGGGCTAGGGCTCTCGCTGCTGCTGGTGCTACGCCGGGTCGTCTGGTCTGGGGTGCACGCGCAGCAGGTACGGCCGGAATCGGAGGGAAAACCCGCCTCGTGGCGAGTGGCGGTCGAGGGCACCCTGAGCTTCCTGTCCATTCCGCGGCTGTCTCAAGTGCTGGCGCACGTGCCACCTGGCAGCCACGTCGTGGTGGAGATGGTGGTCGACTTCCTAGACCATGCCGCTTACGAGCACCTCGCCACCTGGCAACGGCAGCATGAGGCGACCGGTGGCACCGTCGTCGTGGATGAGGTGGGACCGGCGCGGCTGGACGACAACGGCGGCAGCGGACCCGCCCGGCGAGTATGGGCGCCCGCCTTGCCGCGTGCCTTTTCGCCCTGGTGGGTGTGGCAGGCTCAAGCCCAGCACACAGACCACGGCCACGGTGGGTTACAGCCGCTGCTAGCCGGAGTGCGGGAGTACCACCGCCGCCTGGCACCCGAGTTGCTACCGCACTTGGAACGGCTGGCGGACGGACAGCGTCCCCGGGCGCTGTTTTTGACCTGCGCCGACTCCCAGGTAGTGCCCAACATCATCACCAGCAGCGGACCGGGCGACCTGTTCACCGTCCGCAACCTTGGCAATCTGGTGCCATCACCTGACCACGACTCCGCGTCCTCAGTGGCCGCGGCGCTGCGGTACGCGGTGAAACACCTACAGGTGCCCACAATCCTGGTGTGCGGACATTCCGGCTGTGGGGCCATGCAGGCCCTGCTCGACGGCGGCAACCTCGACGGACCGCTGGACCAGTGGCTGCGCTGGGGCCTGCCGAGCCTGACCGCCCTGCACGACGGGCACCCAGTCGGGACAGCCGCCGCAGCCGAGAGCCGACACAAGGTCGACCAACTATCCATGGTCAACGTGGCCCGCCAGATCGAGGCGTTGCGCACCTACCCCGTCGTGCAGGATGCGATTGCGGCCGGTCGGATCCAAATCGCTGGACTGTTCCTAGACATCCCCACGGCACGGCTGCTGCTTCTCGATCCGGCCACGGGACGCTTCCTGCCGGTGCCCGACGAGCCACCCGATGGCCTCGTCGGTTTACGCCAGGACGACGGGATAGCACAAAAGCCCCCCGCTTGAACAAGCACACCCTATGATCACTTGGATACTTCTCGGCTGAGCGGTCCATCACGGGCCCAGCAGGGCACCGTCACGCCGCCCGACCGGAGCTTGCATACCCCCCAGACCACGGCATGCCTTGCCGGACTGGGCGAAGCTCCCGTTAGTAGTAGACCTGGCATTCGCGGTCAACAGCCACGTGGCGGCCGCCCGGCCCGGTGGCGCTCCGGACACCTACGCGGAATCGTTCACACTGGCGACCTTCGTGAGGGTCTGCTGCGGTCCAGCTGTGGATTTCGACACAGAGGCGACCTCGGGCGGAGGTCATACTGTCGCCCGTGCTTCCGGGCATCCTCGTCCGTCCCGCTTGCCCAGCGGATGTGCCGGGCATCATCGCGCTGTTCACCGCGGTCGCGGAGGAACGTGACAGCATCGGCACTGAACCCGGCTTCGACGTTGCCCAGCGCCAGTCCAGCATCCTCAGATCGATCGAAGAGGGTGCAAGCTGCGTGCTGTCGCGGCCAGGGAAGACGTCGTTGTAGGCACCCTCGGCGTCCGGGTGCGACATCGCGTGGGCTCGCTGGGCATGATGGTCGCCCGCCAACACCGCCGGCAGGACATTGGCGGTGGGCTGTTGGATGAAAGCCTGCGCTGGGCACGCGAGCGCGGCTTGCACAAGGTGGACCTTGAAGTGTGGCCCCACAATGCTGCCTAGGCCGCGGGCCTGGCCTGCCGCGCCGCCGAGGCCTGCCGGACCGAGGGCGCCCGCTGGCGGCCGCGCACGCCGGCCTGCCCTGGCCGGACGCACCGCACCTGCGGCTTTGGCACGCGCTGACCGTCCTGCGCGAGCACCGCGGGACTGACACGTCGCCGTGCTTATCGACGCGGAGCTGGGCGGTCTCGACTCGATGCGATTGTTGCGGCCCTGGGCCAGGTTATGTCGATGCTTGCGCGTCCGGTGTAAGGATCTAACGGGTTCTTGATAGCTTAGTGTCGCCGCGGCAGGTGCGGGGTTGCAGCCCTACCGGGCGAGTTGAGGTCTCGATATGCCAAATTAGCAAGAATGTAGCGTCGACAATAGCCCGAACGACGGGACTCGAAACTCCCAACCTTCTGATCCGTAGAAGTCCACCCATTCAGGGAAGCGCTACCTGTGGCTCGCGCAGAACTGCTCGGGCAAGCACTCGGCGATGCTCGCTACCTGCGTGGCCGTCGTGGCCACGACCGGCGAGCTGACCGGTGACGGCGAGCCCGCCGGCGTCACCGT
>JALZDN010000133.1 GCA_030862525.1 Actinomycetota bacterium | reverse complement strand
GGGCAGCTGGGCCCCGGCCACACTTCAGGGCGACCTGCACTGGCCGCTGGTTGCCAACGCGGCACTCCTGCACCTGGTACCCCGGCTCTACCCCGACCTGTCCGGGCCGGTCATGCGCGCACAGCTGGTTGCCGCGGAGCGGTTCACCGGCGACGCGCAGCCCGCCCTGCGGACCCGCTCCGCCGACGCCGGACGCATCCTCGGGCAGGCCCTGGTGAACTGGGAACTGCGGGTGATGCAGGCCGACCGAGCCCAGCTCGCGCCGGTGCCCACCGTTGAGCCGCCCGGACCGGGTAGCTGGCAGCCCACGCCCCCGGAGTTCGAGCTCGCGGCTCTGCCACAGTGGGGTCACGTGCGGACGCTCGTACTCGCCCGCGGTTCCGACGTCGACCCCGGGCCGCCCCCGCCCTACTCCGAGAGCGTCAGCAGCCCGTGTCACACCGCAGCGCAGGAAGTGGTCGACGTGGTGACCGATCTGTCGCCCGAGCAGCTCGCCGCCGCCCGCCACTGGGCCGACGGGGAGTGGTCGATCACACCGCCCGGCCACTGGCTGGGCATCGCCACCGCGGTCCTGCGCGACCGCTGCGCCGCGTTCGACGAGGCTGCCGAAACCTACCTTCGGCTCGCCCTGTCCCAGCACGACGCGTTCGTGTCCTGCTGGTGGGCCAAATACCACTACAACGTGCTCCGGCCGATCACCTACGCGCGCCGGGTGCTGGGACGGCCCGACTGGCTCAGTCCGATCAAGACGCCGCCGTTCCCCGAGTACCCGTCCGGGCACTCCGTGCAATCCGCCGCCGCCGCGCAGGTGCTGACCGCGCAGTTCGGCGCAATCGCGTTCGCGGACCGAATGACGGAGTCCCGCGGCCTGCCACCACGGCAGTTCACCGGCTTCCACGCAGCTGCGCAGGAGGCCGGGATCTCCCGGCTCTACGGCGGGATCCACTTCCGGCCTGCGGTCCAACGGGGCATCGATCAAGGGATGCGGATCGGACAAGTGGTCGCGGAGCTGCCGCTGCGCGTGTGAACACGGGCCACCGTGTCGAAGCAACTGCAATGACGCCCAATATGTCGTAGTAGGGATACTGTGATCGACATTTGTGCAGCTGTGGTGACACGTAGTGTGACCACAGCTGCACAGATCGTGGTTACGCTCCCGGAAACCTTGGCTATGCGCCGTTGCGGTGTTAGTGAAGGCGATGCCCCGGAAGGCCGATCATCACTTCCACAGATTATCTTTCAGCTACCCCAAATCATGCAGCCCCGCTACATCAGATGAGGTAGTCCGGCCAAGTTACCTACATCTGTGGGTTGATTGTGACCGGAATTCGTACTGCCAGCTCCATAACTGGTTGCCTCCAGTAGGAATACGTGGAACGCTCGACTTCGGATGGCTGGTAGCGCCCACATGCGCTTACACGCGAAAGAAGCACATGATGAGCATTCCTGAGGCACCACCCGTAGGTGAGGCGCCGCGAAGCGTACATGCGAAGTCATCACACAAACGCACTGTGACGGTGGTCGCGACGTTTTTTCTGGCCGGAGCCTTTATTCTTGCCGATACGCCTGCTGAGGCAGCTGTACCAGTATCGACGAACAATCATAGCCCGTCCATGTCTACTGACGTCAACGTCTGCGCAGGCGGGCCGCCCGGTCCCTGTCCCGGAAGGCCGGGGGTTGGTAATCCGATCGATATACGTGGAGTTAATGACGGCAGATTGCCTGGTAGCGCCCGGCGCTGAAGTCGAGGAGAAGAACATGATGAGCATTCCTGGGACACCGCCCGCAGGTGAGGCGCCGCGAAGCGTTCATGCGAGGTCAGCACACAAACGCGCTGTGACGGTGGTCGCGACGTTTTTTCTAGCCGCAGCGTTCACCCTTGCCGGTACGCCTGCTGAGGCAGCTGCACCAGTAACGACGAACAATCACAGCCAGTCCATATCGACTGACGGCACCCCGTACTGCCGAGGCGGGCCGCCCGGTCCCTGTCCCGGGGGAGGCGGATGGTCCCCCGAGCCGAACAACGTGATCCCCCCCGGGCGGCACGCCGGGCAACACATTTCAACCGACTGGGATCAGGACGGCTGGTGTCATAGGCCCGGTGTCTGTCCCTGGAGGTAATGGCGGGGCAGGCCCCGACGTGCCCGATCGTAGCACTGAGCACCTGTCGCAGTAAGGACTCGAAGACAATCGCGGATTGGATATAAGGGGATAGTATCCCACCGTCAGTGAAGGTTGCTCAGTCGAACGCTGACAGCGCATGACTGGTAGCGCCTACATGCGCTGGACACCGAGGAGAAGCGCAAGATGGACATTCCTGAGACACCTTACGAAGGCAAGGCACTACTGAGAAGTGTTTGCCTGAAGCCATTACACAAATGCGCCGCGAGGGTGGTCGCGACGTTGTTCTTGGCCACTGCCTTCGCCCTTGCCGGCGCGCCTGGTGCGGCTGCTGGACCAGAACCAATGTGCCAAGGTAGGCCCGGTCCCTGTTTCGACCGGCCGGGTTGGGGGCTGAGCGGTGTCGACAGTTCGGATCCTGCTAGTTCCTCTAGTCACATCATTCACCCCGTCTGCGGGGGTCAAAAACCAGGTATCTGCCCCCCGTATCCGCAAGCACAGTGACCGCATTCCGGTTCTCTGACCGTCACCTCTCTGTCGCTGTAAGGAAACCGATGAAGATCTTGGGCTGGATGCCGAAACGTGCCTACATCCCACTATCGGCAAAATGGGACGCCCTGCTGCTGCTGGCATTTTTCGTTTTCAACGTCTTCACTTTTTCTAGTTGGGGCGAGTTGGGTCAGGTGGCCACCAAGCCGTGGTTACTCCTCGTGTGGCTATACGGACTGGCCATGCTCGTACCGCTAGTTTGGCGGGACAAGGCGCCGGTGACAGTTCTTGCCACGCAATGGGTGCTCACTGTGGTCGCCTGGCCAATCATGCCGCATTACACCCCTGTTGCGGGAATTCCACTTGCCCTGTACGCAGTCTCTGTACACCGCAGCAGGAAAGCCTCCGTGCTGGCTTTCCTGGCGTCTTTCATTCCGACCGGGCTCGCCGCCTCCGTGGCATTTAGGGTTTGGCCCGACCCTGCTGACCAGCTCGCTTCATTCGTTGGCAATTGCGTATTCCTTGTCCTTATGACCGCCGCAGCGTGGGGCGCGGGACGTTTGACCCAGGCCAGCCGGCGGCATGTCCAGCAACTGGAGCGCGAGCGGGTGACGGCCCGGGAGGCAGTGGCCGCGGAGCGGAGAAGAATAGCCCGAGAGCTACACGACATCGTGTCCCACGCGGTGACCGTGATTGTCTTGCAAGCCGCCGGGGCGGCCCGGGTCGCTGATACCGACTTCGCTCAGGTCAGACAGTCGCTGGCGCACATCGAAAGCACCGGCAAACAGGCGATGGCTGAGTTGCGACGTCTGCTCGGCGTGCTGGATGCGGGCGACCCAGGTAGCCACACCACAGGCATCGGCGAACTCGGCCCGCAACCCGGACTGGCGGATTTGACCGGCCTGCTGAACTCACTACGAACTTCCGGAATGCCGGTCACCGTCCACGTTGCGGGCACACCACGGGATCTGGATCCAAGCGTAGATCTGGCCGCCTATCGGATTGCCCAAGAAGGCTTGACCAATGTCCTCAAACACGTTGGCAAGAACGCCGATCCGCGGCTGCGGCTAATTTGGGAAGCCCAGGACCTACTCATCCAAATCGACAACGACACCAACCTTGCGGAGGCGTCCCGGGCCCAAGAGCTTTCTGTTGGCCGCGGCTTGGTGGGTTTGCGCGAGCGGGCCCATGCGGTCGGTGGACGCCTGCACGCCGGACCTCACAAGGCAGGTTACCGGCTGACCGCAACCCTCCCTCTGGCGAACAACGCTCAGCAAACCTCACAACCACCACTAGTCGCCGCGTCCGCTACCAGCTAGGGCCGCGAAGGTCGGGGGAAGGTGTCGACATGAACCGAGTCGTGGTGGTTGATGATCAGCCGCTGGCCCGGGCAGGCATAGCGATGCTGGTCAACGCCGAGGAAGACATCGCTGTTGTTGGCGAAGCCGCCGATGGTCAGCAGGCCCTTACCCAGGCCCGCGCCCAACGCCCGGATGTAATCCTCATGGACGTACGTATGCCGGGAACCGATGGCCTCGCTGCGACCCGCGCTGTGATCGATGAGGGCCTCATCGCACAGAGCGGCCAACCCATCAGGGTCATCATCCTCACCACCTATCACCTCGATGAGGCCGTCTACGCTGCACTGCGCGCCGGCGCCTCGGGCTTCCTGCTCAAAGACGCCGCTCCCACCGAGATCATCGCCGCGATCCGCGCGGTGGTCTCCGGTGAGGCCTGGTTGGATCCCGCCGTCACCCGCCGGCTCATCGATGAATTCGCTACCCGACCGCAGCAGCACACATCCACACCAGCGAAGATGGCCCAGCTGACCGCCCGCGAGCGGGAAGTCCTCACCCTGTTGGCGCGAGGCCTGTCCAACGCCGATGTCGCCGCACATCTGTTCATCAGCGAAGCCACCGTCAAAACACACCTTGCTCGGGTGATGATGAAGCTTGGGGTCCGAGAGAAAGCGCAAGCAGTGGTTGCCGCCTACCAGACCGGGCTAGTCCATCCCCATGCCCCTCAACGCTGTTGAGTGTCACCAGATCTTGACGCGCTGGTCGGGTGGGCGGAAGAGCTTGTCGCCGTCCTTCACGCCGAATGCGTCGTAGTACTCCGGCAGGTTGCTGACGACGCCGTTGGTGCGGAACTCGTTGGGGCTGTGGGGATCGCTCAGCAGTTGCACGCGCACTGCCTTGTCTCGCGCCTTTCCGCGCCACGCCTGCGCCCACCCCAGGAAGAAGCGTTGCTCGCCGGTGAAACCGTCCATGACGGCGGACGGTCGACCACCAAGCGACAACCGGTACGCGCGCATGGCAACCGTGAGGCCCGACAGGTCGGCGATGTTCTCGCCCAGGGTCAGCTCGCCGTTGATGTGCTCGCCAGGCAACGGCTCGTAAGCCGCATATTGTGCGACCAGGGCAGTGGTCCGTTCGGTGAATCGCTGCGTGTCCTGCGGCGTCCACCAGTCGCGGAGGTTGCCGGTTCCATCGTACTTGCGGCCCTGGTCGTCGAACGCGTGGCTGATCTCGTGACCGATCACCGCGCCGATTCCACCGTAGTTGACGGCATTGTCAGCGGTCGCGTCGAAGAACGGCGGCTGCAGGATCGCGGCTGGGAACACGATCTCGTTGCGTCGTGGGCTGTAGAAGGCGTTGACCGTCTGCGGCGTCGTGAACCACTCCTCGCGGTCCACCGGCTTGCCGAGCCGGTCGAGGTCGCGCTGGTGTTCGAGCTGGGATGAGCGCAGTATGTTGCCCACCAGATCGTCGCGGGCGATCCTGAGCTTCGAGTAGTCCTTCCACTTTTCCGGGTAGCCGATATTGACGGCGAGCTTGCTGAGTTTGTCCCGGGCCTCTGCTTTGGTTGCATCGCCCATCCAGTCCAAGCCGTCGATGGACGAGCGGAAGGCGTCGATCAGCTTGCTGACCAGGGCGTCCATCTGCTGTTTGGCATCCGGCGGGAAATGCCGCTGCACGTATCGTTGGCCGAGCAGATCCCCCAGCGCGCCGTCGACGGTGGCGACACCTCGCTCCCAGCGTGGGCGATTTTCCTGCTGCCCAGCCAGGTCACGGCCGCGGAAATCGAAGCGCGCCGCGACGAAGTCATCGCTGAGGTAGGGAGTGAGGCTATCGATGAATCTGAATTTGAGGTATGCCTTCCACTCCGCTAGTGGCACAGAGGTCAGTGCACCACCCAGCGCAGTGAAGTAGCTGGGCTCGGCGATAATGAAATCAGGGGTATGCACTCCCGCTGCGTCGAGGTAAGTTTTCCAGTCCAATCCTGGAGTCTGCGCAGTGGCGTCGTCGATGGTGAACTTGTTGTAGGTTGCCGTCGCGTCGCGTTCCTGTGCGGCGGGCCACTGGACCTCGGCGAGGCGGCTCTCCACGGCAAGCACGCGGCCGGCTGAGCCTTCCGGATCGGCGACACCGGCCAGATCCAGCACCCGTGCGGCATAAACCCGCAATTGATCACGGATCGTCACAAACTGCGGGTCGGACTTCAGGTAGTAGTCCCGGTCGGGCATGGTGAGCCCGGACTGCGAGACGCCTGGAATATAGGCCGTCGCGTTCTTGGCGTCCTGGCTGATATACACCGCGATGGGGCTGGAGACGCCCTTGGTGGCGCTGTCGGCGAAGTACCGCAGGAGGTCCCCTGGAGTGGCGAGTGCGTCGATGCGGTCCAGTGACTCCTTCAGCGGAGCAGCCCCAAGTCCCTCAAGCCGTGCGGTGTCCATGAAGCTCGCGTAGAGGTCACCGATCTGCTGATCTGACGAGCCAGCCACGCCGCGGCGAGCCGCGCTGTCCTCGATGATCGTTCGCAGGTCCCGCTCGGACTGGTCGACCAGCGCATCGAACGCGCCGTACCGGACTCGGTCGGCCGGGATGTCGGTGGTGCGCAACCACTCGCCGTTCGCAAACCGGAAGAGATCGTCCTGCGCCCGCACCTGGCGGTCGTATCCGGGTAACAGTAACCCTGATGCCGGCGGCGGCGGTGGTGGGCTCGTGCAGGCCGCCACCACCCACACCAGTGTCGCCAGCACGCCAACCAGCAGCCGAGATCGGTTCACTGCACCCCCCATGACAGGAACATCGACCATAGAGCCAGGCGGGTGAGAACTACATGACGTAACGGCGAACCGGCGTGGCGGCACTGGACAGCCGCCAGCACGCGCTACATCGGCTCGGCGAGCACCTGCTGGCCGCTGCTCGATTCGCCGGGAGCGGCCACGCCGGATTGGCCCGTGCACGAGCCGGGTGGTGACGGAGTGCTGCACCCGAACGTCGCTCCTCGGTGCCTCACCCGGCCCCGTTTATGCGCGTCGTGAACTCGACGCCACCGACGTGTGCGGTGAGTGAGATGTCCGTGACGTCGAGTTCACGACGCAAACCATCCCAATAAATCCGCAACGGCAGTTACAACCCCGGCATCGGGCCGCGCAGCTCGTCCAGCGAGCGCGGCAGCTCAACCACCCGTACCCATCCGTGGTGGTACTCCCTACCGGTCATACCGCCAGGATAGGCCCGACCACACCACTGCTCAGGAACCGATCGATCGGCCAGCGGGCCGGACAGGTGCACGCGGCTGCCGTCGCAGCTTGTTGACGCGAGACGCAAGAGATCTCCAGTGACCCGATCGCCAAGGTCCGCGAGCTCAAGACCGAGATGAGCGCTGGGCATCTATCTGGCCGGCGGTTCTCAGCTGGCCGGGACGCTGCTGCCCGAGATCGACGACTCGTCATCAAGCTCTACCCGGTTGTCGCCGGAGCGGGGATTCCGCTGTTCTCCACCGGATTCGAGCCCACGAGGTTTGTGCTCGCTGATTCGCAAGCCCTCCAGAGCGGCACGGTCATCCTCAGCTACGCCAAGACGTAACCGCGGGCCGTCGCCGCCTCGCCACCGTCGCTCGTGGCTGATCGTGGTCTACCTGGCAGGTCTCTATCACTCATCCTGATCGAAGCGCGGGGACTGTCTCGCTCTGCGGCGGTGGGGGAGGTGGGGTGCCGTCGCCGAAGGAGCGACCGCCCAGCGAGTCGCGACCATGCGGGCTGAGCCAGCCGGCCAGGTCCGGACCGGCGGGCACGATGCCGGTCGGATTGATGTCGCGATGCACCTGGTAGTAGTGGCGCTTGATGTGGTCGAAGTCGATGGTGTCACCGAAGCCGGGCGTGGAGAACAGATCGCGGGCGTAGGCCCACAGCACCGGCATCTCACTGAGTTTCTGCCGGTTGCACTTGAAGTGACCGTGATAGACCGCGTCGAAGCGCACCAAGGTGGTGAACAGCCTGACGTCGGCTTCGGTGATGGTGTCGCCGACGAGGTAGCGCTGGTGCTCGAGGCGGCCTGACAACCAGTCGAGCCGGTCGAACAGGCGGTGGTAGGCGGTCTCGTAGGCTTCCTGGCTGCCGGCGAATCCGCAGCGGTACACACCATTGTTGACATCAGTGAAGACCACGCGATTGACGTCGTCGATCTCGGCGCGGCGGTCTGCGGGGTAGAGGTCGGGAGCGCCGGGCCGGTGATGGGCCCGCCACTCACTGGACAAGTCGAGAGTGATCTGCGAGTAGTCGTTGGTCACGACCTGGCCGGAAGGGATGTCGACGATGGCGGGAACGGTGATGCCCCGGTCGTAGCCGGGGAAGCGGGCGAAGTAGGCCTCCTGGAGCCGCTCGATGCCCAGGACGGGGTCGCGCCCGCCGGGGTCGAGGTCGAACGTCCAACTCCGCGCGTCGTGGGTCGGCCCGGTCACCCCCATCGACAGCGCGTCTTCGAGCCCGAGGAGGCGTCGGACGATGATCGCCCGGTTGGCCCACGGACAGGCTCGGCTGACCACGAGGCGATACCGGCCGGGTTCCACCGGGAAGCCGTCCCGCCCGTCGGCGGTGATGCGGGTGGCGATGTACCGCTGATCGCGGGTGAACTCGCCGGTCGGGCTGACGTAGCTGCCAGCGGCTGCTGTGTCAGGCATCGTCATCTCCGTAGCTCTGGGGGCGGATACCGTCGGGCGGGGTCTACCGGCGGGTAGGAACAACATTCAACTACGGCGAGGGAGGAAACGGTTTACCGGTACGCATACCGCCGATGTGCAACCTGCAGCACGGTTACGGTCTTTGCAGTGTCGTCGATCTCGTAGACAATCCGGTACTCGCCGATACATATCCGCCAGTCGCTGCCGCTACCGACCAGCTTCTTGACGCCAGCCGGTCGCTGGTTGTGGGTAAGGGCGATGACTGCGTTCAGCGCGGCTGAGAAGACGTTGCGAGGTAGCTGCTGGAGCTGTTTGTAGACATCGGGATGGAACGCAATGTTCACACTGCCTGCTCTGCGAGATCATCGATAGACACGCCGAGCTCGGTGAGCATGTCGTCCAGGGACATCCTGGTGAAGCCGGTGACTCGCATGTCTCGAAGGCGCAGTGCGTCGGCGACGTCGGCGTGCTCGTGCAGGCGCTCGTAGTCGTCCAAGCTGATGATGACGGCAACCTCCCGACCATTGTCGGTAATGATTGCTTCATGGCCGGTGTAGGCGACTTCGCGCACCACCGCGCCGAGGCTGTTACGCAAGTCGCGGAGGCTAAGTGTACTCACGGTGCACATGGTACACCGTCAGCCGGCTTCGGGCGTCGGTTCGCCCACGCGGCAACAGGCCTCAAACCGCCGCCGGGAGCGCCACTTCTGGTGACGCTCAGCGGACGCCGGCCATGAGCCGCCGGATCATCGGGCTGACTGCGACGAGAATCCCGCCGACAACGATCGCGGCCACGCCGAGGCTGCCGAAATAGGACGCCTCGTGTTGCGGACTGTAGAAACCGGCGAGCGATCCGGACAGCGCCGTGCCCAGGGCAATGGACAGGAAGTACAGCGCCACCGTCTGGCTGCGGAACACTCCCGGAGAGATCTTAGTGGCTAGCGACAACCCGACCGGCGAGATCAGCAACTCCCCGATCGTGAACACGAGCACGATGACGGCTACGGCGAACAGTGGGCTGGTCGGTCCGTCACCGCCGGCCCAGGGCAGGAACAACAGAAAACCCAGACCGATGAAGACATTGCCGAGCGCGAATTTGATTGAAGTCGACGGCTGGTGGGGCCCAAGTTTGATCCACAGCAGCGCGAACACCGGTGCCAGTAGGATGATGAACACTGGATTGAACGAGATCACCCACTCTGTGGGCATCTCCCAGCCGAAGAGGCTCCGGTCGACCCGCTGGTCGGAGTAAATCGCCAGCACGGTGAACTGCTGCTGGTAAAGCGACCAGAACACCGCGTTGACCACAAACAGTGGGATGAAAGCCCACACCCGGCTGCGCTCCACTGGGGTGATCTTCGGGCTGGTCAGGATGACCGCGAAGTACACCACCGTAGCCACCACACAGAGGACCACGACAACGTCTGAGAGGTTCGCCGCCGTGATGACTCCACTGGTAACCAGGACGACGATCACCGTGATGGCTACCACGGCGGCACCCGAGACCATGGTCCACCGGGAACGGGGCAGCGGGTTGGGCACGATGCTCGCCTCGGTGCCCAGATTGCGGCGCCCGACCGTGTATTGGATCAGGCCGGCGGCCATGCCGATGGCGGCCACGCCGAACGCGTAATGGAAGCCCAGTGTGGAGCGAGTCAGCCCGGTGAGTAACGGACCGAACAGCGCACCGATGTTGATGCCCATGTAGAACAGCGAGAAACCAGCGTCCCGGCGATCGTCGGCGGCCGCGTACAGGGTCCCGACGACGGCCGTGGCGTTGCCTTTGACTCCGCCGCTACCGAGTGCGACGCAGGCCAGGCCCACGCCGAGGCCCACAAAGCCCGGCAACACCGCCAAGGCAATGTGCCCGATCATTACCAGCACGGCGCTGTAGAACAACGTCCGTTCGGCACCGAACACGCGGTCGGCGATCCAGCACCCGACGATGGTGGAGACATAAACCAAACCGCCGTAAGCGCCGACCAAACTGGTAGCCGTGGCCTGAGGCAGCCCGAGCCCGGGGTTGGTGCCGGTTACCTCGTAATACAGGTACAGCGTCAGTGATGCGAGCATCCCGTAGAAGGAGAAACGCTCCCACAGCTCGACGCCGAACAGGTTGGCCAGCCCGCGGGGGTGCCCGAAGAATGACCGATCCGTGCGGGGATCGGTCACGGTGCTACTTATCTGCTCCAACTGTGCTCCTGGGAGACATGTCAGCGCCAATCAGCTGTAACACCATGGCCTGATCCTGCGGCGGCTCAATCCCGCTGGGTTGCTCGGGAGACTAGCCCAGCTGCATACCTACCCGCCTGATGCGAGTAGTCGACTACTCGCATCACCACGCTTCGCAGCGCGCACCCTCGTCCTTGGCGTACTCAGCGACTCGAGGGGCACATGAGCGGCCCTACCAGGGAGGCAGAGCGATGATCGACTGTGTCGTCGTGGGCGGTGGACCGGCTGGGCTGGCCGCGAGTGCTGCGCTCGCTAATTGCGATGTCGAGCACGTGGTGTTAGAGCGGGGCCGGGTCGGCGAGACGTTGCGGAGCCAGCGCTGGGATTCCTTCCGGCTGAACACGCCGGGCTGGGCGAACGCGATGCTTGGCGATCAGTCCAGCGACTATCTGACGGGCGCGGAGGTCATCGAGCGCCTGGAGAAACTCGCCGCCGGCGCCCCCGTCCACGAAGGTGTCAAGGTGATCCGGCTGGCACCGGAGCGCGGTAGGTACGCCCTCGATGTGGACGACGGTGTGATCTGGGCCCGCACCGTCGTGGTCGCCACCGGCGACGAGAACGTGCCGCGAATACCCGCGCTGGCCAGGGCGTTTCCGGACCGGATCGCGCAGTACCACGCCGCGGATTACCGCAACCCCCGCGAGCTGCCGGACGGCGCGGTGCTCGTGGTCGGCAGCGCCCAGTCCGGCTGCCAGATCGCCGAGGACCTGCTGGCCTGCGGGCGCCGGGTAATGCTGGCGACCAGCGCGGTCGCTCGGGTGCCCACCCCCTACCGAGGCCGTCACATCATCGAGTGGGCGTTCGAGGCGGGATGGTTCAACGAGCGCCCACAGGATCTGCCCGATCCGGCGATGATGCGGGAACCGATACCGATCTTCGCTCCGTGCTGCCGCGCCCTCAGCCTGCAGGCGCTGGCCCGGGCCGGTGCGACCCTTGCCGGGCGGCTGGTCGCAGTGGACTTCAAACAAGCCAGCTTTGACGGGAGCGCAGCCGCCAACGTGGCGGCCGGCGATGAGTTCGCCGCCCAGGCCAGGGCGGTGGCGGACGAGTTCATCGCTCGCACCGGCGTGGAGGCGCCACCTGCCGAGCCCGACGACGCCGACGTCCCGGTCGACCTGGACCCGCCAGCGGTGCTGGACCTCGATGAGATCGGGTCGGTTGTGTGGTGCACCGGGTTCACCGGCGACTTCTCCTGGCTCGACCCTGCACTCCTCGAAGCTGACGGGCGCCCACGGCGCTTGGGCTGTGCGGCCGCCCTGCCCGGCATCTGTTACATCGGGCTGAACTGGCTTACCCACCGTGGCTCAGGAGCGTTGCTCGGCATCCCTCAAGACGCCGCCACGGTCGCCGCTGCCCTCGCAGCTCAGTTGACGCCACCCAAATCCGCATTCAGCGCCCTCAGCGTTCCCAAAACGGGGTGAACGCGTGGCGCCCGTCGGATCATCGCTGCGGGTCCCGGTGGGCACTGCGGGTTGCCAGCAGCATCCGGACCAGATACAGCGGTGACGGTGGAGTCCAACCTGGATGCTGGTCATGGTTACGGTTCCAGGCGGAAGAGGTGGCGTTCGGCCTTGGCATTCAGTGCAGTCACGGCTCCTCCTCCGCGGTGAGGGCGGTGAGGACAGTGTCGGCGTGCGGCATCGCGTCGATTTCGGCTTGAATGCCGCCCGCGGCGCCCCGGAACCTGGGCTCGGTGATCAGGCGCTCGGCCGCGGCGGCGACCGCCGGCGCCGAGAACTCCTCGGGGGTCAGGGCGAGTGCCGCGCCAGCGGATCGGCAGGCCACCGCGTTCATGAACTGGTCAGCGCCCTGCGGCAGGATCAGCTGGGGCAGCCCATGGGCGAGCGCGCCAAGCATGATGCCGGCGCCACCATGCGAGACGATCAAGCAACACTGCGGGAGCAGCAGGCTGTGCGGGATGTAGGGCTCGATGAGCACGTGCGGTGGCTGTGGACCGAACCGCCCCGAATTCGTGTCCGGTCCGCTCGTGACGACCAGGTTGAGCGGCAATTCGCGCAGGCCGGTAATCGCTGTCTCAAGCACGCCGGGTGCCTCATGAAAGATCGTGCCCAGCGTCAGGTGGATGGTCTGCGGATACGGGAGATCGGCGATGGCGTCGGGCAACCGCTCACCTACCGCCGGCTCGCCCGCTGCCGGGCGCAGTGGCTGGATCTGCGGCCAGGGCGGCTCGCTGCCAGTACGCAGACTCGGCGGGCAGATGTCCAGATAAGTGGCGTAGCGGACGCCTTCGACAAGCTCGGGCAGCTGCCATTCCCAGCACATCCGCGCAAACCTCGATCCGTACAAGACCTTCCACATCTGGGCCGGGGGCATCAGCCCGAGGCCGTGCACGACGTGCCGGGCACCGGTGCGCGCGGCAGCCAGCGCGCCGGCCAGCTCGCTCACCTCGTGCACGACGATGTTGGGTTCCCACTCCTGAGCCCTCGGCACTAGCTCGACCGCGCGCTTGGCGGCGGGCTCGACGAACACGCCCGACAGCTGCACCTGCATCCGCTCCTCAGGTGAGAAGGCCTCCAGGTCCGGATAGGTAGCGTGAAGCGACGCATCGGACTCGGCACGGCTAGGGCCGACCAGCCAAGTGTCGAAGCCCCGGCGCTCGATCTCCGGTACCAGCTCCGCGCCGGTCGCGACGGCTACCTCGTGACCGGCCCGTCGCGCTTCGCGGGCGAGCGGCAGCATCGTGTTGACGTGCCCGTAGGCCGGGCAGCAAGTCAGCAGGATCCGCATGGTCCCTCCAAGGCGATGGGAAGCGCGTCCAGGCCGTGCATGAGCACGCCGAGCCACCAGGTCAGTTCCTCGGGCCGTACGGCCAGGCGCAGCCTGGGAAAGCGGGCGAGCAGGCTGCCCAGCGCGATGCGCCCTTCCAACCGGACCAGCGGGGCGCCCAGGCAGTGGTGATGCCGTGGCCGAAGGCAAGGTGCGGGTGATGTCGAGCAGCTCGTCGGTGATCTGCTGGATGCGCGCGCGAGTTGCTCGACGCGGCGGCGGGTGAACGCCGCGGCGACCAGCCGGCGCAGCCGGGTGTGGTCCGGCGCGTTGCTGTTGAGCATGTGAGTGGTTATCGCGGTGAGCACCTCGGGTGCCACCAGGCCACGGCCGATGTTGGCCAGTGTCTCCTCACTCTTGACCACCCGTGGGTCGCGCAGTGCCTGGCGCACCTCGTCGTAACCGGTGATCAACCAGACCGGCTCACCGGTGAAGGGTGATCCGGTGCACCGGACCCTCGGCAGCCAGCGCGGCGTAGACGGCCTGGCGCTCGCCGGGCCGATAGCGGTGAACGGGTCTTTCGCGTCGAGAGAAACGATTGTCGTCATCGGAGCACCAATCCAGCTGCAGTCGTGATCCTTGTTTTCGGCTGTGTGCGTTTGACGGCTGAATGCCTTACCGGACAAGGAAGAACGAGGCGAAAGGTGAGGCTGTTATTCGATGCTCTGCGATTTTATCCGGATCAGTAAATTGGCGTTCCCCGGCGGCTTCCCGGCGGGCCCGGCGGGTTGCCACGAGCATGCGCACCAGGTACCGCGGTGACGGCGGGGTCCAGCCCAGCTGCATCGCGGTACCGAGGTCATCCCGGTTGGCCCAGTGCTCGATGATCTTGCCGTCGGCCATCCGCAACCAGTGCGTCTGGGTGGTGGCGAACCACCGGCCGGTGGCAGGAAACGCCTGTGCAGGCTGCGCGTTGGCGTCGTAGTTCACAAAGGTCCGCACGTGCCGGCCCGACATTGTGGCGTGCAGCACGACCAGGTCGCCTTCGGCGACCACGTCGTGAATCTCCCAACGCAGGTCGGCATAGGCGTCGCGCAGCCACAGCGCGGTGGCGTGGAAGGCGGCCGGTCCCCGGCCGCGGCTGGCCGGTGGCTCGTCGACGTCCTCGCGGTTGCGGGCGTCGGGGTGTATGACGGCTTCGAAGTCTTCGAGCGTGCCGTTGGCCATGAGGTCCATGGCACGCACGCAGAGTTCCTTAGGGTCGACATGGGTGCTGGTCATGGTTTCGGCTCCAAGCGTGGAAGGTTCTGCTGTCGGTCAGTCCAGGACGACGGGTAGTGCCTCCAGCCCGTGCATGAGCACGCTGGGCCGCCAGGTCAACTGTTCGGGTGGTATGGCCAGGCGCAGCCGGGGGAAGCGAACGAGCAGGCTGCCCAGCGCGATGCGGCCTTCCAGCCGGGCCAGCGGTGCGCCCAGACAGTGGTGGATGCCGTGGCCGAAGGCCAGGTGCGGGTGATGTCCAGCGCGTCGGGCTGGGTGGTGCACGCCGGGTCGTCCCGCCGCAGCGGTAGGCCGTATTCGACCACACCGTCTCGGTAATCCAGAAATTGCACCGTCTCGACGCCGACCTCGGCCGCGCCCAATCGCTCTTCTTCCCCCCGCAGCGCGCCGGCCTGGTCCGGGAGCATGCCGTCAATACCAACGTCTCCCCGGGTCGCCAGCAGGTAGGTGACCTGCTGCGCTGCGCGGTCCAGCGCGCCACCGCGGACGCCATGCCATACTCCAAGTCATCCGGATGCGCAGCGACGCAGAGGGCGCGTTCCCAATCTTCCGGTAACGGGGTTATCGCACCCACGTTCAAGGCAGTAGGGGAAACCATCGCCTTCACTCCTCGTCGTCAAGGGCCACTCGGTCATCGGCGAATCCGAACAGCTGTATGCAGAGAAGAGGCGGACCGGCCTCAGCGCGATACCGGGAATACACAACTATTTCGAGGATGGGGGAGTCCGGCCGTCAGTCATCACGTCGTCCGCACGCCGCGACCATGGCCATGCTCGGGAACCAGCGGCCCGGCTCACCGAGTTGACGGTCCCACTCGTCGAGCCGTTGTGGGCTGATGCCCTCGGCCATGACGAGGTCGCGGGCCTGGGCAACGGTGAGCCGCCAGAACTTCGAATGTACGGAGCCGCCTTCGAACAGTGGGGCCTCACAGTCGGCCCAGACGTCCTGGAGCCCGCGACGGTGCAGCTCCGTGGGCAGGCGGCGCGCCCAGCCCTTGGCCATGCCCGCGCGTACGGCGCTGTCGAAGAACGCCTCGAAAACCTCGGCGTGCAGGGTGGACTCGGCGGCCGGCACCGGGAAGTGATCGGCATCCTCGATCAGCAGCACGCCGCCGGGGCTCAGGGCGGCCACCAGCGCATCCAGGATCTGCTCGCGTTGCGGGACATGCATGAGCAAGGCCCGGGCGTGGATCAGGTCGAAAGTGTTGCGGGGCAGCTCGTCGGTGCGCAGATCCATCTGCTGCACGTCGAGGCTCGGCTCGTTGAGCTCGTGAAGATAGCGGGTGTCTAGGTCGACGGCGAGCACCCGCCCGATCGGTCCGACCTGAGCACTCAGCCAGCGCGCGACCGATCCTGCGCCGGCGCCCGCCTCCAGGCAGCGCCACCCGGGTTGGACGTCGAGCGACTGCAGCCGTCGGATCGTCCCCGCGTCGAAACACTGCTCCAGCAGCGTGAGCCGGCGTCGGGCATGCTCCCAACCATTGTCGAAACGTAATAGTCCTGTGCGTGCAACTCGCTGGTGACAGCGGTCATGGCGACACCTCCGGTAGTGGGTGTCTGCAAGCTTGGTGGGCTACGTAGCCTGCCGGGCATCCGTCGGCTTACGTATTCGGTCGGCCGACTCGCATATCTGATGGCAGTTCCTCCAGCACGTAGCGGGTCAACGCGGCCAGACGAAGCCGAGCGCCGCTAGATCGTCGGCGGCGCGGCGCAGCAGCGTCTGGTTGTGGTGCAGGCGGCCCTGCACCCAAGCGGCCAAGGCACCGGGTAGGGGCACCGGGCCCGATGGCCGCCAGGGTGCGCGCGGTTTCCGACGCCGTCTGCGGGTCCCGCCCCGGCCTGCGCCTCTGCCAGGAACGTCAAAGTCAGACGCGGCAGGGTGGTGTACTGGCGCAGGGTTCCGGCCGCTGTTGCCGCTGCCGTCGCTGCATCGCCCCGGGCCAGGCCACCGACGCCTCCACCACCGACGCCTCCACCACCTCGATGGGCCCCAGGACGGGGCAGTCGGTCCGAGATTGGCGCCCCAGCGCCTCGCCTGCGGCCACCTTCCGACGCTGGCCCGCCCCCGCACCAGGCACCGCCACCAGCCGTGGCGGGGATACGTCTGTCAAGCCGCGAATACGTAGATCAACCGATGCCACTGGCGAAACGTACCCGCCGAACTGAGTTAGCTCCCGCCAACAGGATCTCGACGGCTGGAGAGCCATGAGCACTGTCACCACGACCACGACCCCGGGGTTCATCCCCGGCGGCGCAGTTGCGGTGCTTCTCGGCCACCCGAACGCGGCCAACGAGGGACAGTGATGACCGAGCCGGAGCGCGTGGCGTCAAACTTGCCCGAGCTGGACCGCACCGACGACCCGCGGGGAGGGGCCGCTGCCTGGGCGCTGCTGGCGGCGAGCCTGGCTCTAGCTGCCGGCATCCTCGTGGCATTAATAATGTGGATATCCGGCGCTTGGTAGGACGGCGGCGTTGAGCTCCGACCGCGGCGAACTCGCCGCCCTGATCTGCGGCGACTGACCCGGCTGCGTACCCGCCTCCGTCCGATCCGGGTAGTTGACTACTCGCATCGCCGCACCCGACCGCGCGCATCCTCATCCTCGGCACCAGCGGGAAGTCTGATGCACCAGAGGAGATCATCATGGAGAAGACCACGTTTGGTGAGCACGCCGTCGTGCTTGGTGAGCGCATGACCGGCCTGCAGACTGCCCGCGTCCCCACTACCTATACCCAGGCGACGGTGGCCAACCGCCGGGCGGCTGCCCCGGTGTCGAGTCGAGTGGCTGGCAGCAAGGAGCCAGAGATGAGCGACGGGGGAATTGTGGTCGGGGTCGATGGTTCCCCAGCCAGTTACACCGGATTGCGGTGGGCGATGGTGCATGCTGGGCACATCGGTGGCCACGTGCGCGCGGTCCGCTGCTGGCAGCCGGTGTCCGTTAAGTCGTGGAGAGCTGCGGTCACCGCCGAGCCCGTACCGCCCAGCGCCGAGCAATACGCCCTGGCCGAGCGCGAGCTCGCCCAAGTCGTGGCGGCGGCAGCACTCGGTCAAGCCCCGGAGGCGGCGCACGTGGCCGTGCAGCGCAGGGTTGCGCGCGGTGCGGCTGGCTCGGTGCTCGTCACCGAAGCTGAGGGTGCCGCCTTGCTCGTCGTCGGCAGCCACGGCCACCGGCGGATCCACGATGTGCTTGCCGAATCGACCAGCTCGTACTGCGTACGCCACGCGACCTGCCCGGTCGTGGTCATTACCTCGGCGATAGCCACCCGGCGGATGATCGGTGCGAAGAGCTCAACCCGTGGTTTTGGGCGTGTGGAGGCGATGCGGCACCTGCCGGATGCCTATTCGCTGGCCTTGCGCCTGCGCGAGGCTGGCTTGGCTGACGATCTGATCGCTGAGTGCCTGGCCGTGGAACGGCAAGCGCTGAACCCACTATTCGATGTCGCCGACGAGAAGCTGGTCGCTGCGGTAGGCGGTGGCAAGCGGAGACCTTCCGGCTGACGGTGATGGCCCCTACCCTTTGGGAGTGGCCGCCACGTGGCCGCTGACCGGCCGGGCTGAGGAGCTGAGTCTGATCAGCGGGCTGATCCGCCGTCGGGATGGGCCGGCCGGGGTCGTGCTGGCTGGGGCGGCTGGGGTGGGCAAGACCCGGCTGGCCCGGGAGGCGCTGGCGGTGGCCGCGCAGCGGGGTGGACTGATCCGGTGGGCGGTGGCGACGGCCTCGGCGCGGGCGCTGCCGTTGGGTGCGTTCGCCGCGACGTTGGGTGTGGTGGGGCCGGATCCGGCCCGGCTGGTGCGCCAGGCCAGTGACGCGTTGCTGGCCGGTGCCGGGCCGGCCGGCGTCATCGTCGGGGTGGACGATGCGCACCTGCTCGATGAGCTGTCCGCGACGGTGGTCCACCAGCTGGCGTTGCGCCGGGCGGCGACGATGGTACTCACGATGCGCACCGGGGAAACCGCACCAGACGCGGTGACCGCACTATGGAAAGACGGCCATTTGACCCGGCTGGAGCTGCAGCCGCTGTCCGCGCACGAAATCACCCCCCTGGTGGAGGCGAGGCTGAGTGGGCCGGTGGACTCTGTGACCGCGCGGCGGTTGTGGACCATCACCAAGGGCAATGCGCTGTACCTGCGGCAGCTGGTCGACGGCGAGCTGGAATCGGGTCGGTTGCACCAGGTCGCTGGAGTGTGGCGGTGGTCAGGAGAGCTGGCGCTATCGCCGAGTCTGGTGGAGCTGGTGTCGGCCCGGATCGGGCAGCTACCCGACGCGCAGCGAGACGTGCTAGAGGTGTTGGCCTTCGCCGAACCGCTGGGGGTGCCCGTACTGGCGCAGTTGACCGACTCGGCAGCGGTGGAGCAGGTCGAGGCCCGCGGCCTGGTCGAGGTGTATCCGGACGGGCGGCGGTTGCAGGCGAGGCTGGCCCACCCGCTCTACGGTGAGGTACAGCGCGCGCGAATGGGCACCCTGCACACTCGGCGGCTGCGCGGGCGGATCGCGGGCGCGCTGGCTGCCACTGGCGGGCGGCGGGCCGATGACACGCTGCGCCAGGCGTTGTTGATGCTGGACTCCGATCTCCAACCGGATTCGGTGTTGCTCACCGACGCCGCTCGCCGGGCCACCGAGCTCGGGGATCTTCCGCTGGCCGTGCGAGTTTCGCGGGCTGCGGTGGCAGCAGGCGGTGGCTTCGAGCCGTGGCTGCTGATGTGTGACGCGCTGTCCTATTCCGGCCAAGGGGCCGAAGCCGAAACGGAGGCCGCGGCACTTGGCGCTCTGGCCAGCACCGACGCGGAGCGAGCCAAATCGGTGATTTCCCGGGCGGGTGCCTTGGCCTTTCCACTCGGTCGTTTCGCCGAGGCCGAAAAAATGCTGGACGCGCTCACGAGCGGCATTTCGGATGGCGTCGCCATCCTCGAGGTGATCGGGATGCGCTCGATTCTTGACGGCTTCCGCGGCCGGACTGTCCAGGCCGCCGACGCAGCCACTCGGGTGTTCGCCCATCCGCGATCCTCCCCGGCCGCAATACACCTGGCCAGTTGGGGTCTTGCGACGGCCTGCGGCGGACTTGGCCGCCTCGATAAGGCGGACGAGACCCTGCGGTGGATCGATGCTCGCGTCGAGTCCTTCGAGATCGGGCTGCACCAGGCCGCCATCGTCATCGCGCTGTGGGTCCGGGGGCTCCTGCTGGGTGGTTTACTGGACCAGGCCGAGCACACCGCACGGCGCTACCGTGAGCGCTGCTGGGACACTCCAGGACCGGCGAACACGATCACCATGCTGTCGTGTGGCGAGGTGGCGAGGTACCGCGGGCAGGTCGCAACCGCGGCGCGCTTGTGTCGTCAGGTCATAGCGGGCAGCCAGGGTTCAGACCTTGCGGGCGTGTCGTTCAACGGGGTCCTTGGCCTCATCGGGGCGCTCGGGATGGCTGGTGATGCCGCCGCGGCCCGCCAAGCCTTCGCCGAGGTAACCGCCGCGCGGAATCCGGTGTTCGCCGAGTTCATGGAATCCGAGATGCTGCTCGCCGAGGCGTGGGTGGTCGCCGCCGAGGGCGCGGTCAGCGAGGCCGTCAGCCGAGCTCATCAAGCGGCTGAGGTGGCCGCATCACAACATCAACCAGCCGTTGAGGTGCTCGCGCTGCACACCGCGGTCTGTTTCG
>JALZDN010000130.1 GCA_030862525.1 Actinomycetota bacterium | reverse complement strand
GGCGGGTGGTTGTGCTGGCCCAGGAAGAGGCCAGGATGCTCAACCACAACTACATCGGCACCGAGCACATCCTGCTGGGTCTGATCCATGAGGGAGAGGGCGTCGCGGCCAAGGCCCTCGAATCGCTCGGGATCGCCCTGGAGGGCGTGCGCCAGCAGGTCGAGGAGATCATCGGCCAGGGCCAGCAGGCGCCCTCGGGGCACATTCCGTTCACCCCACGGGCCAAGAAGGTGCTGGAGCTGTCGTTGCGCGAGGCACTGCAGCTCGGGCACAACTACATCGGTACCGAGCACATTCTGCTTGGACTGATCCGCGAAGGCGAGGGCGTGGCCGCGCAGGTGCTGGTCAAGCTCGGTGCCGATCTCAACCGAGTGCGCCAGCAGGTGCTGCAGCTGCTGTCGGGCTACCAGGGCAAGGAGCCCACCGAGTCCGGCTCAGGCCGTGGCGAGGGCACCCCGTCGTCGTCGCTGGTGCTGGACCAGTTCGGCCGCAATCTCACCCAAAGTGCGCGTGAGGGCAAGCTGGATCCAGTGATCGGGCGCGGCAAGGAGATCGAGCGGGTCATGCAGGTGCTGTCTCGACGCACCAAGAACAACCCGATCCTCGTTGGCGAGCCCGGCGTCGGCAAGACTGCCGTCGTCGAGGGTCTGGCGCAGAACATCATCAAGGGTGAGGTTCCGGAGACTCTCAAGGACAAGCAGCTCTACACCCTCGACCTCGGTTCGCTGGTCGCCGGCTCCCGATACCGTGGTGACTTCGAGGAGCGCCTGAAGAAGGTGCTCAAGGAGATCCGCACCCGCGGCGACATCATCCTGTTCATCGACGAGGTCCACACCCTGGTCGGGGCAGGGGCCGCCGAGGGCGCCATCGACGCCGCGTCGATCCTCAAGCCGATGCTGGCCCGGGGTGAGTTGCAGACCATCGGTGCTACCACGCTCGACGAGTACCGCAAGCACATTGAGAAGGACCCCGCGCTGGAGCGCCGGTTCCAGCCGATTCAGGTCGGCGAGCCGCCCGTGGACCACACCATTGAGATCCTCAAGGGCCTGCGTGACCGCTACGAGGCGCACCACCGCGTTTCCATCACCGACGGCGCACTGGTCGCCGCTGCCACCCTGGCCGATCGCTACATCAACGACCGATTCCTCCCTGACAAGGCGATCGACCTGGTCGACGAGGCGGGCGCTCGGATGCGAATCCGCCGAATGACCGCTCCGCCGGACCTCCGCGAATTCGACGAGAAAATCGCCGCGGTGCGCCGGGACAAGGAGTCCGCCATCGATGCCCAGGACTTCGAAAAGGCCGCGAAGCTGCGTGATACCGAAAAGCAGCTGCTGGTGAAGAAGTCCGAGCGGGAGAAGCAGTGGAAGGCCGGTGACCTCGACGTCGTCGCCGAGGTCGATGAGGAGCAGATTGCCGAGGTGTTGGCGAACTGGACCGGCATCCCCGTGTTCAAGCTCACCGAGGAGGAGACCACTCGGCTGCTGCGCATGGAGGACGAGCTGCACAAGCGGATCATCGGGCAGCATGAGGCGGTCAAGGCCGTTTCCAAGGCGATGCGCCGTACCCGTGCAGGTCTGAAGGACCCCAAGCGGCCGTCCGGCTCGTTCATCTTCGCCGGTCCCTCCGGTGTGGGTAAGACCGAGCTGTCCAAGGCGTTGGCGGAGTTCCTGTTCGGCGACGACAACTCACTGATCCAGATCGACATGGGTGAGTTCCACGACCGCTACACCGCATCCCGGCTCTTCGGTGCTCCTCCCGGGTACGTCGGTTACGAGGAAGGCGGCCAGCTCACCGAGAAGGTGCGCCGCAAGCCGTTCTCGGTGGTGCTCTTCGACGAGATCGAGAAGGCGCACCAGGAGGTGTACAACACATTGCTGCAGGTGCTGGAGGACGGTCGGCTGACCGACGGTCAGGGCCGCACGGTGGACTTCAAGAACACTGTGATCATCTTCACCACCAACCTCGGCACGTCGGACATCTCCAAAGCTGTGGGTTTGGGCTTCTCTGTCGGAAACGATGAGAGCTCGAACTACGAGCGGATGAAGAGCAAGGTCAACGACGAGGTCAAGAAGCATTTCCGTCCGGAGTTCCTCAACCGGATCGACGACACGATCGTCTTCCACCAGCTCACCGAAGAAGAGATCATCAGGATGGTGGATCTGATGATCTCCCGGGTGGAGGTTCAGCTGCGGAACAAGGACATGGAGCTGGAGCTCACCACGATGGCCAAGAGGCTGCTGGCCAAGCGCGGGTTTGATCCCGTGATGGGAGCCAGGCCGCTGCGTCGGACGATTCAGCGTGAGATCGAGGACCAGCTGTCGGAGAAGATCCTGTTCGGGGAGATCGCGCCGGGCCAGATCGTCATCGTCGACGCTGACAACTGGGATGGTGAGGGCCCGACCGAGGACGCCAGGCTGGTGTTCCGCGGCGAGCCAAAGCCGTTGCGGGTACCCGACGCGCTACCGGTTGACCTGGGAAGCGCCCCTAGCGCCGACTGATCCACCCGAAGGGGTCCCGATCCGCACCCACGGATCGGGACCCCTTCGCGCGTGTCGGGCTCTGATGCACGCCGTGTCGCGCGTTGGTGTGCACCGCCACGGTCCGAGGCGGTGCAGATTCACTCCGGGGTAGCGGGAGAAGGCTCGGCTGACTGGACGACCTCGAACTCGAGCAGCGAGGAGCCGGTGGCTACCGGTTTGGCCCGCGCACCGGAGTGCGCTTCCATCGCCGGGCCGTTGCGCCAGGCCTGGAAGTACTCCTCGGTCTCCCACTTGGTGTAAACGAAGTACCGGTCATCTCCGGCGACGGGGCGTAGCAGCTCAAAGCCCAGGAAACCTGGGGCGGACTCTACCGACCCGTGGCGGGCGGCGAACCGACTTTCCAACTCCGGACCCGCGCCTTCCGGCACCTCGATAGCGTTGATCTTCACGACGGCCATGCGACTAGCCTACGGGCGTTCCCACCGCCCAGCGCTCGCCGGGCAAGGCGAAGCAGCCGTCGGCTGTCTGCTCCACCAGGCCGTCGACGAGCAGTGAGCCCAGGCACCGATCACGCTGTTGGGCGTCAACCCAGACCGCGTCCAGCTGGGCCCGAGGCACGGGGGCCGCCGTTACCCGCAATACATCGAGCAGCAAACCGCGCACTTGGCGGTCGGTACCGGCAAAGCGCTGTACCGGCCGACCGGAGACGGTCCCGGCAGGCTTGCCGGCGCGTGTCCAAGCGCAGTCGCCAGCCACCGGACAGGCGGCGCAGCGCGGACGTCGAGCGGTGCACACGACGGCGCCGAGCTCCATCAGCGCGGCGGAGAAACGAGCGGCCTGCTCATCGGGCAGTACGCCCTCCACGTCAGACAGATCCCGCGAGATGGACGGGGCAGCGGGATCGGCCATGCCGCGAACCGCACGGGCAACCACCCGCCGGACGTTGGTGTCCACCACCGGTACCCGCTGCCCGTACCCGAAGGCTGCTACCGCGCGGGCGGTGTAGGCGCCGATCCCGGGCAGGGTGAGTAGCACGTCCACCTCCGCGGGGACGACATCGTCGTGCTGCGCGGCGATCACTACGGCAGCCGCGTGCAGCCGCAGCGCCCGCCGCGGGTAGCCCAGTTTCCCCCAAGCGCGGATGGCGGTACCCGGCGTCTCGGCGGCCAGGCTGGAGGGAGTGGGCCAGCGCACTATCCAATCGCTCCACACTCCGTCGACCCGATGCACCGGCGTTTGCTGCAGCATGACTTCGCTGACCAGCACACCCCACGGCGTGGTGCCGGATTTGCGCCAGGGCAGTTCTCGCGAGTGCGCGTCAAACCAAGAAATCAGTTGTGTCGTGTTCATGGATGTGACGACGGTACCTCGGCGAGATCGCCGGTCTCGACGTCCACCACGAACCCACGCACCGCGGTGGTATTCGCCAGGAATGGGCTACGCCGGACCCGTTCCACTGACTGCCGCACGTCGGCTTCCGTGTCGCGAAACGTCTCGACCGCCCAACTGGGACGCAGGCCGGTGACCTCCTGAAGCTCGGACCAGAAGTCCTCATCGGTGAACGTCGCCATTCCACACTTGGTGTGGTGCAGCAACATCACTTCGGTGGTGCCGAGCTTTCGCTGGCTGACCGCCAGGGAGCGAATGACGTCATCGGTGACGACGCCGCCTGCGTTACGAATCACGTGTGCGTCACCTGGCCGCAGGCCGAGCAGCGCAACCGGGTCCATCCGAGCGTCCATGCAGGCCACCACCGCGACGCGCAAGCTCGGTCGAGCCGCCAGCGCGCCGGGTCCGGTACCCGCGCGCTGTGCGTTGCGGCCCACCAAGTTCTCGATCGCCGTCATGGACGTCTCCTTCGTTGCCAGCTGGGAGGAATAGCATTGTGCGGGCGGCGGATCACACCGTTCGCTCGGGTCGCAGGACCGGTCGGTTTGTCCCGTCGTAAAGTAGCTGTCATCACTGCACGTGACCGAACGACTACCCAGCGTTGCAGGTGCGCTAACTTTGTTGCCGCTGCGCGGCGCCACCGGCAATTCGGCAGATTCTTGACCGCAACCTGCTGTGAGCATACCGAACCGGGTTGTCACTGTCCGGTTAACTACCTACTCTGTGCAGTGGGGCGAGGCGCGGTGATGATGCCTGTCGATCCGTCGGCGGGCATACGTTGCTGGTCGCATCGAGACGAGGTGGTGGGTGTGGTCCGTTCTCGCTCCGCTGATGAGTTCGTTCACCCGGCGTTCTTCTACCGCGGCACCGCGGAGTACCTCAAAGGCGTGGTGCCGTTCATTCTCGACGGGTTGGCCGCCGGCGAACCCGTCGCCGTCGCCGTGCCGGGCCCGAACCTCAGGCTCATCCTCACCGAGTTGGGCTCCGACGCCGGACGGGTGCGCCTGCTTGACATGATTCGTGCCGGCCGCAATCAGGGAAGAATCATTCCCGGTGTGCTGCGGGCCTTCGCCGACGCCCACTCCTCCGGGCGGGTCCGGATCATCGCCGAACACAGGTGGTCCGCTGGCGCCACCATGGAATACCCGGCCTGCGCCCAGCACGAGGCTTTGGTCAACCTCGCATTCGCCGGGCGACCCGTCACCATCCTGTGCCCCTATGACGCCGACCGTCTGGGCCCGCAGACCCTAGCCGATGCTGAAGCTGATCACCCGCTGGTGATTGATGCCAACGGCGAGCGGACCAGTACCAGCTACGCGCCGGAGCGCATCACCGCTGACTACAACCAGGTCTTACCCCCAGCGGCGGCTCCCAGCCACATCTTCGACGCCACCAACCAGGGCCTGGTCCGGCAGTTCGCCAGCGACCACGCTTCGCGCCTCGGCTTGGATGGTGATCATGCGGAGCTCAAGCTGATCGTCGGTGAGCTGACGGCGAGCAGCCTTGTGCATGGCGGGGGGACTGGCACGCTGTACCTCTGGGCCGAGCGGGGCTACCTCGTGTGCGAGGTCCGGGACGCTGGACAGATCGTCGATCCGCTCGTCGGTCGCAAACCGGCTGAGCCGAGCCAGCCACACGGCCGTGGTCTCATGTTGGCCCATTACCTGTCCGACCTGGTCCAGCAGCACACCTGCCCGCAGGGAACCGCCACCCGGGTCTATCTGAAGCTCCCCTCTCGGGATGAGCCTTCCAGCGACCCGGGCGAACCGATTCCCGTGGCACGGCACACCCGGCGTGCACCGCCTCGATCGACGCCGTTGCCATGGCAGACCTACGAGGCACTGCACGCCGCTGAGCGCTTCGGGCGATACCTCCCGCAGGACGCCATTGTCAGCGAGCGGCCCCCCACCGCCGTGGTGAGCACCGAGCGGCCCACCGCTGTGAGCAGCGAGCAGCTCGACAAGGACTGGTGCCCAGCGGAGCCGGTACTCGAGGCCTTGACTGCCGTGGAGACACTTGCTCGGGTCGTGGACCGGTGGCGTGCCAGGCTGGTGCGGCTGGCTCGGACCCGCGGGGCGCCATGGACTGAGATCGGTCACTCGCTTGGCGTGAGCAAGCAGGCAGCTCATGAACGCTACGGGCAAGTACGCAGGCGGAGAGTCAGCCGGCAACTTCCTGGCCGCGTTGGTCCGCTGCCACCCGTGCAGGGCACCTAGTCAGCGCTACCAGGCCCAATCAGAATGCAGTTCGGCATGCCAATAATGCGGGTACGACTGTTCGATCACGAAGCCCATCCCGACACCGCGGGCCAGTGACACGCTGCGTTCGAGCTTACGGGCGATGGGCCCACCGGGAGCATCTTTGTTGTCCGACCAGGATTCCCACTGGCGGATGCAGGTTCGCGTACCGAGGTAGGTGTTGTGGCAGCTGCTGGACGGCGACCACACCTGGGTATGGGAAAAGTCCATAATCTTGCCGGTGTGCTGCTCAGTGATCGTTCCCCACGCCTGAAGACAGTACGCCTGTGGTGGGACCGTCCACTGCACGTAGTGCTGACGGCCCCCGTCTGACGGCACCGGCACCAAGTTTTGGCAGGATCCGTCGCCGATCAATTCTCGGTGTACGCGCTGCACGTAGTAAGTGCCGTGGTCGCGCCATCCGTCGAGCAATACCCAGTTTCCGGAGCGGATGAACCGCTCTGCGTTGGCCGGTGGCCACTTCGACGGGTCGCCCCACAACACCTCTGACTCGTTGCCCAGCGGTGTCCACGACCACTGGCCCGCGGGGATACCGCCGGAGTAGAACACTCCGGCGTGGCGCTGGTTCATCATCGAGTATTGGCCGTAGTCCTCGGGCGCGGCGGTGGCGACGAGTTCTTCCGTGAACAGCATCGACGTGAGTAACACGCAGGACAGCGCGGCCCGTAATCCCGACCCGATCAGGGGCCACTCGGTGACTCGGAGGCGCATCACGGCTCCCTCACCGCGCGACAGTGTGGTCAATCCTCTTGTCTCATCGCCTGACAGTAACTAAAAGTTACCGCTCTGTCGCGGCATGGACTCCGACCAGCGAACCGCTCACCCGCCGGCGGTGGACAGCCGAGCTCGCCGGCTGTCCTCGTCGACAGCTGTGATTGCTGCTGACCTCAAGCGCCACAGGGCGGCTGCGTGAAGCAGAATCGACACGGGGACGACGAAGGTCGGGAAGAGCACAAACGGGTACCTAGTGATCAGAGAATTGGGCATGGAAAGGGCAAGCTGCTGCAACGCGGTGGGGGAGGTGAGGAATCCCAGGGTGACCGCAAGCACCAACTCGGCGATGCCGAGGACGTTCCACGACCGCGCCAGCACACGAGCGGACCGAACCTTCTTCATGACCGCGTATGCGGCCAGCGGTGCCGTGAGACCAACGAGCGTGTCTCCGATGCCAGCATGGACCGCAAACTCGGCTGGCATGATCTGCCAAAGGTACGCAACAAGGAACGACACACCCAGGACGCGGTAGAGCTGAACTGCGATGAGCCAGTGCAGCGGTATCGCCGTGACCAGGGTCCGGACCCGGCCCGATGCTGCGAAGCAACAGAGCCCGAGGATGATCGGGATTCCGATGCCGAAGGCGATCGCGGGGTTGGATGTGTCCGGCGTGGCAGCGAAGGCTCCCCTTGGTCCAAGCACGAATAAAATTCCGATCCAGCCGAGCAGGATCGTCGCGGAGACGCCCATGATCCAAGCTTGGCGGATTCCAGGCGTCGAGCCCCGTGCAGCCACGGACGCATATGCAATCCCGGCGATGAGCAACCCCACCAATCCCAGGGTTCCGGCAATGATGACCACGGTCAGCGGCATCGGAACCATTTCTCGCTCCCAGCGGCAGGCGCAGGATTACCCCGGTCATCGTCGCTCGCGCTGCCTTCTGTGGCATCGGTCAGGTGACCGATTCAGGTTCGGTCACCTGACGGATATGCCGGGCTCACGGTCGCCGTAGCGTCGGTACTGGGCAGTTCAAGATGTGTTTTTCAACCCGTGAGGACGACGATGGCGACGCTGGTCTCTTTCCACGCCCATCCCGACGACGAGGCGATCGGTTGTGGCGGCACCCTCGCCAAGGCATCGGCGGACGGGCATCGGGTGGTGGTGGTGACGGCTACCCGAGGAGAGCACGGGGAAACGCCGGACGGTCTGCTCCAGCCGGGGGAGCAGCTGTGGCAGCGCCGCACGGCGGAATGCGTGGCAGCCGGTCGCATTCTGGGCGTGCACCGATGGGAGTTCCTGGGCTATCTCGACTCCGGCATGATGGGGTCGGCCGCCAACGTGGTCCCGGACAGCTTCTGGCAGGCCGACGTTGAGCAGGCGGCCCACCGCTTGGCCGCCATCCTCGACGAGGAACGAGCCGACGTCCTGACCATCTACGATCCGGTAGGCGTCAGCGGGCACCCTGACCACATCCAGGTCCACCGGGTGGGTGCGCGCGCCGCGGCCCTGGCCGGAACGCCCAGAGTTTACGAGGGGACGATGAATCGGACCCAGATTCAGCGACTGGCGCGCCAGGCAGCCCAGCTCGGTGTCGCGGAAACCCGGCCCAACGTCGATCTGGATAGCTTCGGGACGCCGGAGGAGCTGATCACCACCACCGTCGACGTGCGCGACTATCTCGCGCTCAAGCGGCAGGCGATGGCCGCCCATGCCAGTCAGATTGCCGAAAGCTCTTTCTTCCTAGCCATGCCGCCGGAAGCTTTCGCCCTGGTGTGGGGCTACGAGTGGTTCATCCGCCGCGGAGCATCCCCCGAGACCCGGGAAACGGACCTGTTCGCCTGAACCAACCGCCACATGGATGCTTATCGCTGTCCTTGGCGGCGGGCGACTTCGGCGGCCAGTTGGGTTCGGGTGTTGAACCCCAGTTTTTGGAACACGTGGGCCAGGTGGGTTCCGACTGTTCGACGGGAGATGAACAGCCGGTCTCCGATCTGGCGGTTGGTCAGGCCCTCGGCCGCCAGCCGCACGACGCCCAGTTCACTGTCGGTCAAGCTCTCCCAGCCCATCGACGGTCTGGCCACCCGGCCCGCCCGCCGGTGTCGGATGCCGAGGGCACGCAGAGCCGCTTCCGCCCGGGCAGCTCCCCGCTGCGCGCCGATCCGCAGATAGAAGTCGAGGGCCTCCTCCCAGATGGCAACGGCCTCGCCGGCACGACCGGTTCGACACAGTGTCGCGCCGGCATCCTCACAGGCCAGCGCTAACTCAATGGTGGGTGACAGCTGGCGGTATTTCTCCACCGCGGCCAGCAACAGGTCTGGATCGTTATTGAGCAGGCCCTGGCAGCGCAGCGCAGCCCCGGCGGCGCCGACCATCCCGGAGCGCTGGGCACCGTCGGTCACCTCTCGGGCCACGGCAGCCGCTCGCTGTTGGTCGCCCGCTGCGACAGCCAACCGGACGAGGTCGGGCCCTAAGAAACGGTAGGGCAGGCAGAAGCGCAACGGAGCGGCCAGCTCCCAGGCCTCCTCCAGAAGTGAACGTGCCTGGTCGGCCTCTCCTCGGGCTTCCCAGAGCAACGCCTGGATCCACAGGCCCCACTCCACGGGCCAGCGGGCTCCGGCCACCCGCATGCCACCGGCGACGGCCGTGAGCTGCCAGTCCTCGCTGGCCGATGCCGCAAGCTCCGTCGCAGCATCAATCATGCGGGCCTCGCCAGCGGCGATGTCGCCCTGTTGGAGGGCGATCCAGGCGGCGGTGCCATGCAGCACAGCGACATGCAGCCGTGTCCCGACCTCATCGGCGAGTACCAGGCCGGCCTCGGTCTCGGCCAAGGCGTCGGTCAACTCGCCACGGCAGGCTCGGGCCTGAGCCAGCAGCGCGTGGTGCAGCGGCAACCACATCACGTTGCCCCGCTCCTCACCCAGCCGTCGACCCAGCTGAAGAGCGGCCAGGGCGTCGTCGCGGCGATCGGCGTCCATCAGCACCATCCCGAGATAGAAGTGCGGGTGCAGATGACCGACTCGCGGGTCCCGGCTGCGAGCCGCGATCGCGACGGCCTGTTGCGCCAGCTCTACCGCCTCGGCCACCTCACCCCGCGCATCGGCAGCCACGGCCAGGGTCTGAAGAGCGAGGCAGACCGCGAAGTCGTCGTCCGGTGCCACCGCCCGGGCCTGTTGCGCCTGGGCGCACGCTCCTCGCTGATCGCCGACGAACAACCTGATGTTGGCGGCCAGGGCCAGCGAGCCGGCGCGATCGCGGTCCGACGCGCCGGGGACAAGGGCGACGGCTTCGAGCTCGGCGACAGCCGGCTCCAGCCAGCCCATCGCCCACAACACCTCTCCCAGCGCCCGCCGCAGGGTCACCTCGATCGCCGCCGTCGGGCCACGGGCGAGCACCTCCCGAGCGACCCGTTCGGCCTCCCGGGGCCGACCAGTCTGGAGCAGCAACGGCGCCAACTCCGCAGCCACCGCATCATGGTCCGGATCGTCGACACTGGTGAGTTCGAAGGCTCGCTGGCATAGTTTGACCGCCACCGCCGGTGACCTGGGGGCGGCTTCGGAAGCCGCCTGCCGCAGCCATCGCCTCGCTTCGGGATCCGCGGCGGAGGCTCCCAAGAACAGATGGTCGGCCACCCGGCTCACCGGAGCACCGGCCGCGGTCAGGACCTTGGCCACCTCCCGGTGCATGCCTTGACGCAGAACCGCGGCGAGGTCGTGGTAGATCGACTCTCGCATGAGCTCATGACGAAAGGCCAATCCCATCGGGGACTCCACCAGCAGGCCCGCGCGTAGTGCACCGTCGAGCTCGGGCAGCAGCGCGACGGCGGTGCGGCCGGTAACCATGGACAGCTCGGCCACCGAGAACTCCCGTCCCAGCACCGCCGCCACCCTGAGGACCTCCAATGTGCCCGGGGGGAGGAAGCTCACCCGCCGCAGGATGGTCAGCGGCAGGGTGTGCGGCAGTGAGAGGTCGGCGACGTCGGCGCGTCCGCGGTCAATGTCCAGGTTTCCTTGCTCGTGCAGGGCCTTCAGCAACTCGATCACGAACAACGGGTTCCCCGCCGCCCAGGAAAGCTGCGCCGACAACGCTGTCCCGGGTGGCGCGCCGGCCACCGCTTCGGCCAGCGCGGTGACCGCTGGATGACCCAGAGCGCCAAGCGCCAGCTGAACTGCGCCTTGACGCTCCAACTCCTCGATCACCGACGTCAGCTCGGAACGCCCAGGGAAGGGGCGCAACGTCACCAGCAGCGCTACCGGCAGGTCGGGCAGGGCTCGACCGATGGCCCGGACGGCGCGCAGGGTGGATGGATCTGCCCAGTGCAGATCTTCGAAGGCGACGACGGCCGGTTGGTCGGCAGCCAACCGCTCCAGCAGGGCCACCGACTCATCGATGATGCGAAAGCCGAGATCCGCGGCGGCAATGGCGGGCTGGGGGCTCATGAGCCGGCCGATCGCGGCTCGCTCCGGGTCAGTCGAGTCAGCGTGTAACCCGAAAGCCTCGATCAGTGCCCTGAGCGGTCGGTCGGAAGCCAGCTCGTCGGTCGTACCGGAGAGGACCTGGAAGCCCTCCTTCTGGGCGTGGGCCAAGATCTCGGTCAACAACCGCGTTTTCCCGATTCCGGCTTCCCCCCGCACGACAGCGGCCTTGCCGGCCCCGGGACGAGCGCTGTGGAGCATCCGCCGCAGGACCGCCAATTCCCGGGATCGACCAAGGAATGGGAATGGTTCTGGTCGATCGATCGGTCGGATACCCGCCGGCTGCGTGATGAGCGGTTGGGCGCCCTCTGTCACTCTAGGCAGGGTACGCCGTTGCGGCGATTGACTAGGGGTTACGCATCAGGGCTCTGAGCTGAGGGCCCAGCCAAGGCTTGCGGCCCCAGGCCATCAGCTTGCCCTTGCTGATCGCGCTCCACTGACTCTGCCGGGCCCAGATCACCATGAGGAATGCGACGGGGTCTGCCGAGATGTGACAGTCGACCCGGCGGGAGGACGGTTCAACGACCCGGACCGACCCATTGTCGAAGACGAAGTGGAAGCGGTCTCCTCGCCGGATGCGGACGTCGTAAGTCGCCCGGACGCCGGCCGCCTTGGTGCCGTTTACCAGTGCCCGAGGATCGAGAGCTTGGATGATGGGAACGATGAACCGTCCCAATGCCATCGCCGCGTGGGCCGGCTCAATCCGCCACGTGCGACCGGCGGCATGGGCGATGTCGTAACCATGCATGATCGTCTCGCTCAGCAGGTGGTAGGTCAAGGTCGACTGCCGGACGGTGGCTCCTTGAACCAACCAAGGGCGTGGCGCATTGGGGTCTGCCCCCACGCACTCGCTGAGGTACTCCTCAGCTCGGGTCTCGATGCGGTCCGCCAACACAGTCGGATTCCGCTCGGGGTCGGACTTCACGGCGAGGGTGGTCGTATCGGCCAGGTCCCACATGTCCGGGATCAGCGAGTCACCGGCCACACCGGCGAGGCTGGGCACCACCTCGTGGATGCGGGACAGGTCGCATCTCGCCAAACCGGGCACGGCAACCCAGACCTGCGAGAGATGTATGGCGACCTCGCCGAGATTCCACTGACCAACCGCATAAGGCTGCGGATCCTGGATGGACCGCAGCAGAACGATCACCCGCGCAACCTCGTCGCGGAGTGCATCCTGACCCTGCTGCCATTCGATCTTTGATCCGCTTGCGGCCATGTCAGCCCCTTGAATCAGTCGCTCAACTCGGGTTTGCGCAGCGGTAACCGTAGGGGCGAATTCTGGCTTTCCACATCGGGCAGATGACGGATGGGGATGCGACACCGGCGTCCCGGTACTCCAATGCCGCTGCGCAAGGGACTAGGGGTTGCGCAACAAGGTCCTGAACCGGGGCCCCAACCACGGCTTGCGACCCCAGGCCATCAGCTGACCCTTGGCGATCGCGTTCCACTGACTCTGGCGGGCCCAGAACACCATGAAGAACGCTGCAGGATCGGCTGAGATATGGCAGTCGACTCGGCGGGAAAGCGGCTCTTCGACCGTGAGCGCCCCATCGTCGAAAGTGAAATGGAGCCGGTCGCGTCCTCGGAACCGGACGTCGTAGGTGGCCCGGAGCCCGGCCGCCTTCTCACCGTTCACCATCGTCCGGGGATCGAGCGCTTGGAGGACCGGGACGAAGAACTGTCGCACCACCATGGCTGCATGGGCCGACTCGATCCGCCACTCGCGTCCTACGGCTCGGGCGATGTCGTAACCGTGCATCACCGTCTCGTTCAACAAGTGGCCGGTCAGGGCCGACAGGGGAACGGTGGTGCCCTCGACCAGCCAAGGATGGAGCTCATCAGGAGCGTGCCCGGCACACTCGCCGAAGTACTCCTCCGCCCGCTGCTCGATGCGGTCAGCCAGGACAGCCGGATGACGCTCCGGATCGGACTTCACTCCGAGTTTGGTTACTTCACCCAGGTCCCACATGTCCTGAACCACCGAAGCACCGGCCACGTCGGCAATGCTGGGAATCACCTCATACAGCCCGGAGAGGTCCCGTCGCGCCAGGCCGGGCACGGCAAGCCAGGCCTGCGAGAGATGCATGGCAACCTCGCCGAGGTTCCACTGACCCACCGCATGAGGTCGCGGATCTTGGATGGATCGCAGCAGGGCCGTCACCCGCGCAACCTCGTCACGAAGTGCATCCTGAGTCTGCTGCCAGTCAACCTTAGATCCGCTTGCGCCCATGTCAGCCCCTTGACTCGTCGCTCAATCCAGGTGCGCACGGTGACTGTAAAGGCGGATCTGAACCATCCACATCCGCTGGACGACCGATATCCGTGGGGTTGCGAGGCTAGCTCATAACCTTTGCTCGGTGGCGTCCAGCAGTGGAGATTGAAGCCCTGGCGCAGGCTTGCAGCGCTCGCGCCAGATCGCCATGCCGGTCGAGGAACTCGTCCAGCGTCGCGATTTCCAACGGGGTGATGGCTTCGGAGTTCGAGTCGACCACCACGGCGACGTGACCGTCGATGTCGTGCCCGTCGAGGGATTCAAAGACTGCCTGCAGGCCGGCCGCGTCCACGGAATCGACTGTGGACAGGTCGATCACAAGATGCGACCGGTCATCATGGATTGCTTCGATGAGCGTGTCGGACAACACCGACGCGGTGACCAGGTCTAGCCTGCCGGTTACCGTGCACACCGTCGTGTTCGGTTGGGGACAGCTCAACGTTGCTGTCACCACATGTCCACCAAGCGGTAGCGGCATGGTGTCAAGGGGCATGGTTCCAAGCTGCTCGCGTGTCACGGGTCGACTCCTCCCCCCCGGGTATTACACTCGAGATCGGACCGTACACGCTCTGCTATGTGCGTCAACCAAAGCGTCAGGGAATCTTGACAGACAGCACGGCGGTGGCGGCGGGGCGTTATGATGCTATCCCAAAAGTCCTCTATGTCGTTATCGGGTGAACGCTCTTGCGCAGGGTCGTAAGCTCTGCGCGCACGCCTCGGCACGCCATGTAGGCGAAGTGGGGGAGGTCAATGGGTTCGGCACTCGACATAGCGACCTATCAGCACGGGCAGGTTGTCGTGGTGCACCCCCGGGGGTTGCTCACGGTGCGTACCGCGGCGGAGTTGCGCCCGGTGCTGACGAAGGAGCTGGCTGACCGAGGCCGTGTCGTGGTGGACCTCGACGGGTTCTCCGTGGGTCGCGCGTCGTGTGTGACGATTTTTCCTGCCGTGCTGACCCAGTGTGGCGGTTGGCCGACCGCGAAACTGGCACTGTGCCGGCCCGAGCCGGGGATGGCGCAGGCGCTGGCGGCTCGCCGGGTGTCGGCTTTGGTACCGGTGTATCACTTGCTGCTCGAGGCCCAGGCCGCGATCGACTCGCGGCCTCCGGTGGTGCGCGTGCAAGTGCAGCTACCCTGCGACGTCGGCACCCCGGCGGCCGCTCGGCGGCTGGTCCGCGAGATGTGTCCGCTGTGGCAGGTCGATGAGCAGTCGCAGGACACCGCCCAATTCGTGGTCAGTGAGTTGGTGGCCAATGCGGTCGAACACGCGTGCACCGGTGTCGGCTTGACCCTGGAGCGGGGTCCGAACGGTTTGCGAATAGCCGTGCGGGATTCGTCACCGGTGGGATTCCCCGGACCGTTGGAGCGCTCGACCGACCCACTGGGTCAGGTACGTGGTCGGGGACTGGAGCTAGTGGAGAGCCTCACCGCGGCATGGGGCGTCGATGTCCAGCCAGACGGCAATACCGTGTGGGCTGAAATAACCAGTAAGGCCAGCGGATCAGATTCCGGCCCGCAGTCGCTGCAGCTCGTTCCGGAGCTCCCGGGTAAAGCGGACATCCGGTGAAAGGATGGCTAGCCCCTCGAGTGTCTTACAACCGCCAGGAGGCGAAATGGAGCGGACACCGGTCAATCCCTGGCCTTGGTCGTTGGACTTCGGATTCAACCAAGCTGAGATCATCGAGGGTCATCGCCGGGAGCTGGTCTGCGCAGGCCAGGCGGCCATAGACGCTAACGGTACACCACAGCACGCAGGTGACATGCGCAGTCAGATCGGCATGGCGCTCGACAATCTTGAAGTCGTGCTGGCCGATGCGGGAATGACGTTCGCCAATATCGTGCGCCTTAATATATATCACAACTGATGTCGATGAGGCGCTTACGCACCACGCGCTTCTGCGGACACGACTCGGCCAGGCCGGGGTGAGTCCGCCGATGACGCTCCTGGGGGGTAACGCGGCTCGCCTTCCATGAGCTCATGATCGAGCTGGAGGCGACCGCGGTCGACTGACTTGCGCTGCCGTGCGCATCTAGCTCCTGTTGCTGGAGGCTGCCCCGTTGCTCCTGTGGTAATTCCCCCGATTGGGGTAGTTGGTCCCCGTGGTTACCGTAGCCAGCTTGAGGATCGATCCCGACCATGGCCACTGACGATCTAGACCCGTGACATACCGGAGATTATGACTGCGCCGCACTCGCCTACTAGCCCCGACGACACCACCCGCAAGCTCGACCTCAACCTGACCCATGTCGCCGCAACCGCCCTCGCTGCAGTGACCGCCGCCGTGCTCGGCTCCGAGCTCGGCGCTGCCGGTACCCTCATCGGGGCCGCCGCAGCCAGTGTGATCACCACGGTAGGCACTGCCGTGTACAAGGCGTCCCTGGAGCGCAGCCGGCAAAGGGTCCGGACTCTTGCTCAGCGCACTCGGCCATCGCCGCGCTCCCAAGACGGGGTCAGGACCGAGCGCTTCCCTCCCGCAGCGGTGAACGCCCCGCTCAGCCACGAGCAGCGCATCGACGGCGTCCGCGGACCGCAGGTCCGGGAGCGCTCCCGACGGTATTCCAGGCTGCGTTGGGGGGCGATGGCAGTGGGGGCGCTCGGTGCCTTCCTGCTGGCCATGATGGTCATCACTGGCTTTGAGTGGGCCAGTGGCGGCACCGTTGGCGGCAATGGCAAGGGAACCACCGTCGGACGGGTAGTCACCGACCCGCCCGCACCGCGGCAGCCGGCAACCCCGCCGGTGTCGAACAGCCCGGCAGAGCCGGCGTCCGAGACGCCCACCGAGACCACCGAGGCTCCCGAGACCACCAGTACCACTACGCCCGACGGTGATGCCGACGTTGAAGAGAGTCCAACCAAGACCTCCGACAGGCCGGCACCTAGCGAGGTGACGTCGCCCTCACCCCTGGTTCCGGGGCTGCCGGGCGTTGAAGGCTGAGCTTAAGAAGGACGATCGATGTAACTGTTTGTTATGTTCTCACCACGTATGAGTGCCCTCAGTGCAACAAAGGAGTGAATAGGGTAGGCTAACCACTGTCTGTCGGTGACACTTACCGCAAGTGGAGAGCAGCCACACCGTCTCATACACGAACAGCCGTCTGTGATTCAGCGTGAGGGGGTTACCGCGGAGGTAGGTACCGGTGACCAGCGAGGAACAACCAGTCAGCGATCGTGGCCGAGGGATACCCGTATCACATGCGCTGCGCCGGAGCGTGACTTGTCAGTACCGCGGACTCGACTTTGGGTGCGACTGTGCACCTCCTTTTTCCCGGCCCAGCCCTTGCCTATTCCCGGCCGCTCTGTCGTCCCACGCGCCAGGTGCTCGGCGCGCTCGCGGAATCGAGCGGAGCGGGCGCAAATCCGGACTTTCAGCGAGGACGCGTCCGCCCCCGGGCCAGTGTGAAGACGTACAGACGGTTTACGACATCTCGTAACTGAAGCGCAGCACATGATCGTTCGGCGCTGAAAGAGGGCCAAACGGCTTCCGTTGCCGTGCACGTGGCGAGGGGATATCGGCGCGACCTACGCCCAGCCCTTTGGCACCTTTTGGTGACCGGGAATGGAGTCAACGTGTCCCGAGGTAAGCACAGAGCATCCAGCGTGTACCGGGGTAAGCACAGAGCGCCCAGTAAGCGCCGCCCACTCGGTGTTGTTGCCGCAGCTTGTGTCTCTGTGGCCGGTGGTGGCCTGATCACGGATACCGCGGCCGCCGCTCCGGAAGTGAACTGGGATGCAATCGCGCAATGCGAGTCCAGCGGGAACTGGGCCATCAACACCGGCAACGGCTACTACGGTGGCCTACAGTTCACGCTTTCGACCTGGCGCGCCAACGGTGGCGTGGGTAACCCCGCCGATGCCACTCGGGAACAGCAGATCACGGTCGCCGAGCGGGTCCTGGCGACGCAGGGCATCGGTGCGTGGCCGGTGTGCAGGAAACATGCGGGGGACATCACCACCACCCCGGCGAAGCCGGCAACCCCGGTGATACCCAGTTCCCCACCGACCTCAACTGGCCCGATGTCGGTGTACAGGGTGGTGTCCGGGGATACCCTCTGGTCGATCGCTGCTAGTCACAACGTGCCCGGCGGCTGGCAGCAGGTCTATAAAACCAACCGGAACGTCCTCGACGATCCGGACCTCATCCGGGTTGGGCAAGCGCTGCGGATCCCGCTGTAGTCCCCTCAGCGCATAGCCGGCTGACCATGCCGACGGCATCCCGCGGCGCTCGACGTGTCCACGCGCCTGGGGAACAGCGCGGGATACCGCGCCCCCGTTGACGCCGACTAGCCTCGAACGAGCCCCTGGGCATCCCAGCGCCGAGCGTTTGGGAAAGTCGGCAGTCGGGCATGCCGTTAGCCAGCCAAGCAGCGGTTGTAAGGAGTGGCGGCGCGTTGAGCACTGTCGATACCGATCAGAGTGGAGGGTCATTGACGCATCAGGCCCTGCTGTACGGGTCTGAGGAGGAGTTCCTCACGGGCACTGTGCCCTTCATCCGGGACGGCCTGGACCGCGGCGATCCGGTTCGGGTCGCAACCACAAGTCGTAATACTGGCTGGCTGCGGGTGGCATTGGGTGCCGATGCCCGCCACGTGACGTTCTGTGATGGCAGTCAGTGGTATCGGCATCCGGTACGGACGCTGGCCGCGCTGCATCACACCGTGCAGGCGGCTGCTCCGGGCGGGCAGCGGCTGCGGATGATTGAAGACCCGATGTGGACTGTCCGTACCAAGCAGGAGAGCAAGGAGTGGACTCGATACGAGTCACTTATCAACGCCGCACTCGCTGGGGCCAACGCCGCGTTGGTGTGCACCTACGACACCCGCCTCGTTGAGTACGCTGTCGCCGCCGGGGTGGCCCGGACCCATCCGGAGCTGGTCGTCGACGGAGGTCCCCGGCCCAGCCTGAGCTACGTAGACCCGGCGATATTCAACGCCGAATCCGACAAGTCGCCCTTGCCCGAGCCACCCCCCTCAGCTTTGCGGTTGAGATTTGACGGAGTGAGTCAGCTGTCCACCTTGCGCGCGTTCGTGATCTCCTATGTCACATGGGCCGGAGCGGCTGCACAGGCCGCCGAGCACTTCGTGCAGGCGGTCGACGAGGTCGCCACCAACGCGATCGATCACGGTGGTGGATCAGGCGTGGTGCGGGTTTGGACCGACCCACAGCAGATATCGTGCGAAGTGAGCGACAGCGGTGCTGGCCTGCGCGACTCCTTGGCAGGGCGCCTGCCTACCGGCTTCACTGTGCGCGGGCGAGGGCTGTGGTTGGCCAGACAGTTGTGCGATCTTGTCGAACTGCACAGCGACCCGGCCGGCACGGCCGTGCGGCTGCATCTGGCCCTGCCTTGACGACGACAGACGGCATTCCCTACCGCTAGGCCGCTGGCCGTTCGGGCCCTCAGGGTGAGCTCTTCAAGGCGTCCGGCACGTTGTCAGCAAAGGTGAAGTGTTCCCGTAGTCCGGTGGCGTCCAGCGCCAGGTTGGCGGTCCTGGAGTTGCATACCAATCGCAGTTCGCGGTCTTCCTGGGTGGCGAGGTCATTGGCCTCGAAAAGTACGGACAGCCCGGCAGACCCCAGGAACCGGACGCCATCAAGGTGCACCACCACGACCTGGGCCACAGTCAGCTGCGCGGTCAAGAAGGTGGCCAGTTCCGGCGCGGTCAGCGCATCTACCTCACCCATCACGGTGACCACGCGTGCGTCCTGGCCGTGTTCGGTGACCTCCAGGCCGATGTCGGCGGGGAAGTCACTGCTCACATTCACAGTCACACTTTGCACGATATAGCCCGATTCGCGGGGGAGGCGTCCGGCGGCCGGGGTGAGTTGCTGATCGGTGCGATCTCGTCGGTGTGCGGCAGCCCGGAGGCCTGACATCGCCAGATCGTCGCGATTGCCGTGGGCCAGCCGGTGCGAGTCGATCGGTGCAACAGCCCCTGCTCGGGAGTCCGTGATCAGACCTGGATGACCTGGTGGGTGCGGTCGAGGTAGGTGGCCAGGCCTGGCGGCATGTACTCGGGCATCCGCCGGTGTCGTTCAAGCGCGCTTGAGGCGACGTACTCGTGGGGGGAGTCGGTGACACCGAGGTCTCGCACGAACGGTGGGAGCACTCGGTAGAAGCCCGTTTGGGACTCGTGCAGCTGGCCCAGGGCATCGGCAATGACATACCTACCCGTGTGCCGAAGGGCCTCGTCTTCGCCGGGTGGGAGGGGGGCGAATGCGTCGGCTTCGAACACCAGGCCGTAGGCGCTCGCCCGATCCACCATCCAGCGCAGTGCGATCTCGGCCAGGGCGGGATCGGAGTAGCCGCCACCGATGTCGGAGTGGACCCCGGCGAACCACACCTGCTCCAGCCGTTGGCCAACCGCGTGCGCCTGCTGCTTCCAGATCGCCGGCCGGAACGGGCCCCGCTTCTCGTCGATCGCCAGCGCCTGGAAGGCCGCGTCGACGGTCGTGCTCAAGTCCGTGTCGTGAAACCGCCACCGGCGGTTGAACAGATTGACCAGACGTAGCCCGCTGAGCGGAATGCCGAGCGCCCCCACGGTATCCCAGACGCCGATGAAGCGAATGCGCGTCTCGTAGGAGTACGAGCGCCTGAAGAGCTGCGCCTCGACGCTCAGCGGGTGGGTGCGGCTGCGTCGGCTTCGATAGAGCCCATATGCTTCGTCGATCCGGCCGGCGTGCTCGCGCCGCAGGATGCCGGAGTTACGGACGAAGCCCACGGTGCTGCGCGCAGTAAACGCGCCCCGGCTGAACCCGAAAAAGAAAAGCTCGTCACCTGGCTCGAAGGCCTGCACAAGAAAGCGGTAGGTGTCGCGGACGTTGCGTGACAGGCCAAAGCCGAACGCGCCCCCACGGATACGCTCCCCACGGTTGGTGCCGACCCCCCGATCGTAGAAGGTTCGCTGCTCTCGGCCAGAGAGGTCCTTCGGCGCGACCCTCAACGCAACTTTGGTGACGTTCGTCGGCGCTGGCCGGCCGTCTATGAGCTGGTCAGGAGTGTTCCAGGTGCCATCGCAGCACACCACCAGGCGTTTTGGCATGGCCTCCCTCGACGAACGGCGTTCACCGTCAGCCCCTCCGTGTGCGCCGCCGTTTCGCAGACGCCGGCACGCATGCCTACCATTATTATGGTCAGCCCAGGGTCTGATCTCCAGCGCTATTGTCGCCCGCGCTGCTCGTCACTTCCGTCACCGGTGGTACTCAGCGATCCGCTGCACGGGGGCGGGTACATGTGCCGTTGCAGTAGTACCCTCGAGCGCCGGATCCGGGATGCGATGTCTGTACCGAGCCACCCAGGGATGATGTGCAGCGAAGGTGGTGTGGTGAACGAGCAGGCCGTCGCGCAGCACTACTCGCGTCGAGGGTTGCAACAGCAGATTCTCGACGTGCTGACGATGACAGGCGCGAACCTTGAGCGTCTGGATCCCGATCAACTGGCATCGGTCGACGAGTTTCACATCGGTGGCCGGTCGGCCACGGTGGAGTTGGTCAGCCAGTTCGACCTCCGGCCGGGGCTGCGCGTGCTCGACGTGGGCAGCGGATTGGGTGGTACCGCCCGTTATCTGGCCCGTCAGCATGCTGTCGAGGTGACCGGTCTCGACCTGACCATGGAGTACGTCCAGGTCGCCGCATCGCTCACCCGCCGAGTGGGGCTCGCGGATCTTGCCCAATTCCGCCAAGGCAGCGCGACGGCCCTGCCGTTTCCTGATGGCTCGTTCGACCGTGCATGCATGTTGCACGTCGGGATGAACATTGCCGACAAGGCCGCCGTGTTCGCCGAGGTCCGGAGAGTTCTGGTGCCCGGAGGCATCTTCGGCATCTACGACGTGATGCGCATCGGGCCAGGTGAAATCGCCTTCCCGGTGCCGTGGGCCGCCACTTCCGCAACCAGCTTCCTCGCGGAGCCGACGTACTATCGGGATCTGCTCGCGAAGACCGGGCTGACGGTGCAGGCCCAACGTGACCGGCGGGACTTCGCGCTCGACTTCTTCCGCGAGATGAGCGCTCGAACTGCCCAGAACGGGCCGCCCGTGCTCGGCTTGCACATCGTCATGGGCCCAGACGCACCGCTGAAGATCGCGAACATGGTTGACGGCATGAAACGTGCCGTACTGGCTCCGACCGAAATGATCTGCCTCGCCGAACCAGCCGTCCCGCCATCAGCGGGCTGATCGGTCACGTCCGTACCCGCATCAACGGGCAGGGCTGACATCCGATCAGCCGATCACCGTGGATGGTCCAGCGGGTCAACTCCAGGCAACCGAGCCACTCCCAGCTGAAGTAACAGGTCCTCCGTGCATCTCACGACGTGAACAACCTGGACGACGGGGACGGGAAAAGATCATGCGGCGTGTCCGCTCCGGGGCGACCGGATTCGAGCGACCATCGTTAGAGCTATTCAGAGCCTAGGTTGGTAGTACGCGAAGCCGCTTCTAGCGGAGCTGGCGACGTCAGTGCTACCCCGCCGCAGTAGCCGGTCGAGCTCTTGGCATCAAACAACCGCTGCTGGTGGTAGCAGTGTTGCTCGCGAAATAATACTGCTGGAGGGTGACATGGGCGACCAAGCGGTACCGGTGGTGTCGTACGCCAGGATCAGCGCGGACACTGCCAGAGACGAGCATGGGTAGCTGACCAGCACAAGGTCAATCGCGAGACCGCAGCGCGGCTGAGTGGACGGTTGTGCATGAGATCACTGACAACGACCGGTCAGCCAGCAAGCTCGGTGTCGTCCGTAAACCGTCCCCGTGAGCGACGTGACCCGAGGGCTCGTGGTGGTTGCCCTCGACCCCACACCAGCTCCACGTCTCGGAAAGCGGGGTCGGCCGGGTGCTACGGTTCGCCGCGTGCGCCAGCAGATCATCGAGCTAACCCAGGCAACTCTAGGCCAGTTCGGCCTGCGATTGGTCCGGACGGCCGAGCAGCCCGCCGACGAGGACAAGGCCGCCGAGCATAAGACCGCCGAGCCCTCCCGGTTCTTTCCAGTTGGCGACCCCAAACCGTGGGTTATTCCGCAAGATTTGCGGGACGTGCCGCTGCCGTGGGCCCGCGTCCTCGTCGACCTGTACGAGAATGAGGCCTCCTGGCCGGGCTCGATTGCCCCCGAAGGGGGGCTGCTCCTGCAGACCCTGGTTCGCAACATCCAGCCCACTGTTATCGTTGAAACCGGCACGTTCGCGGGTGTGAGCACCATCTGGTTGGCTAGCGGGCTGAAAGCCCTCGGTCGGGGTGAAGTACACACCTACGACCTCTTCCAGATGCCTCCGAATGAGTCGCCGGCCGCGGCACTGTTCCATACGACGGTGCGTGGCAGCGTCGAAAGACGCATCGCAGACGCAGGCCTCGCCGACCTGGTGACCCTGCACGAGGGGAACAGCGCGTCCAATCTCGTGGCCAGTCACTCGCAGCTACATGCAGCCGGTGGCGTCCAGTTCGCCTTCCTCGATGGTGATCACTCCCCGGAGGGCGTGCTGGCCGATCTACGGGCCGTCGAGCCGGTACTGCAGATCGGGGGCTTCGTCGTGCTGCACGACACCTTTCCCGAGGTGTGCAGCTGGGACGGGCCACGCTGGCTGGTGGACAACCTGGCGTCGGTTTCCTCGGCGACTTACCAGGTCTGCGACCTCTACCTGGCCCAGTGCAACTACGGCCTGGCCCTTCTGCGTCGGATGGGCTAAGTCACCGACCTGCATTCCCCGGTCACCGGGTACTGGAGTCGTGGTAGGCGTGCGGGATCCCAAGTGTGGCCGCCCTTGCCGGCCGTGGTGATGTCCGCGTGCGGCACGTGCCGGTGCCGCGCTGCTGCTCGCCCGCGAAGATCGGGTTAGTCTACAGCGGGGGGTGCCGTGACCGCGGCCCGTGCGCTGCGGAACCTGCCTCGTGCATGTCTGCCCTGAGCCTGCGGCCGCAACTCTGATCGACGGGTTCCGTTGGGCGGGCTCTCGGTCGTTGCGGCCAGCACCGCCCCCCAAATTGACCGAATAACGGCCGACCCGTTCACACTACCGTTAGTCAGGCCGCAAATACGAGTAAGACGTCAGCTGTCGCCAAACTCGACACCTGCACCCACTGGACAAGACACGCCAGTTCCACCCTGTTGCAGTAGCCGTTCAGGCCCTTGGCGTCCAACACATATTTGTTGGTGCTAGGAGTGCCGCTCGCATAGTGAGACTGCAAGGGCGACATGGACGGTGAGGCGTACCGGTGGCGTACCCCAACGAATCGCGCGCCCCTCGTGAAAACCCGGCGTCGGCCGGACCATGTCGAGGTCGGTTCCGGACGCACATGATCACCGCAAGTACTCACCTGCCGATGAGCGGACGCTCGCAGTGGTCACATTGGCCTGGCGTGAGTGGGATGCGGCGGCCGTGCTGTTCGGGTTTGCTCTAGAAGAAGTCGGTGATGACGATGCGCCGGGCCTATCTCGGTCTACTGGTGGGATCTCGCAGAGATCGAGTGGGTGACGCCCTGTGTTCCGGGGCGATCTCGGTGAGGAGATCGAAGGCGCTCTGGTGCGGGCGCTTCTCACCTGGAACCGTCGTGTCGAACCGGTTCAGCACTAGCCCACCCGAACGCCTGGATCGCCCTCCGCCTGAGCCATTAGGTCCGCGGGCGGGGGGAGCGCCACCGTCGGGGTTGAGGTTCAACGCCGCGCTTCTCCTGAGGTGGTTCAGGCATTGGTGTTCTTGCTGCTCGTCGTGCAGTTGCTGCTCGCCGCCCCCGGGGTCCTCAGGTGGTCGCAGCGGCCTGAGCGAGGGCTGCCAGCTGGGCCAGTGAGGTGGTGATGATCTCGCGTTCGCTGTCGAGCTGGTGGGCCTGGGAGTCGGGTAGGGCGACGTGCACGTCGATGCGGGTGCCGGGCCCGTCCTCGGCGAGCTGCCAGACAAAGTTGATGTAGGTGACCTGGCAAGAGATGGTGACGCGGCCCTCGGCGCGGTCGCCGCGCAGCTGCTGCGGCCAGGGGAAGTCTGGATCGTCCTGCATCCATGCTGTGTAGCCGTCCGCGCCGTCGTTGCGTACGGTCTGCACGCCGGTCCACCACTGGGGGAATCGGGTTGGGTCGAACAGCAGCTTCCAGACTTCCTCGACGGGCGCGTCGGCGCGCCCGCTCAGGGTGAATTCGGGCATTCGGACTCCGTCGTGTCGATCTCCGTGTCGATGCCGGCCAGCTCGGCGGTCAGCCGGGCCAGCTCCCGGTCTGGCTCGACCAGGCCGACGACCGGCGCCCGGCCGAGGTCGACGAGGTTGGCGGTGTACTCCTGCCCGAGCCGGGGCCGGCGCAGCCGGCGCCACCCTGTGGCAGCCTCGGTCAGCCGCCGGCGGGCCTCACCGCGATCTCCGCGGGCCAGGGCGACCAGGCCCTGCACTCGTGCCATCCGCGGGACCAGCGCCCACGGCTGGTCACCCGGACCGACCGGTTCCAGCGCGGCCAGCCGGATTTCCGCGGCGGCCGCTTCGGGGTCGCCGTCTCGGGCCAGCGCCTCGGCGCGGGCTAGCCGGGTGGCTGGGCGGCTGATCTGGGCGTGCTCGTCGAGCGCGGCGGCCAGCAGGTCGGCGGCCTCGGCGTGCCGCCCAGCCGCCAGCGCGACCAGGCCAGCGTCGTAGCGGGCCAGCGCGACCAGCGCGGGCGAGTCCAGACGCTCGGCCATCTCGCGTTGCCGGGCGCTGGTGGCCAGCGCCTCATCGTGGCGACCGAGCCGGGACAGCAAATGGGCACGGGCGGCCAGGCCGGGCAGGGTGACGACCGGGACGCCGCGGGTAGCCGCAACGGCCCGGTCGGCCAACCGCAGCGCGGTGGGCAGGTCGCCGGCGCAGGCCAGCGCGCAGGCGGCGTTGACCCAGATGCTGTAGGCGACGTCGGGCCGGTCGGCCCGCTCGATCGCCGTTCCGGCCCGCTCGGCCACCGGCACGCATTCGTCGAAGCGCCCGAGCCGGATCAGCGCGAGCAACCGGACGTGCTCACGGTCGCCGTAGCTGACGTCGTCTGGCTCGGGTTCCAGCGCCTCGACTTGGGCAAGCAGCCCGGTGACCGCGCCGGCGTCCCCAGCGACGGCCTGGGTCCAGGCCAACCCGAGCAGCGTCTCGGCGCGCAGCGGTGCAGGAGCGTCGGGAGGCATCAGCTCCTGGGCGCGCTGATAGGCGGCCAGCGACGCGGCCGGGTGACAGATCACCCCGCGCAGCAGCCGGCCCCGCTGGCACCAGGCCGCCGTGCTCTCGGCGACCGACATGGTCTCGACAGCGCTCCGCCACTCGCGCTCGAAGTCGTCGCGGCGGTCAAGCCAGGCGTACACCTCGGCCAGCTCCAGCCGGGGTCCGGGGTCCGCAGGTGCGCATTCGACGGCCTCGACCCAGAACCTGGCGGCCTCGGGCAGGGCACCGACCGAGCGGGCGTACCGGGCGGCTCGTTGCCAGCGAGGACCGGCCAGGTCGGCGCGCCCGGCCCGCTGCAAGTGCCGCGCTACCTCGGCGGCGACGTAGTCACCGGCCGCCCCGGCGGCCGCCTCCACCGCTAGTGCCAGCCGCTCGTGGCAGCTTTCAGGGTCGAGCAGCTCGGCGCGGGCCGCCTCGGCCAGCAGCGCGTGCCGAAACCACAGGCTGCCCCGCTCGCGGCGCACCAGCCCGGAGTCCAGCACCTGGCGCTCTGCCTCCGTCCGGTCGGCCAAGTCAAGGACGGCGATCTCGGCCGCGGTCAGCCCCCGTCCGGCCGCGGCGATCGCCTCGGCGAGCTCGCGACCACCCGGCGAAAGCGCGCCCAGCGCAGCGCGCACCA
>JALZDN010000129.1 GCA_030862525.1 Actinomycetota bacterium | reverse complement strand
GTCGGGTTGCGAACCCTCTCCGGCGGTCACCGTGTCGACGACCCACCGGACCAGCCGGGCGGTCAGTGCCTCGGCTGAGGGCTGGCCCTGCGGCGGGGACGCCTGACCGACCCGACGCACGAAACCGTGGAAGACCCGGTCGGCCTCGGTGAGGACGTGCTGCTCGGCCGCGGCACCGACGAGGACGGAGCCGTAGGCACCGAGGTAGAGCACCGAGGCGACGCCCGCCGCGCGCGCGGTGAGGGGAACGGTCTCGACGTCGACGCCCTGCACACCCGCCCGGCTGACGGCCGCCACTGTGCAGCTGGTACCGAGGTCGATCCCCAGGCCGTAGGACAACGTCGCTCCTCACCCCTGCGGACGGCGCGCGGGCGCGCGACCTCCGGTAGTGCTGTCGGAGGATGCTAGGTCACGTCGCGACCAACGCGGAAATCGCCCTGCACGAGCAGGTGTCCTGCCCGCGTCACGCGCAGCGCCCACACCCCGAGGCTCTTCGGGTCCCGAGGCCACCGGATCGAGGGAATCGACGGTGAGCCCGCAAAAACCGTTGTCAGCCGGATTCACGGCGTGTGAGACTGCTGCGGCGATCTCATCATTGGGGTGCCTTTGCGGACCGGTGGGGGGAGCAGTGGGCGACCACCTCAAGATCGATCTAGGGTTGATCCGGGCAACCGGGGCGGGGCTGGGGCGGATCAAGGATGCCCTGCATCAGGCCGAGGCGACCCAGCCCGGTGTCGGGGTGCTCGGCTCGGGGGAGCTGGCCGGTGCGATGGACGAGTTCGTCGACAACTGGAAGATCCACCGCAAGAAGCTGGTCGCCTCGGTCGAGGCGCATCAGAAGATGGCAGTGGACAGTGCCGAGGCCTACGAGGACACCGACGAGGGGCTCGCGAAGGAGCTGACCGAGCCCCGGCCAGCCGGTGGGGCGTCGCCGGGGGTGCAGGTCTCGTGAGCCGGCGCCCCACCGACTGGTCGCCATTGGCCGGGTCGGATCCGGTTCCGGGTGATCCTGACGAGGTCGAGCGGGCGGCGAAATCGCTGGCGGATATGGCTGAGGAGATCACCCGCCAGACCGCGAACCTGCGCAAGTTGGCCACCGCGGAGGGGTGGGACGCGGATGCGGGGCGCACGTTCGCTGACTCTGCCCGGGAACTGTCCGGTCAGCTGAACCAGGCTCACGGCCGGTACCGCACCGCCGCGGGGGCGCTGAAGGGTTACGCCCCGGAGCTGCGTCACGCGCAGTCGGTGGCCGATGCAGCCTTGGCCGACGCGAAGCAGGCCCACGCCACCGTCAACGCCAACCGTCCTCCGGAGGATCCCCCCACCGGCTCCCCCACCCCAGCCCAGGTGAGTGCCGAGCGGGCGCGTCAGCATGCCTACGACGACGGCGTCGATGCGTTGCAGGCCGCGCGGCGCAAGCTTGACGACGCCACCGACCACCGGGACGAGCATGCTGGTCGGGCTGCCCGGACGATCCGCGAGGTCATCGACGACGACGGGCTCAAGGACTCCTGGTGGGACAAGGCCAAGAACTGGGTCGGCGAACACGCCGACTTTATCCGGGCGATCGCCCGGATAGCCGAGTTGGTCGCCACCATCCTGAGCACCATTGCTCTGGTCATAGCGTTCATCCCTGGGCTGAACGTCCTGGCGCCCCTGCTGCTGGGGCTGGCCGCGCTCGCATCGGCGGTGGCCATGGTCTGCACCATTGTGCTCGCACTGGCTGGCGAGGCGTCCTGGACCGACGTCGGCCTTGCCCTGCTTTCTGCGGCCGCCGTCGGGGTCGCAGGAACGGTCGTCCGCCTGGCCGCGCGGTCGGGCGGCATCCGGAATCTCGCTAGATCCATCTTTAGCCGCAACAAGTGCCGTGACCCGATCGACGTCGCGACCGGGGAGGTGCTACTGATTCAGACCGATGTCGAGTTGGCCGCAGTGCTGTCGCTGGTGCTCTCCCGCACCCACGTCTCCTCATACCGGGTGGGGCGCTGGTTTGGACCGTCGTGGGCGTCCACCCTGGACCAGCGCCTCGAGGTTGACGAGACCGGCGTGTATCTCGCCACCGAGGACGGCATGCTGCTGGTCTATCCCACCCCGGCTGGCGAGAACTCGGTGCTGCCTGAAGAGGGGCCGCGCTGGCCGCTACGCCGCGGCGAGGACGGCGGCTACACCGTCACCGACCCCGAGCGCGGCCAGACGCTGCACTTCGCCCCGGTCGGCGCCTCGAATGGGGCGGTCTTGCCACTACGAGCCGTCACCGATCGGATCGGGCACCGCATCGATCTCGACTACGACCAGAGCGGGACGCTCACCGAGGTCCGCCACTCCGGCGGCTACCGGATCAGTGTGGAGGTCACCGGCGGGCGGATCACCACCCTGCGCCTGCGGGGCGCCGGCAGTGGGGCCGACGCCGATGTGGTGCTCGTTCGCTACGGCTACGACCAGCGCGGGCGGCTCATCGAGGTGGTTGACTCCGCTGGTATCCCGCTGCGGTTCGACTACGACGAAACCGGGCGGCTCACCGGGTGGCAGGACCGCAACGACGTCCGATACCGCTACGCCTATGACGAGGCTGGGCGCTGCGTTCGCACTTCTGGCGCTGACGGGTGCATGAACGGCACCTTGTCTTACGATCCGGACAACCGGGTCACGGTGATGACCAATTCTCTCGGCCATCCGACCACGTTCCACCTCAACGAGCTGGGCCAAGTCGTCCGCGAGGTCGATCCGCTGGGCCGGGTGACCCTCTCGGCCTGGGACCGCTACGACCGGTTGCTGGCCCGCACCGATCCGCTCGGGCGGACCACCCGCTACACCTACGACGGAGCCGGCAACCTCGTTGCGATCATTCGACCGGATGGCAGCCAGGCCCTGGCCGAGTACAACGACCTGCGGCTGCCAGTCACAGTTACCGACCCGGACGGGGCAGTGTGGCGGCAGGTCTACGACAAGCAGGGCAACCTCACCGCCATCACCGATCCGCTGGGCGCAACGAACACCTACGCTTACGACGAGCGAGGCCATCTCAGCACTGTCACCGATGCCCTGGGTTACGTACGCCGGGTGCAGGCAAACATTGCCGGCCTGCCGATCGCCGTCGCCGATACGCTCGGAGCCACCACCCACTACACCCGCGACGCTTACGGCCGGGTGAGCGCCATCGCCGACCCGATGGACGGGATGACTCGTTTCGGCTGGACCACCGAGGGCAGGCTGGCCTGGCGCACCCTGCCCGACGGTGCGACCGAACACTGGAGCTACGACGGGGAGGGCAACCTCGTCGAACACATCGACGCCGTCGGTCAGCGCACCCGCACCGAGTTCACCCACTTCGACCTGCCCGCCACGCAGACCGGGCCGGACGGGGCGCGGCTGGAGTTCTCCTACGACACCGAGCTGCGTCTGGTGAGCGTGACCAACCCCCAAGGTCTCATCTGGCGCTACGACTACGACCCGGCCAGTAACCTCATCCGGGAGACCGACTTCAGTGGCCACGAGCTGCGCTACGTCCACGACGACGCCGGGCAGCTCGTCGAGCGCACCAACGGCGCCGGGCAAACAATCCGCTTCGTCCGCGACCCGCTGGGCAACATCGTCGAGCAGCGTTCCGGCGACACGGTGGCCACGTTTGGCTACGACCTGGTCGGGCGGATGGTGCGCGCGACCAACACCGATGCCGAGGTCAGCTTCGACCGCGACGCGCTGGGACGGATCGTGGCCGAGACCTGTAACGGTCGCACTCTCACGTCTTCCTACGACGTCCTCGGCCGGCGCACTCACCGCCGTACCCCCTCTGGCTCGGAGACCACCTGGGAGTACGGCGCGGGTGTGGCGCCGATCGCCCTGCACACCGGCGGGCATACGGTTGGCTTCGACTACGATGCCGCCGGCCGGGAAGTCGAGCGGCGCTTCGGATCGGGCGTCCTGCTCGCCCAGTCCTGGGACGCCAACCACCGGCTGGCCTCCCAGACCCTCACCGTCGCTGGAATCGCTCCCGGACGGCCGTCCTCCGCGCCGGAGACGCGACTGGTGCAACGCCGGTCCTACCGCTACCGGCCTGACGGGTACCTAACCGACATCGACGACCACCTCTCCGGCGCCCGCCGGTTCGACCTCGATCCGACCGGGCAGGTCACCGCCCTGCACGGGGCCGGGTGGACCGAGCGCTACGCCTACGATGCAGCCGGCAACGTCATCGATGCGGCTTGGCCCACGCCACCACAGGAGGCCGACTCGCCGGACGCTGGCGCCCGGGGCGAGCGCGAGTACGCCGGCACCCTGATCCGCCGTGCTGGCAACGTGCGCTACCAGCACGATGCCCAGGGCCGGGTCACCCTACGCCAGCAGAGACGCCTCTCCGCCAAGCCCCGCACCTGGCACTACACCTGGAACGCCGACGATCGCCTGGTTGCGGTCACCACCCCCGACGGTCAGCAGTGGCACTACCAGTACGACGCACTCGGGCGACGCGTCGCCAAGCAACGCCTCGGACCCGGCGATACGAGCGTCGCCGAGCAGGTCGACTTCACGTGGGACGGCGTGGTCCTCGCCGAGCAGACCCACGTCGACGGCTCGGACGACCCGGGTCGGACAACGGTGTGGGAGTGGGAGCCCGACAGCTTCCGCCCGCTCACCCAAACCGAACGCAGCGCGCTTCGCGACGCCCCCCAGGAGCGGATCGACGAGCAGTTCTACGCCATCGTCACCGACCTGATCGGCACCCCCACCGAGATGGTCGACCCCGACGGTGATCTGGTCTGGCACCCGCGCACCACGTTGTGGGGCACGACCGTCGACCGTGGTGTGGGTGGCGCCTCCTGCCCGCTGCGCTTCCCCGGCCAGTACTTCGACCCCGAAACCCAGCTCAACTACAACTACTTCCGCTACTATGATCCTGCCACCAGCCGATACAACATGAGTGACCCCATCGGTCTGAAGGGCGGACTCAATCCCCACGCCTACGTTCCCAACCCAATTCACTGGCTAGACCCTTTGGGGCTCATGGGCTGCAAGGACACCGGCATCGTCTACAGGCGTACCGATCTCAATGGTGGCAAGCCTTACATCGGGCAGGCCAAGAGCGAGAAGCGTTTCCTCGCCCGTCAGAACGAGCATGCTAGGGCGAATCCCGACGCGGCCTTCAGCTATGAAAGGCTGGGTCGCGCCGAGCCGGGTCCGCAGCTCGATCGGCTGGAGGAGTACCATATCCGGCGGGAGGGTGGACCGACGAACTTGAGTCATCCTGACGGCCCGCTCGGCAATAAGCGACACCAAATGAGTGATACTCGGTACGGGACCGCAGGAGGTGACTACTGAAGATGGCGCGCACACGGATCAAGGTCGGAGACGTTTTCACGCTGCCGTTGGACGACGAGCGTCTTGGTTTTGGCCAGGTCGTCGCGAAGTACAAGAAGGACGGCTACTACTTTGCGATCTTTGATCGGGCGTACTCTCGATCAGCGTTGCCGTCGGCCAGCAAAGTGATAATGGATCGAGTGGCTTTTTTGGCGCTCTCACTCGACGCAAAGATCTTCGCTGGTCATTGGCAGATCGTTGGAAACGAGCCGGTGGGGCCGGACCTGCCGATGCCCGCTTACAAGGAAACGGTAGGCACACCTGACCGGGTCGATGTCGTCGACTACTCCGGTGCACAGCGACGACGCGCCACAGCTGACGAGGCCGAGTTGTTGCCTTATCAAACGATTGTATCACCGGCTGTGCTCGAGAAGGCACTTCGTGCGAAGCATGGGCTTGAACCATGGCACGAGATATTCGACAAGTTGGAGCCACTCGAGGAGGCGACAACCGCACGCCTGTTCGGCTGACCATCCAAACTGCGGGTTAGTTGGACGAGCCGTTCACCGAGTAGGTTGGTTGGTGAAGGCACCGAGCGCTTCGAGCCGATCAAGCCGAGTTCACCCGGGAAGTTGGTGAGTCATTGATGAGCAGTCTGACCACTGACGGCGTCGACGAGAAGGCTGGGCCGTCCGGATGGACACTGATGCTGCCGCCGGGGTGGTGGCACGTTCCCCTGGACGAGCGCCGTGGGCAGTCGCTCACGGCGCTGCTGGACAATCGGTTGGCGTCGTTGCCGCGGGATCGGGTGGCCACGCTGCGGCGGGAGTTGGACGGTGAGCTGGGTCGGCTTGCCGAGCGGGCGGCGGAGAACGGTGCGACCGACATGTACCTGAGCGTCGATCTGGTGCAGGGGCTGCCGGTGGCGGCGACGTGTCTGGTGACCGTGGTGCCGACCGGCGTGGGCACTGCGCTGCCGGCAGCCGAGCTCGCGGCGATGATGGGGGACCAACCGGATGACGAGGTGGGTGTGCTGGAGGTGGCCGGTGCGCCGGCTGCCCGGGTACGGCGACGGGAGCCAGTGGACGAGGCGGACGGCTTCTCGACCGGCGGGCTTCCGCTCACCCGCCTGCAGGTGTACGTGCCCGTGCCGAACAAGGCCGAGACGCTGCTGCTCTCGTTCAGCACCCCGATCGACCCGATCGCCGACGCGATGGTGGCGCTGTTCGACGCGATCGCCGGGTCGCTGCGCTGGAGGCAAACATAACCAGCGTGCAGCGCACCG
>JALZDN010000098.1 GCA_030862525.1 Actinomycetota bacterium | reverse complement strand
ACCTCCGGTGAGCGCGGGTTGGACATCGTGCGGGTCCTGGCCGCTACCGACGTTGCCGAGGCCACCGGGCGCCCGGCACTCATCGCCCGCAGCACCGACTCAGCGGGAGCGGACTTCAGGCGGGGGGTGGCCTCGTGACCGGCAGTGTTCCTTTCCTGGACCTTCAGGGTGTCAACAACGGGCTGCGCGAAGAGTTCGATCTCGCCTGGAAGACCGTGCTGAACCACAGCGGATACATCGGTGGGCCTGAGGTCGAGCGCTTCGAGCGCGAGTTCGCAAGCTACTGCGGGACGCAAACCTGCATCGGGGTGGCCAACGGGACCGACGCGCTGGAACTCATCCTCGCCGGCCTCGGAATCGGTCGCGGCGACGAGGTCATCGTCCCGGCGAACACGTTCATCGCCACGGCCGAAGCGGTCTGCGCAACCGGCGCGCGTCCACGTTTCGTGGACGTCTGCCCAGACACCCTGCTGATCGATCCGGACGCTGTGGAAGCGGCGATCAGTCCCTCGACGGCCGCGATCATCACCGTGCACTTGTACGGCCAGATGGTGGATCCTGAGCCAATCTCGGCGATCGCCGCGGCGCACGGGTTGGCTCTCATCGAGGACGCTGCGCAGGCGCACGGCGCGCGGCACCGGGGAATGACTGCCGGCAGTGTGGGTGTCGCCGCCGGCTTCAGCTTCTATCCCGGCAAGAACCTAGGAGCCCTCGGCGACGGCGGCGCGGTGGTCACCAGCGATCTCGCGCTGGCCGAGAAGATCCGCAGCATTGCCAACCACGGGCGCTCCGCAGCCGATCGCTACCTGCACGACTTCGTCGGCAGAAACAGCAGACTCGACACGCTGCAGGCGGCACTGTTGTCGGCCAAACTGCCTCGGCTGGACGCCGACAATGCCCGGCGCGCGGCCGCGATGGCGGCCTACCGAGAGATGCTGCCGCAGCGCTGCACCCCGGTGTCGGAGCAGCCGGGTGCCGAACCCGTGTACCACTTAGCGGTCATCCAGGTTGATGACCGGCCCAAGGTCGGCGAGGCGCTCACCGCGGCCGGCATTGGATGGGGTGTGCACTACCCGATCCCCTGCCACCAGCAGCCGGCGTTGGCCGCATTCCATGAGTCCCTGCCGGTCGCCCAGGAATTCCCCGTAACGGAGCGCGCGGCCGGCCGGATTCTCTCCGTTCCGATGTCTCCAACCCTGACCTTCGAGCAGGTTGCCCGGGTCTGCGATGTGCTGGGAGGTGCGCTGTGACCAACGTTGACAACGTCTTCCGTTACGGGGCCAATGGTGAATCCAACGGACACTCGATTGCTTCCCAGGAGCAGCCTGCGAGCGTCGACGACGTGACCCCACCGAAGCGCCCGCCGATTCGGACCGAAGCTGCACCGAATCCCGGCGGTGGCGGCGGGGTGACGGGGCGCCTGATCCTGGTGGCACTGATCCTGATCCTGCTCGGTACGGGTGCCGGCCTGGCCGGCGCGCTGGCCTTGCCGAAGACCTACGGAGCGCGGGCGGAGATTCTCTATCCCATCGGCCAGAACCAGCAGGGCGGTGATCCGCTGCGCCAAGAGCGCCAGCTCAGCACTCAGCTGGTGTTCCTCAAGAGCCGGGCGGTGCTCGGTCCGATCGCGCAGAAGCAGGGTATGCAGTTCAAGGAGCTGGACGAGAACCTGAGCGTGGAAGTCCTGCAGGACAGTGAGGTCATCCAGGTCGAGGCCCACGGGGCCACCAAGGAGGCGGCGAGGCAGACGCTGCAGGCAGTCATGGACGGGTACCTTGCGCTCGCCGACCAGCCCAGCGGGGTACCCCGCAACCTCGAAACCCAGCTCGTTGCGACACGCGCGAACACTGCTCGTCTTCAGACGCAGGTGGAGCAGCTGACGGCTGGGGTGTTGGCCGGGACTGCGACCCAGACCGCTCTCAACGATGCCCGGACGGAGCTCATCGCGTCCGTGGACCGGGAGAAGGCGATCCAGGTCCGGATCGACGAGATCAACCTCACCGGCAGGTCAGGACCGAACGCTCAGTTGCTGACACCGCCTTACGTGCTGGCCGATCCGGTGAGCCCGCAGCCGCTGATCGCGGCAGGCACCGGTGCGCTGGTCGGGCTGCTGGTGGCAGGCGGGGTCGTGGCGATGGGCGCCCGGCGCCGGACGAGGCCGTGAGGGCCGGGCTGTGGCCGCCCTGCCGATAACAGCACTCGCTGACGCACCTCGCACCACCACAGCGCGCGACTCGGCGACCGTTGCCGGCTGGACGCTGGTCAGCCGGGTGACCGGATTGCTCAGGGTGGTGGTGATCGGTGCGGTCCTGGGCCCTACGTACTTCGCCAACGCCTTCCAGGCCGGCTATGTCGTCCCGAACCTGGTGTTCACGTTGATCGCCGGACCGGTGCTGGCGATGGTGTTGGTGCCTGGTGTGGTCCAAGCCGTGGGTTCCGGCGGCTTGTCTCGGGCCCGGGAGGTGTTCAGCCGGGTCAGCGGGTGGCTGCTCGCTGTCTCAGCCGGAGTCGCCGCGCTGCTGATGATCCTCGCTCCCGCGGTGGCCTGGACGCTGACCTTCGGCATCCCGGACCCCGCGCAACGGGCTCGGGGGCTGTGGCTGACCACGTTGCTGGTCCTGCTCGTCGCACCGCAGGTGCTGTTGTACATCCTGGTGCACCTGGGCATGGCCGCTCAACAGGCCCGCGGGCGCTTCGCGCTCGCAGCGGGGGCACAGGCCGTGGATAACATCATCCTGATTCTGACGGTGGTGCTGGCCGGCTGGTACTACGGGACCGGTCTTGACGTTGCGAACGTGCCTGCAGAGCTGGTGATCGTGCTCGGGGTGGGCAGCACTGCCGCCGTGGCGGTGCACGCGGCGCTTCAGCTATTCGGCACCGCGCGGGTGGGCTTGCTGACCCGCCCGTCGATGCGCTGGCGGCATGACCCCGAGGTGCGGGCAGTCACCCGCAGGATGATGCGCTCCGTCGGCGTGGCGGCATGGCCGACCGCGGCGATGTTCGTGCTGCTTGCGCTGGCCGGCACGGTGCCGGGTGGTGTCTTCGTCGTGCAGCTGTCCTACTCCGTCTTCTATGCGCTGTCCTACGTCAGTGCGCGGGCGGTGTCGATGGCCGCGCTGCCCCGCCTGTCCCATGCCGCCCATCGCGACGACGGTGTCACCTTCGGCTCGGCGTGGCGCCAAGGACTGTCCTACGCCGTCATCGCCAGCTTGCCGCTGCTGGTGTGGCTCACCGTGCTCTCCGAGCCCACCGCGAACATTCTTGCCAATGGCGAACTGCGGGATGCGGCTCTGATCGGGGTACTCGCCACCTGCCTGGGGGTGGTGGCGATTGCCCAGTTGGTCGGCGGGGTGCACGACATCGGGCGTCAGGCGTTGTTCGCGCGCCTCGACGACCGCATTCCGCGGCGGGCCAGCGAGGTGGCTTTCGGCGTGATACTGGTGATGGCCGCCGCGACTCTCCTGATGCCCGCCGATGGGTCACGCCTGGTCTGGCTGGTCGGGGCCATCTTGGCGGGTGAGCTCGCCGCCGCCGGGATGGTGCTGGTTGCGCTGCGCCGGGCGATGCGCCCCGAGCGGTTCATCGAATCGCGGTCCCTTGCCGGTGCTCTGGTGGCCACGCTCGCGACGGTGCCGGTGGCCGCCGCAGCGTGGTGGCTCGAGCAGGTCACAAGCATCGGCCGGCTGGGTGGCCTCGCACTTCTTGCCCTGAGTGGTGTCGTGGCACTCGGGGTCTACGTCCTGGCACTTCGTGTCGCGATGCCGCGACGGATCGGTGGTGGGTCATGACCCAAACGCTTCCGCCCGGCGCCGGCCGAACTCCCGCCTCCAGTTCAGAGCCCGGCCCCGGCTCCGGCGATTCCGCCGCCAAGGAGAGCTGGCCAATCCCGGCGATCAGTGGCTGGCTTGGGTGGGGAGCTGCCGGCTGCGCCGTGGTCGGCGGGGTTCTCGCGGTGGCGGCCGGACCGCTGATCACCTTCGCCGTCATCGGCGCACTGGCCCTGATCGGATTGTTCGTCGCGGCGGCGTACCGGCCGATTTTCGCTACCTACGCCTACCTGGCCACCCTGCCCATCATCGCCGGCATCGACCGCGGCAATCTGATTCCGCTGGTGCGCCCCAACGAGGCGTTGCTGGCGGTGCTGGTCGCGGGGGCGTTGGCCGGCGGTTACTTCCGATGGTGCCGCGGCGACCAGGTTCCCCTACAGCTGCATAAGCTCGACATCCCGATCGGTGTCTTCCTCCTGATGTCGACGGCGTGGCCGCTGCTGTCATTGATACTGCGCGGTCAGACACCGGTGACTTCCGACCTGGCGGCCGTGCTGCCGGTCTGCAAGCTCGTCGCCATCTACCTGCTGGTTCGCTTCAGCGTCAGCACCGAAGCCCAGCTGGTGCGGTGTTTCCGGTTGATCATCTGGCCGGGGGCCGTGGTCGCGGTGATCGCCATCCTGCAGACCCTCAATGTCAGCCCGGTCGTGGCGATGTTGCAGGCCGTCTGGACACCCGATAGCAACGCGGCTGCACTCGCCTCACGAGGCACCACGACGCTCGGCTCGCCGCTGGCCACCGGTGACTACATCATCATCTGTCTGACTTTGGTGGTCTGCTGCGCGGTTCAGGGACTGCTGCATTACCGGGAGCGGCTGGTGCTGGGAGCCGTACTGGGGGCGGGAGTGCTGGCCGCAGGCCAGTTCTCCACCTGGATCTCCGCGGTCGTGGTGGCCGCAATCATCCTGTGGCGCTTCAGCACGGTGCGCCGCGGCTCGATGCGGTTCCTGTGGCTGGTGCCACTTGCGCTCGCATTCGGCGCGCCGGCGTTGATCGGCCGGTTGCAGGGATTCAGCGAGTACGGAGTGCCACGCAGCTGGATCGGTCGCTGGAACAACCTGTCCGACCATTACCTACCGAGATTCGACTTCATCAACGTCCTGCTCGGAGTGTCGCCCAACTCGGTGCTGCCAGCACCCGAGAGGTGGCGTGAGGTGATCTACCTGGAGGGCGGCTACTTGCAGTTGCTCTGGATCGGCGGTATCCCGCTGCTGGCCGCTTTCGTCTGGCTGGCGGTCGCGGTGCTGCGCCGGAGCCAGGAACTCATGGAGCAGCCGGGCGCGGTTGGTGTCGCGGCTTCGGCGCTGTGGGTCTGCTGGTGGTTCGTGATCATCCTCACCGTCATCGATCCGCACCTGACACTTCGAGGCACCGGGGACGTGCTTTTCATGCTGATGGCAATCACTACGGGGAGGCTCAGTGTCCAGCGGCGTTGAACAAGTGCGCTTACCCGCTTCTTGGGAACCGGCCGCCCGGCGCGCGGTCGACCTCGCGGTGGTCTCGGTAGCGCTGCTGGTACTCGTGATCCCAATGCTGCTCATTGCGATGGCTATCCGGCTGGGAACACCGGGCCCGGCGCTGTATCGCCAGCAGCGGATAGGTCGGGGGGGCCGACCGTTCACGATGTACAAGTTCCGCACCATGCGGGTGGGCGGCTCCGATGCCCAGCATCGGGAGCTGATCGCTCGTGAGCTGCGAGGTGAGGACACCTCGGTCGGCGGCAGTTGGAAGATCGACGGTGACCCGCGGGTGACCCGGCTCGGCTCGATCCTGCGGCGCACCAGCGCTGACGAGCTTCCCCAGCTCATCAATGTCCTGCGGGGGCAGATGGCGCTGGTCGGGCCGCGCCCGTGCCTGGATTGGGAAGCAAAGATGTTCCCGCCCAAATACGCCGGGCGCTTCGACGTTCCGCCCGGCCTCACCGGGCTCTGGCAGGTCAGTGGCCGCAGCACGATGGGCACGTTGGAAATGTTGGAACTCGATCTGACCTATGTGCGTAGCTGGAGTTTTTGGACCGATCTCGCGATCCTGATGCGAACTGTGCCGACCTTGATGAGGGGGCATGGCGCGCGCTGAAAGGATCGCGTCTGCTGGCAGCTGGGGGAGCTTTGACTGCCGTCACTGTGTCGATTTTCGCAATTCCGCGACTACCTCGCCGGGCCCGGGCGGCCCTGCTCACGGTCCATGTCGCGGTCTCCGTCGGGTGGCTGGGACTCGACGGAGCGCTGGTGGCGCTGGAAGTGACCAGCCTGACCAGCGGAGATCCGGCAGTGCAAGGTGGCATTGCCGCCGCGATGGGCGCGCTGGCCTCGTGGGTGCTGGTCCCGGTCGTCTTCACCTCACTGGTCAGTGGGCTGGTGCTCGCGTTGTCCACTCCGTGGGGCCTGGTTCGGCACTGGTGGGTCCTCGCCAAATGCGGGATCGCCGTCGCGTTGACCGCCACCGGGCTGGCGTTGATGCTGCCCCGGCTGGATCAGATCGTCGCCGGAGACGGTGAGCCGGTCCAGATACAGACGTTGCTCGCGAGGTCACTAGCGCTGGTCCTGCTGCTCGCGGCGACCGGACTCTCGGTGATCAAGCCATGGGGTAAGACACCCCATGGCCGGGCGGCGCAGGTCACCGGTAAGCGCGTTCAGCAGAAGTAGCGGTACAGCAGCGCGCCGGCCTGTCTAGTGACCTCGTCGGGCACCGAGTCGTCGGTGAACAGCCGGGTGAGCTCAGCCAGCATCGGGCCGGCGTCGGAGCTGGTGCGGGCCTGTTCCCCGCCGGCGCGCAGCGTCACGATGCTGCGTTGTTCGGTCGCCCATTTGCGCTTGTACGCGATCAACCCTGGTTGATCGAGGTCGCTGAGACCCCAGTCGAGAAGCCGGGCACCGCGCCCGATTCCCCAGCGGATCCCGGCCCAGAAGATCGCGTCGTTCGGACGCAGTGCCAGGCGCTCGTGGCGTGACGCGCCGAACTTGTAATAGAGCACGCCGCTCCAGGTCAGAAAGACCGCGCCGGCGATCAGCTCATCGCCGGCGTGCGCGAGCATCGTCACGATCGCGTCATCGGGGGAGAAGGCCTCCCAAATGTGGTCGAACAGCTCGCAGGGCTGGGCAAGGAGCCGGTACTTGTGCTTGCGCAGCGAGACATGCAGCCCATGAAACCGGCGCACCGCGTCCACCCCGGTGTGCGCCTCGATCCGGACGTCGGCGCGTTCCGAGATCCCGATGTTGCGGCGGGCATGCTGGGACAGCCGCTGGCGGATCTCCTCGACGCTGCCGTCCAGCGGCGTACCGTGCCACGCCGCCGTCGCGACCTGGCGCAAGCGCAGATCACCCACCGGTACGGCGGTGTCGAAGCACCGCAGCGTCAACGGAGCAGTGGCGGTGATGACCCCGTCGGAGAGGGCCTTCCAGTCGACCGCGTCATCGATCAGCGGCTCGGCCCGGTCGCAGAACGGCAGGCTGGACAACCGGTCACCGCGGATGTCGCTGATCGGCACCCAGGCCAGTCCCGCGCGCGGTTCTCCGTCCCAGCCCAGCAGAATGCTGCTGGCCGGGGTGAAGCCGTAGGTGGCACACACCGCGTCGATCCACGGCGGCGAGGTGAACACGCTGCCGTGCGGACCCAGGGCCAGTCGGTGCCAGCGGGGATCACTGCGCGGATCGGCGAGCACAACCTCCGAATTCACGGACGCGACCGTACCGATCCGCTGCTTCGAGCCGAACAGGTAGGGTTGTGACGCGCTGCATACTGTCGTTGCAGTGTGTGAACGACAGAGAACGGGTGTTCGACGCTGAACGGGGGTTCAGGGTGGCGGATTGCTGCGACTCGAGCTCGGACGTGGACCGATGACCACGCTGTTCATCGCGACAACTGGTGGGCACCTCACCCAGCTTGACAGCTTGGCTGGCCGGATTTCGTCCAACGGTGGGCCCAACGACGACTCGGTGTGGGTGACTCATGCCAATGAGCAGAGCCGGTCGATGTTGGCGGATCGCGACGTGGAGTTCGTGCCGTACGTGGGTGTGCGCAGCGTGCCTGATGTGCTGCGGTGTATCCCCGATGCGCGTCGGTTGATGGAGCGCCGGAGGTTGACCAGGGCGGTGTCGACGGGGTCGGGGATCGCGCTGGGGTACTTGCCGTATCTGGCGGCGCGGGGTGTGGAGTGTCACTACATCGAGAGTGCGACGCGCGTGAGTGCGCCGTCGCTGACCGGGCGGGTCCTGCAGTGGGTGCCGGGGGTGCATACCTATACCCAGTACCCGCAGTGGGCCGACCGGTCGTGGGGTTATGCCGGCAGTGTGTTTGATGGGTATGAACCGGTCGGGCTGGCGCGGGCGCCCGACGCGGTGGTGCGGGTGGTGGTGACGGTGGGCGCGGCGACCCAGTACCCGTTTCGGCGGTTGTTCGAGCATCTGGCGCCGCTGCTGGCCCCCGACGGCGCCCTGCAGGAGGCGACCGGGTTGCCGGTGAACGTGTTGTGGCAAACCGGGGACACTCCCGTGGAGGACCTGTCGATTCAAGCCACTCCGGTGCTGCCGGCAGCGGAACTGGCCACCGCGCTGCGTGCGGCCGACATCGTGATCAGCCATGCCGGTACCGGCTCGGCACTGGCCGCCCTGGACGCGGGGCGGTACCCGATTCTGGCCGTCCGAGACAGCGCCCGCGGTGAACAGGTCGATGACCACCAACACCAGCTGGCCACCGAACTCGCCCGCCGGGACCTGGCCCTGCACCGCGACCCGGACTCCATCACCGTCAACGACATGCTCCAGATCCTGCAAACCTCCATCCGACGCACCGCTTCGCCGCCACCGTTCGAACTGCGCCACTAGCGCCTGGTAAGGCCGGTCGCGCGCAGCCTCTGCAACGGTGATCTCACCTCGTGGCCGGGGAAACCGACCAGAAGATGCAACGTCGCGCCCACCGCCCCGCCACTCGGCGGCAGACATCGACCACAGCACCCCAGTCCTGCCACCGTCGCTTCAGCTCGCGGTACGCGGTGAGGTCCACCTCCGAAAGATCATCGGACCGTGGCTCGGCGAGCTGCTTGGCGAGCTGGGTGGCGATGCGTCGCCCACCCGCGCTCATCTGGTCGGCGTAGTAGTCGTCGAGGGACAGCACCACCTCGACGGTCCGGTCATCTCCCAGCCGATCCGCCGTCGCGACGAGTCGAGATAGTCCCGCGTGGCGTTGCGCATCAGGCACAGCCACGCCTTGATCCGGGTGATCTCAGGCAGGGTGGCCACGTGCACCACCCGGCGACGGCGGACCTCGCCCGAGCCCGATGACCCCGGAGGCGGCGACCAGGCCGAGCCGCGAGCAGATGCGGCCAGCGTGGTCGGTGGCCTGCCGGGCGACGCTGCCTCATTCAGCAGCAGCGCTACCGGCCGGTCCGAAGTTGGTCCGTCTGGTTCTGCTGCAAGGCGATGTCGCCTGCCCAGTATGCGGCTGTCGGGTATTGGCGCGACGAGCATCACTGTTTGTATGTGCCGAACGTCGGCACATTCCTGTTTCGGCATTCGTCGGACGATCAGACTGGTGCCCGACACGTCCACAGGTGAGGAACGGATCCAGCACGCGTTGCATCGGATAGCGCTGCCGCTGACCCTCCAGCTGCGGGGGCTGCAGGTCCTGCACGCCAGCGCAGTCTTGATCGGAGACGGCGTTGTCGCGCTGTACGGTCAGTCCGGAGCTCCAGCAAAACCGGCCGATTCGCCAGACGATCGTCGGAGGAACGTGCTCTCCATCTTCATCGGTTATTTCCACACGGTGGACGAACGTGAACTGGATAGACCTCGCCCGGGTTGCGGCCCTCGGGGTGATCGAGTGAATACGACGAAACCGGATCGACATGGCCGCACGCGGTCCGCACAAGCAGGGTCAGGTCATCCGTATCCGACAATCCGCCGTCTAGCCGGGTTGGCCAGATCGCACCACTCATCGAACGCGTCCCGCGGCATCGCGTATCCAGCGTAGCCGACCTCTATTCCGCGCGCCTTACTTGCCTCAGGTGACTCCATACAACACCAATTACCAACGCCATTAAGCCCACCGCGAGAGCCACCGTCACCGGGACAGCGACCATCACAATCCACGTTGCCACGGCAAGCAAGGTGCTCACTAGCAGAGTGTCCCGCAGAACCGGCATCGCCTGGGGTGTGAAAAACAGCCGACGATGCCTGCCTTCCATGGAAGTGGTTGTGCCGACCGTCGCCGCTAGTGATGTTGCGACTGCCGACTCCCCTGGACGTGCTTCTAGGATCCCATCTTCGTGCCTCGGAACCGACACCGTCCGTCGCCGTGGACTCCTCCATCGGCCTGTCGACCTTTTCCGCCAACTTTGTTGAAGTGTCCACAGCGCCGCAGCCGAATCGATCACCCGGATAAAAAGAAAACCAAAACCGTAAATCAATAGGCTAGGGCGGCGCATCCAAATTGCCACTGCGCACGTCAGTGCATAATCGGGAACGAACGCGAACAACAGCAGATTCGTCGGCGTCAGCACAGGAGAAATGGTGTCGTAAAACGTCGTATACCAAGCCATCTCAAGCATAAGTCCGCCGGAAATCGGAGCTGCCGCGATCACTATTACGGCGACCGCGGCGAGTGTCAGAACAATGCTCGCGATCAGGACCTCGACCAGGAAAATACATAGGACAGCCCAGAACCAGCTCCACCATAAACCATGACGGCGAAGTGTCTGCCAGAATCCGAGCCACCATCTCATTATTTGGCGATAGTAGTCGTTCAGGTTGTCAGGGTCCTGGGTTCGGCCAAACACCGACGGCTCAAATGCCACCTTTCCAAGCCTCTTGCGATGCAGCTCGAAAGTCATGTTGAAATCCTCGATCACCAGACCCGGTGGATTAAGCTCCATCCGAGAGACCGCCCGCGTGCGATACATGCTCGCAAAACCCGGGACGATCGGTGTCACATTGGTGTATCGCCACGTTTGCCCATACTTGATCCACTGCATCACTGCGTATAGCCGAGTACGGTACGCCACAAGAAATCGACCACTGATGTTCAGCTGATCCGGCCGCCAGGTCGTATGCGCGTAACCGGCCACTGCGCCCATCTCAGGGTCGTCCAGCAGAGCCAGCCCTCGCCGAAGGTAGTTCTCGTCCAGCTGAGTGTCAGCGTCAAGGATCAGCAAGACTGCAAATCGTCGGCATATGCTGAAGTGTTGCACTGCCGCTTCGATACCCGCCGCCTTACCTTGCGCCGGTGAGAGCGTAAGGACGTTCGCCCCATGAAGGCGGGCGATGGCGGCCGTGTCGTCGTTGCAGCCGTCGGCAATAACGTGAATGTTGCTGACAGGCACGAGCCGCATCGCAGACTGGAGCGTGGCCCCGATTGTCAACTCCTCGTTGTGCGCGGGAATGAGCACTGCTACATCGACTGGCGAGAGGCTTGTCAAGCCGTTCGTACTTCCGTGACCCTCTTTCTTCCTAGCGGAGTGTCTCTGCTGCCGGTCCGGGGTTACCGGCACCAGGTAGGTCTGGGCAAACCGTATGCCTCCGATCGTCATCCACAGTGTGAAGCTGAAGCCCAGCAGGAGAAGCCCTACCAGCCACTGCATGACTACAGATCATCCTCCCCCTTGACGTGCAACCACTAAGCGTCCGATTGGCTCCTAAAAAAGTCCGCGCAGCAGGCAGAATGCTTCTGCGGCTTCCACACTGACTTCGCGTCCACGCACACGTGTCGTGAGCTCGAGACCTTCAGGACTTCCGTGGTACAGTGGCCCCCGGATCTGCGAAGCGTGCATCCTCAACGCATTGATCTTGATATCAAGAAATTCTGAAACGTCTATGTAGACGTTCGGATGGAAACGCGACGCTTCTCCCGACCAGAACAGCGAGGTATGGTCGTACGTGAGGACAAACGGCACCGTGTACTTCTGGCCGGGGACACCCGGCCGAGTTGCCGTAAGTCCGGCTTTGAAAAGCGCTTCGTGATCTTGGTTGTAGCTGACCGCTGGGAGTAGGACCATAGTCGGTTGCAGGGCATCGATCGATAGCCGTGCGTCCGATTCCAAGAGCCGGATCAGCTTCTTCCTCGGCAAGGCATCGAGGGCGAGGTGTGTCTCGGCATCAGTGAAGAGGACTTCCCAGTCATCGACCTTGAGAAAGTGCATGACTGCCTCGAACTCTTCGAGCCTTGTTCGGTGGGACACGACCGTGCTCGGCACGCCTTCGCCAGCGTCGCCATAATGGGCGAGATCGGCCACTGAGACGAGTATGACGTACACTTCGCCACCAAGTGACTTGACCCGCGCGATTGTACCGGCACACCCGTAAGTCTCGTCGTCGGCGTGCGGTGAGATGACCAGAATACGCTGGTTGGCGAGAAACTCATCGGAGAACTTGAGCATCGTTATTTACCTCACGTCCAAATCCGACACGGCGGCCATCCCAACGGGAGCCGGTATGAGAAATCCTTCTTCACCCGCCGATGAGCCACCTGCGGATTCGGCCTTGAGCTGATCATCAATGACGCTCGATAGAATCTCGTCGAGCCCCAGCTTCGGGTCGAAACCGACTAGTGCTCGGGCCCGGGAGACGTCGGGGACCCGCCGACTCATATCCTCGAACCCTTCGGGGTATGCCTCCGTGTACGGCACCAAGCGGATAGAACTCGATGAGGCCGTCCGGTCGATGACGCGTTCCGCTAACTCGTGAATCGATACCTCCTCGGGCCGGCCAAGATTGAATACCTTCCCGTGACCTCGAGGATGTTCGATGAGATCGACGAATGCGCCGACGACTTCACGGACATGGCAAAAACACCGGGTCTGCGTGCCATCTCCGTAAACTGTCAACGGCTCACCGCGAAGAGCTTGACTGACGAAGCGGGGAATGACCATGCCGTAGCGCCCAGTCTGGCGAGGACCCACAATGTTGAAGGGCCGAACGATGACAGTCGCCACACCCTTGTATCGCCAGTAAAAGTAGGCGAGAGTTTCGTCGAGAGCCTTCGCCTCAGCGTAGGACCATCGACTAATAAGTGGCGAACCGAGGATCCGGAGATCCTCTTCCACCAGCGCGTCCGACGTATTGTGACCGTACACCTCACTTGTCGAGGCAACCAGCACACGTGCCCCATGCCGCTCGGCGCTCTCCAAGACAGTCTCAGTTCCGCGGAGGTTCGTGCGCAGGCCACCCAGCGGATCGTCGATAATGGTCTTCACGCCGACCGCTGCAGCCAGGTGGAATATGGTATCCGAGTTTGCGGCGAGCTCATCCATCAACACCGAGTCGAGTACTGAGCCCTCGACGAACCGGAGCCTGTCATGGCCTCGTAGGTGCGCAATATTGCGCAGACTCCCTGTGGACAGGTCGTCCATGGAGAGCACTTCATGACCGTGGTCGAGCAAGTACTCGGTGAGGTGGCTTCCAATGAATCCAGCACCACCCGTAACCAACGCTTTCACTCGGTGCTCCTCCTTTCTTGCAGAACGCTTGGACCATCCGGCTTACGGCATGATGCGGTTTGGCACTTGCGCCGCCCTGTACGTGGCGTCGAGGACAACGGAGAATTGCAGGAGCCAGCTGTAGTCGAATCCAGAGTGCAGTGTGTGGACTACCACGAGGTCCCACCGGTGATGAATCGACGGCGTGACACTCCTCAACACTCGGTCGGCTATCTTGATCGAGTCCACCATCGGATCGGAGAATGCCACCTCGGCGCCGGCGTCCAGAAGCTCAGACATAATCTCAAGAGCCGGTGATCCGCGAAGGTCAGAGACATCCGGCTTGTAAGCCACCCCCACCAACAAAACACGTGCCCCTGACACGCCGTGTCCGGATTCGCCGAGGACCTCGCGTACGCGAGTTACGATGTGCCGGGGACGCATCGCAATTGACGTCATTGCGGCCTCGGTCACAGGAAGTCGGGTCCGTCGGGCCCGCAGCTGCCACAGGAGGTAGTGTGGGTCGCATGGAATGCAGTGTCCACCGACGCCTGGCCCGGGGTGGAAGGGCATGTACCCATACGGTTTCGTTGTTGCGGCTTCAATGACTTCGAGAATATCGAGCCGTAGCTCACGGCATGCGTCGGCAAACTCATTGACCAATGCGATGTTTACAGCACGAAAGCTGTTTTCCAGCAGTTTGGTCATTTCCGCTGATTCCGGCGAGGAGACCGGGTGCGCATTTGGCGTTATCCGTCTCAATAGTTCGACTGCCCGGCGCTGACACGCGTCCGTCACTCCACCTATCACACGCGGTATCGACTCCTGGCTGTGTTCCGCGTTGCCCGGGTCAAGCCGTTCAGGACTGAATGCCACAAAGACGTCCTCGCCGACCCGCAAACCCCGTTCGGCAAGAGAGTCCACGAGAAGTTGACGCGTACATCCGACGTACGTCGTTGAAGTCAATACGATCAACTGGCCTGGAACGACGTACTTAATGACGGTGTCGCACGCCGCTGAGAGCGCGGACAAATTCGGCACGAGGTACGAATCGATGGGCGTAGGCACGCACACAATCACTGCGTCGGCCAATGCCAGTAACGCTGGATTCGTGGTCAAAGCAAACGAATCGGAGCCCAGATGCCGCCTGAGTCTTTCGTGATCAGCATTCAGCAGATCGACGAACCCGGCCTTGATCGAGGCCAGCCTTTCCTCGCTCGTGTCAAGACCGATCACGCGGCAGCCAGACTCCGCAAAGGAGATCGCAGTAGGCAAGCCGACATAGCCCAGACCCACCACGGCAACATTGGCGTTCGCCGGCTCCTGGGGGCAGCCTTCCGGTGACCTCATCGCCCGACTCGGCTCGAATGATTCCGACCTCGCGGCGGCTACGGTTTCGCCTCCACCGTGGCCATTATCTGCTCGAGAGCGTTGGCCAACGTGGGCATCTCGGGCCACCAGTAGACACGCCGGCTCGGACACAAAACTAGAATCAGCGTCCATGGGTTTCGCCCCCTCCTCTGATGGCCCATCAAACTATGCACTACGCTGCGGTCCAGGGCCACCGCTAATCGTTCGACATCGACAACCGACGATCACGCGCTGGCTGTTTGTGTGCGAACCGACACGCGGTGTGATCACGTCTACGAGCTGTTGATCATATCGTCCATATCGGCGTCAGTCGTTACAATATTTGTTACGCCGCTTGGGTGAAGTCCAAGAAAATGTTCAGACTTATCAGATGATGCTGATGTGCCGGCTGAGGCTGTTGAGTCCAGTGAGCCCAGTGAGCCCAGCGCGGCTGTGTCCGCCTTGACCTTCCGATGGCGCGGCACGGTCGCGGTGCCATCATTGCGAAGTGCAAGAAAGTTGGTTAGGGGAGGCTACCATAATAATGGCGCTTCTTCAGCAAGTCGCCCAGCGCTGCGCATCGGGTTCTGGCTGTACTGAGGAGCTTTCAAGATGCTCGCGACAAGCGACAAGCGACAAGCGCGGAACGGAGCCGCTGAGGGTCTCATCGGGGCGGAAGTGCCGTCGCAAGTCGGACTGGCGCCCTCGACTGAACCTGCGCCGCTACCCGGGCCCAGCTATGGGCTACGCACCGCGGTCTCCAGCGCTATGCCTTTCTCGATCAACTCCCTCGCGGCTGACGACCCCAACCTGCCCACGAGGTCGACGACCGACAGATTGGGCACGAAGTCGGCGTGCGGCTCCTGGGCATATGCGGGTGACCTCCACTGGCAGAACGTCACGGCCACGCCCGCGTCCTTCCACCGTTGGAGGTTCATGTAGTTGCGACCCATGCTTCCGGACACGTACTCGCTACCCCCGACCGCGGCCATCAAGTCGATAAGCCGCTGGTCGGCGTCCTGCGCGGCGGTGTCGGGCCGCAAGTCACTGGCGTGCATGACCGGGATCTTGATGCCCAGCAACGCCGATAACCGCTCCAAGCATGTCGCGGCCACGTCAGCGAAGCGGTCCTGTTTGAGATCCCGAATCCAGTCCAGCTCTGCGCTCCTTATCTTGCCGTACGTCGTGAGTACCGTCCGCCAATGGCGCGCCGACCAATTGGTCTGCTTATCGACCGTGAGCGAGTCCAGGGTCGGTACCTTCTTTCCGTGCACCGGGACCGTAAGCCAAACCTCACCCTGCACACCCCTGATGCGGTTGCGGGTCTGGAAGCTCGTCCGAGAATAGAGCACCGTATCCAATACGATATGTACGTCGCTACTCAGCATCTTCGCGAAGAAGCCACCGTAGGGAAGATAAGCAGGTTGGTGGATACTCACGCGCAGGCGTTCAGCCACTTGAACCGTCTCCTGTTGGGCCGTCGTCGCACCGCAGCCTCGTGGCCTACAGCAGCCACAGATCTTACGGATGTCTGAACGATGAACAGCAGTGATCGGGACCGGGGGCTCATGCAGTGGTACCAGGTACTGTGGCTATCATGACACACGTGCTGCGGCTTGTCGGGCTGCTGTTGGCCCTGATCTTGACCGCATGTACGGCCACCCAGCAGGGAGACGAGGGGCACGGGCGGCAGGTCGGCGGGCCGGACGGCGACCGGGTCGTCGTCGCCAGCATTCCGTACTACGATCAGGAGCGGGCCTTCGAGGACGCGAAGAAGCATATCGATCTATTCACTGATATTTCTTTCTGGTGGTATTCGGTCCTGCCAAACGGCGAGATCGGGCTCCTCGACGAGCGGTACACAAAGGTGAACCGCGGGATGGTTCGACAGCTGCAGGGCCACGGCATCCGAGTGATCCCTCACATCGCGAACTACACCCAAGGTGAATGGACCCCTGAGAACGCCAGCGTCGTCATCCGCGATCCCACGTTGCGATCAACACACGTCCGCAACATCGTTGACCTGGTGATGCGCGAGGGCTATGACGGGATCGATATCGACTACGAGAGCCTCACGGACGAGGACCGGGAGCCGCTGGTGACGTTCCTGACCGAACTGCGCGCGGCGCTGCATGAGCATCAGAAGCTGCTCACCATTTCCGTTCAGGCAAAGGACTCCGACGCGGGCGACGGGCCACATAACCGAGCGCAGAATTACGCTGCCATCGGCGAGGTCGTCGATCGTGTTAATGTGATGACCTACGACTACAGCGACAGTAGTTCTGACCCTGGGCCGGTCGCTCCTCTCAATTGGGTCGAGGACGTCCTGGCCTACACCACCACCCAGATCCCGGTCGAGAAGGTCGTGCTCGGCAACGTTCTCCTCGGCTACGACTGGGGTCGCGGCGAAGGCGAGACTGTGACCTGGAAACAAGCGACCGACCTGGCCGATGAGCACGGTGCCGACGTCGAGTGGGACACCGACAGCCAGTCACCCTGGTTCCGCTTCAACGGTGCGGACGGCACCCACGAGGTGTGGTTCGAGAACGCCGAGAGTACCGCACGGAAACTCGACCTCGTCGACAAGTACAACCTTGGCGGGACCTTCTTCTGGCGACTTGGCGGCGAGGACCCTGACACGTGGGACCGTGCGCGGGAGTTCCTTCAGTAGGAGTGCTCCCGGGCGTGGCTGTCAGGCTGTACGCGGCGCCAAGCGCCTCAACCCTTAGCTCACTGGACCCGAAGCGCCTTGAGGCTGTGTGCCAATCCTTCGCAGATAGCGGCGCAGGCCGCGGCGACCCCCCGGTCACCACCGCCCTCATCAAGTACCGGCTGGTGCGATCCTGAGCACCTTGTCGTCGTCGCCGTTGCTGGTCGTGACGTACAGCGCCCCGTCGGGCCCCGGGCGCACCGCGCGAAGCCGGCCGTAGCTGCCGTCGAGCTGGGGGAGTTGTCCGGCTCCAGTCACGTTGCCCTCGGAGTCCACCCGCATCAGCAGCAGCTTGGAGCCGGCCAGCGCGGCGACGGTCAGCAGGCCCTGCAGCTCACCCCACTGTTCACCGGTCATGAACGCGGCGCCGCAAATCGCCTCGGTGTCACCACCTGAGCTCCACACGGCGGGGACCGCGTCCGGGAAGCGCTGCAGGTCGGTCATCGGAACGCTCTCGTCGTAGCGGTTCACGGTGCCACCACGGGATGGGTCCCAGCCGTAGTTGGCCCCAGCCCGCAGCACGTTGATCTCGTCGTCGACGGTCGGGCCGTGCTCGGCGGCGAAGAGCCGATCGGTTCCCGGCTGCACCGTCACGCCCTGCACGTTGCGGTTGCCGTAGGTGAACACGAGCCGTTCCGCGGTGTTCGGGGAATCGGCGAACGGATTACCCGGCGCGGGACTACCGGTGTTGAGGTCGATCCGGAGCACCTTGCCGCCGAGCTGGGTGCGGTCTTGGGACATGGCCGCTCGCGCGGAGTCTCCGGTGCCGACGTAGAGGTAACCGTCCGGGCCGATGGTGGGGCGGCATCCGGAGTGTCTACCGGAGGGGTTCAGCGGCAGGCCGGCGACCAGCGGGTCGCCCACCCGGCTGGCCCGGGCTCCATCGGGTGACAGTTCCCAGGTGATGAGCCGAACGTCCACCGGTTGGTCACCCTCCTGATGGGTTTGGCAGGTGGTGAACCGACGAGTGCTCGCGAAGTCGGGATGCACCACCAGCCCCATCAGGCCGCCCTCCCCGGTGACGTAGACGTCGCCGAGCTCAGCAGCGACATCGGTGACTCGCGCGCCAGGCCTGGTCGAGGACAGCAGCCGGATCCGCGCCGGGCGCTCGGTGATCAGTGCCGAACCGCCGGGGAGGAATCCGATATCCCACACGTGCTCCAGCCCCAAGGCCACCACGTCGACCCGGATCTCGGAGGCCGACGGAGTGCCCGGTGGTGCCGCCGAGCCACCGGTGCCCGGGCGCTGGGGAGGAATGCCGGGATCGATCGGCGTGCTTTGGCTCGAGCACCCGACCACGACACCGAGCAGCACCAGCAATACAGGCAGGCGAAGCATGGGGTGATCCTCCCCGATGCGGAGGTAGGCCGATGGTGAAGCTAGCTGACCCGCTCAGGCCTGATTAGTAGTGGGCCGAAGACCCGCGGTGCGAGCGACGCTCACCGCCTCGAGACGGCTGCGCACCCCCAGCTTGGTGAGGATCCTTCGCACGTGGGTCCGGACGGTGCTGGTCGACACCGGGCTTGGACAGGTCGACGTCGCCGGATTCGATGGCGCGCAGGCGGTCGTCGCTCACGTCGAAGCCGGTGATCCGCGACGCGCTTCCCAGCAGAGCCAATGCCGTCGGCAGCCCGACGTGTCCCAGTCCCACGATCGCGACCGATCCAGCCGGGCACGCCTGCTTCCGACACTCGGCGGTCCGTCCGCGAGCGAGAACGGGACCCAGGGCTGTCTCCAGCAATCGCTCGCCCGGCGCTGTTCCACCCGACGTCGGCTCGCAGCTCCCGCAGCACGCGGGCCGAGCTGCTCGGGCACAGTGCCCCTACAACGACGATGTCGGGTGTGGTGGACAGCCTGGCCGCGAGCGCCTCATCAGCATCTGGTGGTCGTCGACCAGCAGCACCCGGATCGGACTGACACCGCGAACCATCCCCCCACTCACGACTACCCCGTCTTGATGCGGCCGTCCGGACCATGCTGGTTGTGATCGACGAGGTCGTAGCGCACGGCGAAGGTGGCCGCCTCCAGCCGCGAGTGCACTCCGAGTTTGGTCAGCAGCGCCTGCACGTGGCTGCGTACCGTGGTGATCGAAACGCCTAGCCGTTGGGTCATCGCACGGGTGTCGAGGCCCTCGACGAGCAGCGCGAGACATTCCCGCTCCCGGGTCGTCAGGTGCGCAGCGAGCCGGCGCGCTTCGGAGATATCGGATCGCGCAGTGGTCGCCCGGGGTGCGTCCAGGACGACCGCCCCGTTAACGACCCGTTGGAGCGCCTGGACCAATTTGCGGATGCCCCATGTTTTGTCCACATAGCCGGCAGCTCCCAACCGCACGGCGCGGCGCATCGCGTCGGTATCACCCTCGACCGTGAGCACGAGTATCCGGGTCGCCGGGCTTACCACGAGAATATGGCCGATCGCGGCCACTCCATCGCCATCGGAGAAATGACGGCTCAAGAGACAGACATCCGGCCGGTGGTGACGGACCGCTTCGATGGTCCCGGCCAGACTCCGGCCTACCGCCACCACCCGGAATCCGGCGCCGACCAGCACGGAGACCAGCGATTCCACGAAGACCGCGTGGTCGTCGCCGAGCACGATGCTCGTCATGTCGCGCCGACCGAGTGGTCCGAACGCGTCCACCTTCCATCGATCGCCATTATCCCCACCTCACCATTGCATTATTTGCTAGGAAATCGCTTGTTCTGGCCCGGGCGCAGTACCAGAAGACACGCTGTAATGCAGTTGGATAAGCGATCGATCGCCTTCAGCATACAACGCTACGTTGCGATCTGATTACCGAGATCGCTGAACTCGGCACCTAATGCGGCGGCGTCCGGGCACGTAGAGCGTGCCCTCGGCGGTCCAGGGGCGAGCCGGTCGGTATCGTGGGTGTTGCGACCCCAGCGCGCTGGTTGCGTCCCGGGCAGGGGTCTGTTCTGCGTCGACCGCGTGTCGACCACGTCTGCGCCCGAAAGGCTCACCACGGTGCCCGTAGCGACCGCGCTACCGACCACATCCGCTCATCTGTCCGGCCTGCTCGAGGCCGTGCTGCCGGAACCCTCCCTGCGTGAGCTGGTTGAGGGGGCCGGCGCCCCAGAGATGCAGCTGCTGGGGCCGCCGGCGACCCGTCCACTGGCCGTCGCCGCGCTGGCCCGCGCAGGCCATCCGGTGCTGGCCGTCACCGCCACCGACCGGGAGGCCGGTGAGCTGACCACCGAGGTGGCCGACGTGCTGGGCGCTGAGGTGGTCGCCGAGCTGCCCTCCTGGGAGACGTTGCCGCATGAGCGGCTGTCGCCCCGAGCCGACACCGTGGGGCGCCGGCTGGCTGTGCTGCGCCGGCTGGCCCATCCCGAGGAAACAACCCCGCTGCAGGTGGTGGTGGCCACCGTCCGGTCGCTGATCCAGCCGATGCTCGGTGGGCTCGGCGAGATCGCCCCGGTGCGGTTGCGGGTGGGGCAGGTGCACGACTTCGATGACGTGCTGACTCGGCTGGCCGATCTCGCCTACACCCGGGTCGACATGGTGGACCGACGCGGTGAATTCGCGGTTCGCGGCGGCATCGTCGACGTCTTCCCACCCACTGCCGACCATCCGCTGCGGGTGGAGTTCTGGGGTGACGAGGTCTGCGAGATCCGCTCGTTCGCCATCGCTGATCAGCGCACCCTGGCGCCCGCCGAGGAGCTGCACGCACCGCCGTGCCGGGAGCTGCTGCTCACCGACGCGGTGCGGGCCGCCGCGGCGCAGCTCGCTGCGCACGCGCCGACCGGGCCGGTCGGTGAGCTGCTGGAGAAGGTCGCCTCCGGGGTGCCGGCGGAGGGTATGGAGTCGCTCATCCCGGTGCTGGCAGGGACCGAACTTGCACTGCTCACCGACATGATGCCGCGGGGCACACACGTGCTGCTGGCCGACCCGGAGCGGATCCGGGCCCGGGCCGCCGATCTGGTTCGCACCGGCGAGGAGTTCCTGGAGGCGTCCTGGATGGTCGCCGCGGGCGGCGGTGCTGCCCCAGTCGACGTCGCGACGCTGGACCTGTCCGCCTCGGCCTACCGCAGCCTGGGCGAGGTCGCCGAGCACGCCCGCGACACCGGAGTGGCGTGGTGGACGCTGAGCCCGCTGACCACGGACACCAAGGGGGCGCTGCGGCTGCAGATCATTCCCGCCCAGCCCTACCACGGTGATGTCGCACGCGCCTTCGCCGATCTGCGCGCACATATCGCCATCGGGGGCGCGGCGGTGCTGGTGGTGCCTGGCACCGGCACGGCGCAGCGCGCCTGCGAGCAGTTGCGCGACGCCGAGGTGCCCGCGGTGCATGCCGCCGACGGGCTGCTGCAGCCACCACTCGCGGGCGCCGTCACGGTGGTCCGCGGCACTCTGGAGGACGGCTTTCTGGCTCCCGCGTTGGGGTTGGTGGTGCTCACCGAGACCGACATCACCGGCGCTCGCGGCGGCACCCGCACTCAGGACATGCAGAAGATGCCGGTCCGCCGCCGCAACGCCGTCGATCCGTTAGCGCTGCAGCCAGGCGATCACGTGGTGCACGAGCAGCACGGCATCGGCCGGTTCCTGGAGATGGTGGAACGCAGCGTTGGCGGATCAACTCGGGAGTACCTGCTGGTGGAGTACGCGGCCAGCAAACGGGGCCAGCCGGGGGACCGGTTGTTCATCCCCACCGACCAGCTCGACCAGGTGACCCGCTACGTCGGTGGTGAGCTGCCGACGCTGAACAAGCTGGGTGGCTCGGACTGGGCCAAGACCAAGGGTCGGGCCCGCAAGGCGGTCAAGGAGATCGCTGCCGAGCTGGTGCAGCTTTATGCGGCTCGGCAGTCCTCGCCGGGGCACCCGTTCGGTCCGGATACCCCGTGGCAGGCCGAGCTGGAGGACGCCTTCCCCTACACCGAGACGCCCGACCAGCTCGCCGCGATTGACGAGGTCAAGGCGGACATGCGCAGCGGGGTCCCGATGGATCGAGTGGTCTGCGGTGATGTCGGCTACGGCAAGACCGAGATCGCCGTGCGGGCCGCCTTCAAGGCGGTGCAGGACGGCAAGCAGGTGGCCGTGCTGGTCCCCACCACGCTCCTGGCCCAGCAGCACCTGCAAACCTTCACCGACCGGATGCGTTCGTTCCCGGTCACGGTGCGCGGGCTGTCCCGATTTAGCGACGCGGCTGAGGCGTTAGAGGTATTGCGCGGGCTGGCCGACGGCTCGGTGGACATCGTGATCGGCACCCACCGGCTGCTGCAGACGGGAGTGCGCTGGAAGGATCTGGGGCTGGTCGTGGTCGACGAGGAGCAGCGCTTCGGAGTCGAGCACAAGGAGCACATCAAGGCTTTGCGCACCGCCGTCGACGTGCTCACCATGTCCGCCACTCCGATCCCGCGGACCTTGGAGATGAGCCTGGCCGGGATCCGCGAGATGTCGACCATCCTGACTCCGCCCGAGGAGCGCCATCCGGTGCTGACCTATGTCGGAGCCTATGACGACAAGCAGGTCGGGGCCGCGATCCGTCGGGAGCTGCTGCGTGACGGGCAGGTCTTCTACGTGCACAACCGGGTGTCCTCAATCGAGAAAGCCGCCCGGCGGATCCGCGAGCTGGTACCCGAGGCGCGGGTAGCGGTGGCGCACGGGCAGATGAACGAGGACCAGCTCGAACGTACCGTCGCCGGGTTCTGGGCGCGTGAGCATGACGTGCTGGTGTGCACCACGATCGTCGAAACCGGGCTGGACATCTCCAACGCCAACACGCTGATCGTGGAACGCGGCGACCTGCTCGGGCTGGCCCAGCTGCACCAGCTGCGTGGGCGGGTCGGGCGCGGCCGCGAGCGTGGCTATGCCTACTTCCTCTACCCACCCGAGATACCGCTGACGGAGACCGCGCACGACCGGCTGTCCACCATCGCCCAGCACACCGAGCTCGGCGCCGGCATGGCCGTCGCGATGAAGGACCTGGAGATCCGCGGCGCCGGCAACATCCTCGGCGGCGAGCAGTCCGGGCACATCGCCGGAGTTGGTTTCGACCTCTATATCCGGCTGGTCGGGGAGGCCGTGGAGGCCTTCCGCAGCGCGGCCGGTGCAGCACCCTCCGGTGCTGCCGCGCAGCCCGCGCCGGCGCGGGTGGAGCTGCCGGTGGACGCGCATCTGCCGCATGACTACATCCCGGGTGAGCGGCTGCGGCTGGAGGCCTACCGCAAGATCGCCGAGGCGGCGGACGTCGACGGTTTGGCCGCCGTCACCGACGAGCTGACCGATCGCTACGGTGCGCTCCCGCCTGCCGTGGTGGCCCTGCTGGACGTCGCTCGTTTTCGCCAGGTGTGCCGAGCGCACGGGATTGCGGAGGTGACCGCGCCGGGCTCCACCCTGCGCTTCGCCCCGGTGCAACTAGCGGACTCGCAGATGGTGCGGCTGGGCCGGTTGTATCCCAAGGCGGTCTACAAGCCCGCGGCGGCGACCCTGTCGGTGCAGCGCCCCACCGAAGGAGCCGACCGGATCGGCGCCGCACCGCTGCGCGATCGCGAGCTGCTCAACTGGTGCACCCGGTTGGTCACCTCGGTGCTCGGCCCGCTCCCCACCCTCCAGCAACAACGATAAGTCAGCATGAAGCGGCCCGACAGCCTACCGACCGGGCCCCGTTCGCTACGGCTTCAGTGGTACGCGGGCTCGCGCCGGTACTGCGGCAGGGCCCACGCGGTGTCGGCGTCGACCACCCTGGTGCCCAGCGGCACCAGCGCGAGCACGGACAGCTTCAGCGACGCAAGTCCGAGCGGGATGCCGATGATCGTCAGCATCAGCAGGAATCCGGCGATGATGTGTGCGAAAAAGAGCTCCCAGCCGAACAACACGATCCACACGATGTTGCCCAGCACGGCCCACCCGCCCGCGCCGCGGTGGACGACGACCCGGCGCCCAAACGGCCACAGCGCATACCCGGCGAGGCGGAATGCCGCGATCCCAAACGGGATCGTCACGATCAGGACGCAGGCCAGCACGCCCGCGACCGCGTACATCAGTGCGAGCCACCAGCCCGCCAGCAGAAACCACAGGATATTGCCGATCGTGCGCATGCCTCCAGGATGCCTGAACCGGACGGCTGCCGCTTTGAGATCTTGTCCGATGTGATCTGCGCTAATAGGAGCGTGAAAATGGACTCAGCGTCGCGCAGCACCTGAAGCACCCCGTCAATGCGGGTCTAGGTGCGATCCTCTGGCAGACGCACGAATCGTTACCGCGGCATCGGCTGCCGCACCGACATGGCGGCCCTGATCGCATTGAGAATTTGGTCCAGGCGGCCCAGCAGTGGCATGAGTGCCTTGATGGTGCGGAGCAACTTGACGATCAGGTCAGCAATCTTGGCGGCCCACTTGGCGATCAGGCACATGGCCTGCTCGGCCACTACCGGCGCCGCCAGTCCGGCGGTGGCGACGAGCTCAGCGGCGTAGCTGATCAGCCGAGAGGCGAGATCGGCGATGAGCTGGTGGATCTTGTCGCGGACCGCGGCGACGACCAGCCCTGCCATCGTGACAGCGACCCCGATGCCGTCGGCCGCGATGGCAGCAGCGTCGAGCAGGTGGCCGATGTCGGTCACCCGGGCCCGGTAGGCCTGGGCAGCCGCGCCCTGCCAGGTCGTCAGATCGCTGGACACCGAGTGGGCGTAGTCCTGGCGCACCGCGGACACGGCCTGGGCGATGTTGCCCCAGGTTTGGGCGTGGGCGGAAATCGCATCGGGGTTGCCAGCCAGCCAGTCCAGTGCCTCGGACAGGGCATCGACGTGCTCGATCAGCCAACCGATGCCGTAGGACAGCAGCGCACCGGCCGGGTCCGACACGAGACCGAGGGTGTCCAGGCTCACCGCGGCGGTGTCGATCCCGATGTCGATCCAGTGCCCACTGGCAATGGCCTCGACGCACTGGGTAGCCGAGTCGAGGATCCCGATCCCGGCGTAAACGGCGGTGTCGTGTTCCTCCTCGGCGACCAGCGGATCGGTCGACATCTACCGCATTCCCTTCGTCCGATATAGGGCCAGGGCGTTGCGGTCGTCAACCGCCGTGTAGTGCTCGGCCGTGCCCTTGACGTTCGTCGCGGTGGTGGCCAGGCTCGCCGCACAGCCGTGCAGTGCGCTCGCCCCGCTGTCCTGCAACGGGTTGAGAATCGCGGGCAGGATCTGGCAGCACATCCCGTAGGCATCAACGGGCAGGCTCACCCGTGCCGCGTCGGCCGCCAGTGCCGCCCTGTCGGCGATGTCGTGCACATTCCTCGCGTGTTCTCGCAGCGCCTCGGGGACGACCTCATACTGGTCGGACATGCCGATGCCCCCTAGCGCAGGTAGTTACGGTCGCCGAAGTTTTCCTCGGCTGCACCCGGCGCCGCGCGGTAGCGGCTGGTAGGGCGCTGCGGCGAGTCGTCGTCGGTCTCGTGCAGATCCAGAGGGCCCAGTTCCAAGACCCCGGGGTCCGCTTCCGAACGGTCCTGCGGATCCTCGCCGAACCGTTGCCGGTAACTCGAGACCACGTTCTCAACAACCGGTTCCTCGGCACCCACGGTGGCCGCCATGGTCTGCTGCACCTGCCTGGCGAGCTGCTGCTGGGCGCGCCGCATGCAGTCCATCACCACCGCCGCGACCTCCGACGGGGGCATGCCGCTGATCTTGCTGGTGAGCGCGAGGTCGATGGGCGCACCGCTGGAGTCGATCGTCACCCGAACCGCCCCGTCCGCGGAGGACTCGGTCACCTGGATCTGTTCCACCTGAGCTCGCATGGCGCCGAACCGCTCGGCCTTGTCCGCGAACCCCTGCGCCCACTGGGAAATCTGCCGCTCGACCTGGTCAGGGTCGGTACCGAACATGGGCTCTCCTCAGACTGGCGGGTAGTGACGGTACGGTCCCCCGGGTTGGAGGAGGGTACGCAATGGCGAGCAGTTTCGGGCAGGTCGGTGCTTGGCTGACCGGCGCGGCTGCGCAGCAGACCGACCTGCAGCGCGCCGTGGCCGCCGGTGAGCTGTGGATGGAGGCCGGCGTCGCCGAGCGCGCCGCTGCCCGCTGCGACCAGGCGGTCGAAGAGATCAACGACTGGTTGGCTCGGGGGGACCGGCTCACCTGGAGGCGCAAGTTCGGCGCCAACGAGGACGGCGCAGCGGCTGCGGACCTTGCCGCCGCTGCCGCGATCCTGGATAAGCCCCACGCGCGCGCGGGACAGATCGCCGCCAATGTGAGAGATTCGTTGGGGCAGGTGCGCCGTTCGGACGTACTGCGCTGGTGCCACAACGTCGACGGCCACTACCACATGACGGTCAATCGGCGATCTGGCGAGTCGACATCAATGACCATCGGGCCGTGAGATCCGCAACGGCTTGGCGACGGTGTGCAGCGGCTACTCGCCGCCCTGCAACCCTGCTGAACCGGGCAGCGTGAGAAGGTAGCGCCCGTGCGAAGTGTCCTGCGTGTCGGCGGTGCAGCACGCGGTGTTGCGCTCAGGGCCGTCGTCGGGATCATGGTGGGGGCACTGTGGATCGGCGGCTGCAGCTCCGGTCCCAGCCAGGTCGGCGCCGCTGCATTCGTCAACGGTACCGAGATCCCGGTGGAGCAGGTGCAGAGCCAGCTCACCACGGTGCTGGCCAAGGAGGGTGCCGAGGCCCGGGCCCAGCTGGCGGCCGCCCACCAGCTCGATGACCTGTCACGCAAGATCATCACCGTCCGGATCAGGCACGAGTTGACGGCGATCACCGCGCGGCGAGCAGGCGTGACCGTCGATCAGACCCAAGTGAACCGGCTGATCGACGGGGTCGGCGGCGCCCAGGGCGCTTCGAAGGGAACTATCTTCGATGCAGACGGGTACCGGCAGCGGGCCGTCGACAAACTGCTTATGGCGCAGCTCGGCCTGCGCGCGCTGCGCAACAGCGCGGTCACTGTCGACTACACCACGGCCGACACCCGAACCGCCGCGAAGGCCAAGGTGGACGAGCTCTCCCGGGCCGGAGCCAAGAGGGCTCGGCAGCTGATCGACGACGACGTTCGGGCCGGTAAGGAGGCGGTGATCGGTAAGCGGATCGTCGCTGCGGACGATCCGATCTTCGCCACCACCCCGGCATTCGGGGTCGCCGAGGGCACAGTGGTTGCCTTCCAGCTCGCGGACACCATGCCGTGGTTGATCATGGTGATCAAGAACCGCGCCAACCGAGGTGTTCAGCCATCCGACAACGCTCCCGCGCTGGAGCAGATCGATCCGGCTGTGCTCGAAGCCATCGGCTTGCGCCAGCTGGCCCAGGTGGGGCAGGAGGTGGGAGTGCGTCTGAGCCCTCGCTATGGCATATGGGATCCGGTAAGCGTGCAGGCGGTGGCCAACGAGAACGAGACGGCAGGCTTCCTCGCACCCTTACGCGCTGCCCCCCGGACGTGACCTCGGCCTCGGTCGTTGTTGCGCTGTCCTCACGGCTCGGCGCGGTGTTTCCGGCTGAGGCCGCGCGGCTACTTCAGGACGGGTTAGCTCTGCACGCCGACACCGACATACCGGCAGAGCTGGCGCAGCGATGTGGAGCACAGCCCGTCGGCGACGCTATGCGCGGACTGCTGCTCACCTTGAACCTCGGATCCGGTGCAGCGGCCCGATGGGTTGCCGCCGGCGCCACGGTGCTGGCTACCCCCGTACCTCGGGGCGCTGCGTTGTTGGATGCGGTCGGGGTGATGGATCAGTTGCGTTCCCCGGGCGGCTGCCCGTGGGACGCAGAGCAGACTCACAACTCGCTGATGCCCTACTTGATCGAGGAGACCTACGAGCTGTACCAGGCTCTGGAAGACGGTGACATCGATGCGCTGCGCGAGGAACTCGGTGACGTGTTGCTGCAGGTGCTCTTTCACGCCCGGGTAGCGCAGGAGGCACCAAACGGTTTCGACATCGACGCGGTGGCTACCGAGCTGGTGACCAAGCTCGTCGGCAGGCACCCGCACGTGTTCGCGGGCAGTGAGAAGGTCCGCACCGCCGCCGACCAGGAAATCCGGTGGGAGCAACTCAAGCGGGCCGAGAAACGCCGCGCGTCGAGTATCGACGGGGTGGCGCTGTCCCAGCCGGCCGTGGCTCTGGCGGCCAAACTGGCGGCGCGGACCGTGAAGGCGGCGCTACCTGCGGACTTACTACCTGGGGGTGGGAGTGGCACGGGTGCGGCGCTGTTCGCGCTGTCCGCGGCGGCGAAGTTGGCCGGAGAGGATCCCGAGGGCGCCCTGCGCTGCGTCGCTCGGCACTTTGCCAACGACGTGCGCGCCGCCGAGCACTCCGCCCGTGCCGCCGGGCTCGACGTCGGGAGCCTCACCCCGCAGCAGTGGCGGGAGCACTGGCCGGGCTAACCGGATCCTGTGTCGGGGCGTGACTTCGCTGTCACGCCCCGTATCCCGCCGCTGCGGCCGTCGTTGATCTGTGATGTGAACGGTGACGAGCGTTCCGGTGTGCAAGCCGGGCAGTCCGGCAATGAGCGGCCTCGTCTTCGGCCCGCCGCATACCTCAGCAGCACAGTGTCGAAGTACCTGCTGCGTGGAATGCTGTCCGGTGCTGCATTGGTGTCCGCCGGCCTTGTGATGGCGGGCCTGGGTTCGGTAGCCGCGCCACTACCTGACCGGGGGCTGGCCACACCCACGCCGGTGGCGATGGCTGCGCCGGCCGCGCTGCCCGACGTCGCGGAGCCGGTTGCGCAGCCTGTCGTCCAGCCGCCGGGTCAGCCGGCTGGGCAGCCTCCCAAGACCACCATCACTATCCCGGTGCAGATCCCGGCTCCTGCGGGTCCCGCGGGAGGACCTCAGCTGGCGTTCGCCGATTGGGCCAACCGGCTGTCCCGCGTCACCAGCATTCCCGAGCGCGCCTTGCAGGCATACGCCAACGCGCACGCCGTGATGGCCGCCACGCAACCCAACTGCCGGCTCACCTGGGTCACCCTGGCCGGCATCGCGGCCGTCGAGTCCCAGCACGGCGGATTCCAAGGGCGGACTCTGGAACCCGACGGCCGGCCGTCGGCGCCGATCATCGGGATTCCGCTGAACGGCGCGCCCGGTGTCAGAGCCATCGCGGACACCGACGGCGGGTTGCTCGACGCTGACAACGTCTGGGATCGCGCCGTCGGGCCTTTCCAGTTCATCCCGTCCACCTGGGCGGGGTGGCGCGCTGACGCAAACCAGGATGGGATCAGCGACCCGCAAAGCATCGACGACTCCGCATTGGCGGCGGCCCAATACCTCTGCGCGGACAACCGGAACCTCGGTGCCGGTGACGGCTGGTTGCGGGCGATTCTGTCCTACAACAACAGCGTCGAGTACGCGCAGCAAGTTTATGGTTTCTCGCAGGGGTACGCCCGCAACGCCAAGGACACGACCTGAGAGTAGGGCCGGGCCTCATAAGCTCAGCTCAGATCTCGGCGGGCAGCCAGCCGCATTCGTACCTCGTTGAGTGCTTCCTGGTAGTCCGGAGTCGGGTTCATCGCTGCTGCCATTGCCAGCTGCGCACGCGCCTCCTCCAACCGGCCCTGCCGCTGCAACGTGCGGCCCAGCGCGAAGCGCGCGTAATGATCTGAAGGGTTGTGCTCGAGTACCCGAAGGAACGCCTGCTCCGCACGATGCAACTGGGCGGATTGCAGATAGGCCCGGCCGGCCAGCAACTGCACGCTCGGTGCATCCGGCTCTGCATCCAATACCGGCCGCAGCTCTCGAAGCGCCTCCAGGGGACGCCTTTCGGAGACCAGCGACTCAGCGCGCCGGAACTGCTCGACGACGTCCATGGGGCGGTCGGCGGCGGTCATGGTTACACCAACGGTACGCGGTGACATCCTGTTGCACGAGCCCCCGACATTCGATCATCGGCGCGCGCCTCCGACCGACCGCGCCCGGCCGCGGTTAGGCTGGCCCTGCTCACCAGGTCTTCCTGCAACCATCCCCCGGCACCATCCCGGCAGCCGACAAGGAGCGCATCCGTGGCCGTCATCGAGCAGGTCGCAGCCCGCGAGATCCTGGACTCGCGCGGGAACCCCACTGTCGAGGTGGAAGTGGCGCTCGATGACGGCACATTGGCCAGTGCGGCGGTGCCCTCCGGTGCGTCCACCGGGGAACACGAGGCGATGGAGCTGCGCGACGGCGACCCCAGGCGTTATCTCGGCAGAGGCGTTAAGCGCGCGGTCGCGGCAGTGCTGGATGAGATCGGACCCGAGCTGACCGGCATCGACGCGGACGAGCAGCGGGTGGTGGACCAGAAGCTGGTCGACCTGGACGGCACACCGAACAAGTCCCGGCTGGGCGCTAATGCGATCCTCGGTGCCTCGCTGGCCGTTGCCAAGGCGGCCGCCGAATCCTGCGGTCTGGATCTGTTCCGCTATCTCGGTGGCCCGAATGCGCATGTGTTGCCAGTACCGATGCTGAACATCCTCAACGGCGGAGCGCATGCCGACACCGGCGTCGACGTCCAGGAGTTCATGATCGCTCCAATCGGTGCGGACTCGTTTCGGGAGGCGCTGCGCTGGGGCACCGAGTGCTACCACTCGCTGAAGGCGGTGCTCAAGTCCAATGGGCTGGCCACCGGACTCGGTGACGAGGGCGGTTTCGCGCCTGACCTTCCCACCACCACCGCCGCGCTGGACCTCATCGCCACCGCGGTGGACAAGGCCGGTTACACGCTGGGTCGCGACATCATGTTCGCATTGGACGTGGCTGCCACCGAGTTCTTCGCCGACGGCTCCTACACCTTCGACAAGAAGGCTCGCAGTGCCGAGCAGATGGCCGTCTACTACGCCCAGCTGCTCGACGCCTACCCGTTGGCGTCCATTGAGGACCCACTCGCGGAGGACGATTGGGACGGTTGGGCGCGGCTCACCGCGGAGATCGGCGATCGGGTACAGCTCGTCGGTGATGATCTGTTCGTGACCAACCCGGAGCGGCTGGAGGAGGGCATCAGCCGCAAGGTGGCCAACGCGCTGCTGGTGAAGGTCAACCAGATCGGCACGCTGTCGGAGACCCTGGACGCGGTGACGCTGGCCCAGTCCAGCGGGTACCGCTGCATGGTGAGTCATCGCTCCGGCGAGACCGAGGACACCACGATTGCTGATCTCGCGGTGGCGATCGGTTGTGGTCAGATCAAGACCGGTGCACCCGCCCGATCGGAGCGGGTAGCGAAGTACAACCAATTGCTGCGCATCGAGGAGTCTCTCGGGGACGCGGCCCGCTACGCCGGGGACCTGGCGTTCGCCCGGTTCACTCCGGAGGACTGAGCCCGATGGCTGGTCCCGGGCTGACCAGGCGCAGTGCTGCGCTCGCTGGCTCGGCGACCCGTCCGCTAGGGGCACGGATCGGCGACTTCCTGGGCATCACCTCCCCACGCCGAGCCGCGATGCTCGCCGTGGCGGTCTGCGTGCTGGCGCTGAGCGTTGCCGTGCCGCTGCGCAACTACGTGAGCCAACGCTCCGAGCTCGCGGCGGTGTACGAACAGCAGCTGATCGTGGCGGACAAGGTCGCGGAGCTGGAACGGCGCCGCGACCTGCTTTCGGACCCCCGGCACATCCAAGCGCAGGCTCGCGAGCGGTTGCGCTACGTGCGCCCCGGGGAGGCGCCGTACGTGGTGCAGCTGCCCCCCGGCCAGACCGCTGCCGCTGCTGTCGCCGGTCCCGGCAGTGCCGTGGCGCCCAGGGAGCTCTGGTACGGCCGGCTCTGGAAGTCGATCAACGGTGGATGACGTCCGTCCGCAGATGTCTGGCGCCGATCAGCAGGCCGTCGCCGCACAGCTGGGCCGCCCACCGCGTGCCCTCCGGGCCGTCGCGCACCGCTGCACCTGCGGGCTGCCCAGCGTGGTTCAGACCCATCCCCGGCTCGAGGACGGCACCCCGTTCCCCACGCTCTACTACCTGACCTGTCGCCGGTTGGCCGGACTGGTGAGCCGCAGCGAGGCCAGTGGTGCGATGCGGGAGATGACCGCTCGGCTCGCTGCGGATCCCGATCTCGCCGCGGCGTACCGGGTGGCGCACGAGTCCTACCTGGCCGAGCGGGACGCGGTGGAACCGCTGGGGACCGACGTCAGCGCCGGCGGCATGCCGGACAGGGTGAAATGCCTGCACGTCCACGTCGCGCACGCGCTGGCCCGCGGGCCGGGGGTGAACCCGTTCGGCGACGAGATGCTCGACCAGATCGGGCCTTGGTGGACTCCCGGCCCCTGCGCCTAGCTCCACCCTCCTCCTTCCGACGTGTCGCGCTCAGCTGACCCGCGTGTCAGGCCCTTACGCCCGGTGTGTCGTGATCCGGTGTCCACATACCAGCGCACGGGTATCGATGAGCTCCCACTACGGTTGAGCTCGTCGCTGCGACCTCGGAGGTGGGCATGGCCAGGGTGGCCGCGATCGACTGCGGGACCAACTCAATCCGCCTGCTCATCGCGGACCTGGTCGAGGGAAAGCTGCGCGACGTGCACCGCGAGATGCGCATTGTCCGGCTTGGCCAGGACGTCGACGCCACTGGCCGACTGGCTGTGGACGCCCTTGAGCGCACCCGCGTCGCGCTGGCCGACTATGCAGCCATCGCCCGGCGCGCCAGTGCGGAACGGATCCGGATGGTGGCCACTTCGGCTACCCGTGACGCCGCCAACCGGGAGGACTTCTTCACGATGGTCCGCCACACCCTCGGCACCGATGCCGAGGTGATCACCGGGGATGAGGAGGCCCAGCTGTCGTTCACCGGTGCGGTCGGCAGTTTGGATCCTGGTGATGGGCCATTCGTGGTCGTTGATGTCGGTGGCGGGTCGACCGAGGTGGTGTTGGGTGACTGGGACGGCTCGAGAGTCGACGTGACGGCGGCGCGGTCGGTGAACGTGGGTTGCGTGCGGATCACCGAGCGGCACCTGCGCTCTAACCCCCCAACTCCGGATGAGGTCAGCGCTGCCGAGCGGTTCGCGGTGCAGACGCTGCAGGACGCTTTCGCCGACGTGCCGGTGGACAAGGCTCGTACCTGGGTCGGGGTGGCGGGCACCATCACCACCCTGTCCGCCGTCGCGCAGCAGCTGCCCGCCTACGATCCCGAACGCACCCACCTGTCCCGACTATCGTCGGGGCAGCTGCGTTGCACGGCGAAGGCGCTACTGGCGTCGACGCATCAGCAGCGGGCGGCCAACCTCGCCATCCACCCCGGTCGAGTGGATGTCATCGCCGGCGGTGCGCTCATCGTGCAAGTGCTCGCCGAGGAATTGCGAGCCCGCGCTGGCATCGGCGAACTGGTGGTCAGCGAGCAGGACATCCTCGACGGCATCGCACTGGGCCTCGACTGAGGGCGCGGCGGGCATGAGAGCGGGAGGCACCGTGCATGAGAGCCTGACACGCGGGGGGTTGGGCGCGTTGGATGACGCGGTGACCCGGTGCCGGACGTGTCCGCGCCTGGTCGCCTGGCGGGAGCAGGTCGCGGTCGAGAAACGTGCCGCGTTTCGCGACCAGACCTACTGGGGACGTCCAGTGCCCGGGTTGGGTCCAGCTGACGCCGCGCTGGCCATCGTCGGGCTTGCGCCCGCCGCGCACGGTGGCAACCGGACCGGCCGGATATTCACCGGGGACCGTTCCGGCGATGTCCTTTACGCCGCATTGCACGCGGTCGGCCTGGCTAACCAGCCGACCGCCACTCACCGCGGCGACGGACTGACGCTGCACCGGACCCGGATCACGGCCCCGGTCCACTGCGCACCGCCGGCGAACAAGCCGACCCCCGCCGAGCGCGATGCGTGCCGGCCCTGGCTGGTCCGGGAGCTGCAGCTGCTGCGCCCGACGCTGCGCGCGGTGGTCGTACTGGGCGGTTTCGGCTGGCAGGCCCTGCTACCCGCGCTGGCCGCCGCTGACTGGCCGGTGCCCACTCCGCGGCCACGTTTCGGGCACGGCACCGAGGTGACCCTGGACGGGCTGCACCTGCTCGGCTGTTATCACGTCAGCCAGCAGAACACCTTCACCGGACGGCTCACTCCGGCGATGCTGGTCGACGTGCTGCGCCACGCGGCTGAACTGGCCGGGATCGGGCCTACCGAATCGAGCTGATCCTGCGAAGCAGGTCGTATTCGCTTACTCGTGGCGCGCATGGCGACAGCTGCGGTGGGAATACTGTGATATGGCGTTCACATCGGGGGAATCGACGCGCATCCTCATTGTCGGCGGTGGTCACGTGGGGATGTACACCGCGCTGCGGCTGCAGTCGAAGCTGCGCACGGGAGAGGCCTCGGTCACCGTGGTCGATCCGCAGACGCAGATGACCTACCAACCGTTCCTGCCCGAGGCCGCCGCCGGATCGATCGAACCGCGCCACGTGGTGGTGCCGCTTCGCCGGGTGCTGCGGCGCTGCCGCACCGTCTGTGGCCGGGTCACCGGTGTCGACCATGCCCGTCGTTTCGCCACCATCGAGAACTGCGCCGGGCACGTCGAGCAGCTCGGCTACGACGTGCTGGTGATGGCGCCGGGCTCCATCGCACGCACGTTGCCCATTCCCGGGCTGGCCGAGCACGGCATCGCATTCAAGACCATTGGCGAGGCGATCTACCTTCGCAACCACGTGCTGTCCTGCCTGGAAGCTGCGGATGCCACCCTTGACCAGCGACTGCGCCGCGAGCTGCTGAGCTTTGTGGTGATCGGCGGGGGATATGCGGGAATCGAGGTGCTTGCCGAGCTCGAGGACATGGCCCGCTACGCCTGCCGCTACTACGAGACCATCCAGCCGCAGGATATGCGCTGGGTACTCGTCGAGGCCACCGGCAGGATCATGCCCGAGGTCAGCTCGAGAATGGGTCGCTACACCGCCAAGCGGTTGATCTACCGCGGTATCCAAATCTTCTTGAACACCCGGGTCACGACAATGCGGGAAGGTCACGTCGTCCTCGACAACGGCACCGAGTTCGACGCCGACACCATCGTCTGGACAGCTGGAGTAAAGGCCAGCCCAGTGTTGCAGCGGACCGACCTGCCGCTGGACGATCGCAAACGGCTGCGCTGCACGACGACCCTGCAGGTGGTGGACTGCCCGGATGCTTTCTCCGCCGGAGACTGCGCGGCCGTCCCCGATCTCACCTCCAACGACCCCCACGCCACCACCAGCCCATCGGCTCAGCATGCGGTGCGGCAGGCCAAGGTGTTAGCCGACAACATCATCGCGCAACTTCGCGGCGAGCCGTTGCGGCACTACAAGCACCGTTACGCAGGATCAGTGGCCAGCCTGGGACTCTACCGCGGCGTCGCCGAGATCTACGGGATAAGACTCAAGGGCGTCGTGGCCTGGTTCATGCACCGGACCTACCACCTGAGCCGGATGCCGACGCTCAACCGCAAGGTTCGCATCGTGGCCGACTGGACCGCTGCCCTACTGTTCCACCGCGAGGTGGTGGCGTTGGGGCAGATCAACGACCCGAAAGCCGAGTTCGTGCGCGCCACCACAGCTTCTTGATCCGCCCCAGGGCGACATGGATCCAAGGGGGCGCGGCTACGCTGCCGATGCGCCCCCGTAGCCCAACCGGCAGAGGCAGGTCCCTTAAAAGGATCCCAGTGTGGGTTCGACTCCCACCGGGGGCACCCCTTGTTTACCATCGCAGCGCCATGGATCCAGCTAGGAGGCAATCTCGCTGTGTCTGGACGTGTCCGGCACTGTCCGGTGTTCTGCGGGTCTATGTGCCGCGCTCCAAGCTGTTGTATCGCGGCTCGCATGACCAGCCATGTCGAGCGGCTCGGTCGAGGGCTTCCGCGTCAACGGCTTGCAAGGTCCGGCAGATCGTCGACTCGCTCAGTGCGTTCTCGGTACGCAGCTCCCGCGCATCCGGATCTGCCGCCGGCAGGGAAGACGGCTCCGCCACGCGGCGCCTATCCGAGCCTGGAGAGCTTCCTGACCCAATCGTGGAGATCCTGAGTGGGAGGTCGACGAACTCATGCGGCTCGGCTGCGAGTACGTCCAGCTCGATGCTCCGCGCTGTCCGCTCTCCTCGATCCCACCTATCGGCTTCTACCAGCAGATGCTGCCGGCCGAGCACTGGCTAGACCTGGCCGCTCGGGCTCGACAACGTCGTCTTCGCACAACGTCCGCGTTGCTTTGGGCTTCTATCTCCGTCGCAAGAATCAGGAGAGCCGTTGGCTGGTCAAGGCGGCTACGACTGCTCGCGCAGCGCCTGATCCGGCATGTGCGCGCGGCGGGGTTCCTCCTCACGTACGACGCCGAACGCTCCGATGGATTTAGAGCCGCTGGTCGTGGTGCCGCAGGACAAGACCCTCGTCCTCGGCTCTTCACGACGAAGACTGGATGACGAAACTGTCGACAAGCTCGAGACGCGCATCTGCGAGGCGACATGCGCACTGCGGGATCCGACACCTCCATCCGTGGAACACGCTCTCGCCACCGACGAGGAGGCCGGGCTCCGGACGATCGTTTCGACCGTCTGAGGATGATGGTCGTTCTCACACGCAGTGACCGGGCGCTCGGGAAGGCTGCCACGCGATCCCCACGGCCGCATTCCGCTTCCTCTCCTGGGTGATCGCGATGCCATCCAGCTCTTGATCGGACTGCACCATCTCCGTGAACGCTCGATTGGTGTTGATATCGTCGGAGACGATCATGCCACTGGATGACAAGTGTGTCCGAGCCAATTTGAACTCAAAAGCCATGTGGTCATAGGTATGCAGACTGTCGTGGACAAAAAGATCAATCGACCCCAATCTACGGAGCAGCCGGGGGAGTACCCGTCGCGCTGATCCACAGATATACTGCCAGTCGCCTCGCAGGCCTGGTGGGACAGCGCTGCGGCTTTGGCTGAACCAGGGCTCGTTCAGTGGTGGCAGGTCGATGCTCCACAAGCGTCCGGCACCGTTGCCGACGAGAGCCTCGAGAATAATCCGTGAAGTGACCCCACGAGCGACACCGGTCTCTATCACCGATCTAGGCTGCAAGTGGCGGACAGCACACCACAACGATCGGGCCATGACAGGGTCTGCATCGTAGTAGGGCTCAGCCGGATCGGCGGCGACAAGCATCTTTTCAATATCTGCCCAACACGTCCGAAAACCACGTGTTTCAGGGCATGGCCAGTTCCATCCTAAGCGCTGGTGAAGCGGCTGCAGCCAGTTCGGGTGTGCGCTGATCACGTCCAACCCCCGAGACCAGCCGCACGCATCCTCCCGCATGGATCTGATGCCCCGCACCAACGCGCGTCTTTTTTGCATCCGGTCCCAGGCCTCGACAGGCCGAGTGGCAAGAAGCACTGCCCACTTACGTCCTACGTCAAAGTCCGGCACCACGACTCCAAGATGCACATGAGCAGGACGTCGTACGGCCGAGGGCGGCGCCGGCCACGCCGGCGAACGTCAGCTAATCCGAGACGACGACGGCGTAGCCGCCAAGGCCGATCAGCCGCTCGCCAGCGATTGTCTCGGTCTTAGTGACCAGAGTGGTGATCGAACCCGTATCAGGATCGAAATCCACGTCGGTGACTGTTCCGAGGTCCATACCGCGTTCGGTGAGTACCCGTTTACCCAAGATCTCAAGGTCGTTGTCTTCGGCGCGCTGCTCCAGGGCGTCGCGGGCCGGACGGATCACTGCGTCGGTGGCGACCGTCACCGCGTCGGGTCCAAAACCCTGCACATCGTCCCAGGCGAGCAGGGTGCCGGCACCACTGACCTTGCCCAATCGCAGCAGCGCCACCCTGGCCGGCCCGGGGAGCACTACAAAGCCGTCGACCCTGGCTATCCGCGTTGCGGTGGCAGTGTTCACCACATCGCGCTTGCGTGCTTGGCTGAACAGCATCAGCTGGCCCCCTCCCGCAACCTGGCCCGGAAGGCGTCCACAGCCGCGCCGAACCCGGCCAGGTCCTCGGAGACGAACTCGGTGGCCGCCGCGGGCACGATGAGGTTCTCCCCGGACACCGCCACGGTGTCGGGCAGCGGGATGAGCACCCGCCGTCCCGCGGTGCCGAGCGCCTCGCTGGCCTCCACCTCGTAACCCACGACCTCCAGCCTGGTACCGCAGTGCAGTACAACATCCACCACGCGCCCCAGGTCCCGCCCGTTGTCGGTGAGCACCCGATCCTCCAGCACGTCCGCTTTGCGGGCCTGCTTGCGCGGTGCGAGCTCCTTGGCGGCCGGCAACTCGATCTCGTCGGACACCATCACCGCGTCGCGACCCACCCCGTACACCTCCCTCCAAGGCAGCGAATCCTTGCGGGAGCGGCTGAAAAGTCCCGGATTGCGCAGGGTAAAGCCTGCGATACGGCCACCGGTGCTTTCGAAGACGATGTCTTTGATCTCGGCCACCAGCTCGCCGCCGAGGGTGACTACCGGACGGCCGACCAGCTCACTGGTCCGCAGCAGTAGCCCGGGAGTTGATGTGGTCACCGTGGATCACTCCGGCCGGGATCGCCGAGTCCGATCACACCGCCGCGCCGTCTTTTGCGCTGAACGATGGCCGCGAGCGCGATCAGCACCACAAGAACCACCAGCGCGAGGATCAACCAGCCCCACCAGTCCATCCCTACTCCTCACCGTACCGGGCCCGGTAGCTGCCCTTGCGCACAGTAACGTGAAGTGCAGTGCTCCCTTGCCTCGGCGTCACCAGGCGAGGGTAAAGTCCGTTTTACCGATCGGGAACCGGACCCGCTGCAGGCGCGTTGAACCCGGTGAACCGGTGACGAACTGCAATGCCCCACCAGGAGGAACTACGGTGCGCTCCACCAGCAACCCCGCATTCCGCAATCTTCCCGTAGGGGGCGGCGGTTACGCGGGTTTCAACCCATCCCCGGCCGGCTTCCCGGGCACGGCGCCGGGTTATGCCGGCGCGCCGCCCGCTGTCGGCCGGCCGATGACCATCGACGATGTGGTCACCAAGACCGGCGTCACGCTGGCCGTCCTGGCCGCCACCGGCGTGCTGACGTACCTCAGCGGACTCTGGGCGCTCGCCCTGCCTGCCGCGCTGATCGGCTTCGTGCTCGCGTTGGTGGTCATCTTCAAAAAGGTGGTCAGCCCGCCGCTGATCCTCGCTTACGCCGCCGTCGAGGGCGTCTTCCTCGGTGGTATCAGCGGCGTGATCGGGACTGCGGTCGGTAACCCAGGCATCATCCTGCAGGCGATCACGGGCACCGCCCTGGTGTTCGGTGGCATGCTCGTGGTCTACAAGACCGGGGCGGTCAGGGTGACCCCACGGTTCACCAAGTGGCTGATCGGCGCGATGATCGGTGTCGTCGGCCTCATGCTGGTCAACCTCATCGCAGGTTTCTTCACGGAAGGCGGTCTTGGCCTCCGCGATGGCGGACCGTTGGCGATCGTCTTCAGCCTGGTCTGCATCGGGATCGCGGCGTTCAGCTTCCTGCTCGACTTCGACGCCGCCGACCAGGCGATCCGGGCTGGCGCACCGGAGAAGACCGCGTGGTACATCGCGTTCGGTCTCACCGTGACGCTGGTCTGGTTGTACCTGGAGATCCTGCGTCTGCTGTCCTACTTCCAAGGCGATTAGGCAGCACCCTCTCTCTAACACGATGGGCCCGGTCTTCGGACCGGGCCCATCGTGTTAGGTGGCCTTCAAGTACCGCCAACCCCGGCCCGGTCTGCCTCTAACGGCTACCAACCCCTTCCCGTCGCCCGCACGGCGTATCAACGGTTGGTAGCGGTTACGGACACGCGGGCTGGGGGTTGGCAGTACTTGAAGAGCCCCGGTTTCGCAGCTGGCCTCCTCGACGGCGGGCTGCGGAGTGCCCCCATACTCTGAGGCACGTCTGAGGTTCGGCAGCAACGTTGTGCGCTGCGCGACTCGCCCGATCCCGAGGGAGACCCGGTGCACTACGCCGAGCACATCGTCGATCTGGTCGGCAATACTCCGCTGCTGCGGCTGAACGCCGTCGCTGAGCACGTTGCCCCGCTGGTACTGGCGAAGGTGGAGTATTTCAATCCGGGCGGCAGCGTGAAGGATCGGATCGCGCTTCGGATGGTAGAAGCCGCGGAGCGATCCGGGGAACTGCAGCCGGGGGGCACAATCGTGGAGCCGACGTCGGGAAACACCGGCGTTGGTCTGGCACTGGTCGCCCAACGCAAGGGATATCACTGCCTATTCGTCTGCCCCGACAAGGTCGGCGAGGACAAGCGCGACGTGCTCAAGGCCTACGGTGCTGAGATCGTGGTGTGCCCCACCGCGGTCGCCGCCGACCACCCCAGCTCGTACTACTCGGTGTCCGACCGGTTGGCCAAGGAGATCGACGGGGCGTGGAAACCCGACCAGTACTCCAATCCGGAAAACCCGGCTAGCCATTACCACAGCACCGGCCCGGAACTGTGGACCCAGACCCAGGGGCGGATCACACACTTCGTGACCGGCATCGGCACCGGCGGGACGATCTCCGGGACCGGTCGGTATCTCAAGGAGGCCAGCGACGGCCGGGTGCGAGTCGTCGGCGTCGATCCGGAGGGCTCGGTGTACTCGGGCGGCACCGGCCGGCCATACCTGGTGGAAGGGGTCGGGGAGGACTTCTGGCCCCGCACATACGACCGGCAGATTTGCGACGAGATCGTCCCAGTCTCGGACACCGACTCTTTCGCCATGACTCGGCGGCTGGCCCGGGAGGAGGGTTTGCTGCTGGGAGGATCCGGCGGGATGGCCGTCGTCGGCGCGCTCCAGGTCGCGGACCGGGCTGACCCGGACTCAGTGGTCGTAGTGTTGCTGCCCGACGGCGGACGTGGATACCTGGGCAAGGTCTTCAACGACGCATGGATGGCCTCTTACGGCTTCCTGCCGCCGGACTCCTCCGGCGCGACCGTCGCCGATGTGCTGGTCGGTAAAGACGGAGCCTTGCCCAAACTGGTGCACACACATCCGAACGAGACCGTCTCTGAGGCCGTGATGATCCTGCGTGAGTTCGGGGTTTCCCAGCTGCCCGTGGTCGCCGCCGAGCCGCCGGTGATGGCAGCCGAGGTGATCGGTGCCGTCAACGAGCGCACCCTGCTGCAGGCCCTGTTCGCCGGTGGCGCGCAACTCGCCGACCGGATCGAGGGTCACATGGCTGCGCCATTGCCGACCATCGGCGGGGGCGAGTCGATCGGGTCACTGATGCAGGTGCTGGCCGACGCTGACGGCGCAATGGTCCTTATTGACGGCAAGCCGACGGGGGTGGTCACCCGCCAAGACGTGCTCGGGTTCCTGGCTGGGCGTTGAGGGCAGGCCAGAGGGATCCGATAACGTGGCCGCGCACGAGTGTGCCCGGCCACCTATCGAGGGGGTTCGAACCCGATGACCACTCCTCAGCCGCTGCATCAGGATCCCCGCGCAGACGAGCAGGTTCGGTCCGGGACAAACGGGCACGTGGAGTCCACCGATACGCAACGAGAGCCCGGGCCGGCAGGAATGCAGCCACACCCCTCCGGTCCGATCCCGGTGCTACAACCCCCTGATCAACAACGCAGGCGCCCCATCGGCTCCCCGCAGGAACTTGCGCCACCACCGCAGTTCGGGCGATTACCGCAGTTGGCGCCACCACCGCAGTTCGGGCGACCACCCCCGTTCGTCCGGCAGCAGGCCGACCACCAGGCTCGCTTCAGCTCATCGATAAACGGTGGGCAATCAGAGCTTGAAACACCGGAGCTTGAAACACCGGAGCTTGAAACCCCAGAGCAGCAACGGGTCGGTACACCGTCCTGCGGACAGTCCAACTTCGATGTGCGAGCCGCTGCGGTGCCGGGGTCGCTGGCGGACTTCGGAACCAGGGCGATCAGCTCCCTAATCGATTATGTGATCCCAGTGATCACCTTGAACGTTCTCTTCGCCATCGGTGTCGCCACCGGCACCGTGGCGTTGAGCCCGATGCTCACTGTCGTGGGTTACCTCGGATTGTTTGCCTTCATCGGCTGGAACTCTTGCTATCTGCAGGGCACCACCGGGCAAAGCGTCGGTCGCCGGGGGGCGAGGACGAAGCTGGTGGAGATCAAGACTGGCCTGCCGATCGGATTCGGCAGGGCAGTGTTACGCCAGTTCTGCCACAATCTGGAGTTCTTCATCGGCTACCTGTGGCCACTGTGGGACCACAAGCGCCAAACTTTCGCAGACAAGATCGCCGGCACCGTGGTGATCCGAGTCGACGACGAATCCGAAGATCGCACCGGGAACAGCTCACCGTAGGCTGGCCAAGTGACAGGCTTCTCCACTCGCGCCATCCATGCTGGCCAGGATCCGGATCCGCACACAGGATCGGTGATCGTTCCCATCCACGCCACGTCCACCTTCGCCCAAGACGGTGTGGGCGGGCTGCGTGAGGGATATGAATACGCCCGCACCGGTAATCCCACCCGCACCGCGCTGGAGACCTGTCTAGCCGCGCTGGAGGGCGGTCGGTACGGGCGAGCCTTCGCATCCGGAATGGCCGCAACCGATGCCCTGCTACGCGCGACCTGCCGACCGGGCGACCACATCGTCATCCCCGACGACGCCTACGGTGGCACCTTCCGCCTGATCGACAAGGTGTTCCGGCACTGGGGGATCGAGCACACTGCCGTCGGGCTGTCCCAGGTGGACGCCGTGCGCGCCGCAGTACGGCCGAACACCCGCGTGGTGTGGTGCGAGACGCCGACCAACCCGCTGCTGTCCATCGCCGACATCGTGGCCTTGGCCGGAGTCGCGCACGAGGCCGGTGCCCGCCTGGTGGTGGACAACACCTTCGCCTCGCCCTACCTGCAGACTCCGCTTGGGCACGGTGCGGACGTGGTTCTGCACTCGACCACCAAGTATCTCGGCGGGCACTCCGATGTCATCGGCGGCGCCGTGGTCACCGACGACGGTGAGCTTGACGAGCAAGTGGCCTTCCTGCAGAACGGGGCGGGCGCGGTGCCCGGGCCGTTCGACGCCTGGCTGACCCTGCGTGGGATCAAAACCCTGGCAGTGCGCATGGAGAGACACTGCGACAACGCCGAGCGGGTCGTCGCAGCGCTGCAGGCGCACCCCAAGGTGATCGACGTCCGCTATCCAGGCTTGGACACCCATCCCGGTCATGAGGTGGCTGCCAAGCAGATGCGCCGGTTCGGCGGGATGGTCTCGTTCACCGTCCGCGGTGGTACTCAAGCGGCGCTGGCAGTGTGCGCCCGCACCCGGGTGTTCACCCTGGCCGAGTCGCTGGGGGGAGTGGAGTCCCTCATCGAGCACCCAGCACGGATGACGCACGCCTCCACCGCAGGATCACAGCTGGAGGTGCCCGCCGAGTTGCTACGGCTGTCGGTCGGCATTGAAGATGCCGAAGACCTCATCGACGACCTCCTGGACGCGCTGAGCTAGCGCTAGTCACCCAGTGTCTAGTTCTAATCACCCAGGGGCTGCACTGGCGGCACAGACTGCTGCACAGGCGGCGGCGCGACGGGCAGGTCGGCGCTGTTGAGGCACCCGCCGATCAGCTGCACGCCACCCGGCGCGAACACATACCTGCCAGGCTCTTCACAGCCTGCCTGGTTGGCCGTGATGACCGCAGCGCAGGTGAGCAACGCGGCCACGCCGGTCGTGACCACGACCGGCGTCCAGCGGCCGCTGCGGACCATGCCCACCTCCTGTGACTCGTCTGTGACTTTACCGCGCGCGATGCCGGACCCATCGAGCTGTGTCACACGGGTCGGTGATCGAGCGCTCGGAACTGGCAGGATCGCCGACCATGGAGCTGATCGGTGTCGAGAAGGTCAGAGCCGCCCGCGAGACACTGCACGGGGTCGTCCGACGCACGCCGCTGAAGCACTCTCGGGTGCTTGAGCAGCGCTGCGGGGTTCCGGTCCACCTCAAATGTGAGAATCTGCAGCGCACCGGTTCGTTCAAGATCCGAGGTGCTTACGTCCGGATCGAGGCCCTGTCCGCAGCCCAGCGAGCCAGCGGTGTGGTGGCGGCCAGCGCCGGCAACCACGCGCAAGGTGTGGCGCTGGCGGCGGCGATGTTAGGGACCACGGCGACGGTCTACATGCCGGTGACGGCGGCTCTGCCCAAGCTCGCGGCAACCCGGGGCTACGGCGCGCGGGTGCACCTGCTCGGTGACGTCGTGGAGGAGTCGATCGCCGCGGCGCGCGAGTTCGCCGACGACACCGGAGCGGTGTTCATCCATCCGTTCGACCACCCTGACGTACTCGCCGGCCAGGGCACGGTGGGCCTCGAGGTGCTCGAGCAGCTTCCCGACGTCGGTACCGTGCTGGTCCCCACCGGTGGCGGCGGGCTCGTCGGCGGGATCGCCGCCGCGGTGAAGGGCGTCAAACCGGACGTGAGAGTGATTGGTGTGCAGGCGGAGGGAGCCGCTGCCTGGCCTGCCTCGTTGGCCGCCGGCGCGCCGGTGGGGTTGCGGCAGCGGCACACCATGGCTGATGGCATCGCTGTCGCAGAACTCGGACCAGTGAGCTTTGCGCATGTGTCCACCTTGGTCGACGAGGTGCTCACGGTAGGGGAGGAGGTGCTGTCCCAGGCCCTGCTGCTGTGCCTGGAGCGGGCCAAGATGCTCGTCGAGCCGGCCGGTGCCGCCGCTGTCGCTGCGCTGCTGGAGCCCTCCGTGCGCTTACCCGGGCCGTTGTGCGCAGTGCTGTCCGGTGGCAACGTCGACCCGCTACTGCTGATGCACGTCATCCGGCACGGGCTCAGCGCGGACGGCCGGTTCCTGGCCCTGCGGGTGACCGTGCCCGATCGGCCGGGGCAGCTTGCCGCGTTATTGGTGCAGGTGAGTGAGTCGGGCGCCAATGTGGTGGATGTGGCGCATTCCCGGATCGTCGGAAGCCTTGGGGTGGGTGATGTGGTGGTCGCGCTGAGCCTGGAGACCCGGGGGCCGCGACACTGTGCGGAGCTTGTCGCTGACCTGGATGCTGCCGGTTACCGGGTGACGCGCTGACTCGCTGGCTCACTTAGCCGGCCGTGAGGCTCCCGCGTAGTTGCGAAATTTGCGGTAGTCCTGAATCTTGACGGTCTGCCCGAAGGTGGGCGAATTGATCATGAGTGTGCCGCCGAGGGACATACCAACATGGTGAATGTTGCGTGGGGTGCCGAAGAAAAGTAGATCGCCGGGCTGCAGCGCGGCACCGGCCGGCAGTCGCGGTCCGTGATTGTACTGGGTTTGGGCGGTGCGAGGTATCGCAATTCCGACGGCGGCGTAGGCAGCCTTGGTAAGCCCAGAGCAATCAAAACCGGGATTACCGTTGCCACCCCAGACATAGGGTTTGCCGAGCTGGGCGCGAGCGAACGCCACTGCGGCGACCCCACGACCAGCAACGCTTGAGGCAGCGGCTGGGGGGGAAGGATTGGTCGGTGCTGGAGGGGTCGGCGAAGAGGCGGCCGGTGTTTGAGGGCTCGGATTGGGGCGATCGTAAGTCCGGGCGATACCCAGGACTTTGTCGACGTAGGAGCGGCTGGGATTGTAAGCGTAAATCGCGCCGGTGGGGTTACGGTTATCGCGGGCACCGTTGTCGCAGAGGTAGGCGGCGGCGGTGTAGACAGCGTCATGCGGGTTGTACGCTGACGGCGGGGTCGCCCCGCCGGGTGGGATCGGATGCCGGACGGTCACGGCGTCGAAGGTGCGTTGGAGGAATTGCATGGGGCCTTTGGCTCCGTCGGGATTTGCTGCTGAATGCACACCGGGCAGGGTGGAACGGCCGTGATCCGATGCCATCTTTCCGATGGCGGCGAGCACGGGCCAGTGCAAGTCCGCACATGTCGCGGCGGCGGCACGGTAAAGGACGAGGTAGTTGGCGGGGATGTCGGCGACCACTGTGGTGGAGCGCTCCGCAGCGGGGCCGTTGACGATCCCGTTTGGCAGCACGGATGACTCGGCGGCCTTCGCCACATTGGCGTCGACCGGGCTGTCCTTGATGCCAAGCTTGACCAGGTTGGCCTGAGTTGAATTGAGCGTGGCTTCTGCTTGCCCGTCCAGCGGGATTGACCGGTCATCGAGGGCGGGCAGTGCCGGGTCCGTGAAGGGCACGGATCCGATTGTCATCAGCGCTGCGATCGCCGTCATTCGACGCCGGCCGGCGCCATCGGGGTCCGCACGATGGCGCGCTGGGCCCCGTGGCACGTCAGCCGCGTCCGCCATCGACCAGCTGGTTTCCCGCGTCCACGGATCGCGCCGGTGCAAACCTGGCGCGAACCGGGGAAGTCTACGACGAGATACGCCATTCGAGTTATATGCGCGCCCCGCTGAGCTCTCCATTTACGCAATAGTGCGTACTAAAGTGCACAAAATCACCAAAAGGTGGGTGAACATACGGTGAAGCCATCACCTGATCGAGTGAGTGTATCGCTACACTCCGTAGTAGAATGCGAGGCGCTTCCAGTGTGGCCCAAGCGCGGTACGACGCAGGTGACCACGACGTCAGCAGAGGATGACTAGGGGACTCAAGGTTTGCTCGACGGCCTCCCGGCAGGGGGCCAACCCTCGGAATGGCTCAGACCCGGAATGGCTCAGTCCCGGAAGGCTCAACCCCGGAATGGCTCAGCCTTGACGACGGCGACGGTCATCAAACCGCCATTAGGCAACTCATAGTGCCGGTCCTCGCCCTCATGTGCGCCGATGATCGCCTTGCCCAGCGGGGAGTTCGGTGAGTAGACCTCGAGGTCGCCGTGGGCGCCTTCCTCGAGCGAGCCGAGCAGGAAGGTCTCGGTCTCCATGTCATCCTCGAACCGCACTGTGACGACCATTCCGGGCGCAGCGACGCCGGACTCGGCCGGGGCCTCACCGACTTTGGCGACCCGCAGCAGCTCCTGCAGCTGGCGGATCCGTGCTTCGAGCTGGGCCTGCTCTTCGCGCGCGGCATGGTAGCCGCCGTTCTCCTTGAGGTCGCCCTCTTCGCGGGCGTCGTTGATCTTCGCGGCGATGATCGGGCGATTGGCGATCAGCTCATCGAGTTCCTGCTTGAGCCGGTCGTGGGCTTCCTGGGTCAGCCAGGCTACCTGGGTCTCGCTCACGGTCATCACTCCTCGTC
>JALZDN010000078.1 GCA_030862525.1 Actinomycetota bacterium | reverse complement strand
CCGCCGCGCCATCGCGACGGCGGCACACCGGATCCGGGCATCAGACGCAGGCGATGGGGCACTGGGTGATGCAGCTGGCACAGGTACAGCTCCGGCAGGTGACCCTGGTGCAGGCCCGGGTGCACGGGATGCTGCACGGAATCGTCGGGAAAGCCGCCGCTTCCGGTGAGCTCCCCGGGGTGGCGACCCGGACGTCCAGGTCGAACTGGTTTGCAGCGCTCATCTCTTGATTACCTCATTCCTTTCCAAGTGAGAAGGACGCATAGCAGCCGTCCGGCATGCTGGTCGAATACGACACCTGCCGACCGTATCCACAGAGAAACACTGCAGGATGTCTTATTACTGCCAGAATTACCTTCTGCAGTTTCCTGCGGATGATCCTGCTTGCTTTCCTAGCATGCTGGACGCCCGGGAACGAGTCATCATTTTCACAGGCCATCTTTCGGCTACCGCAAGTTATGCATCCGCCTGCGTCAGGCGAGGTAGCCTGAGACGGTGTGTACATCCGTGGGATGACTAATACGCGGTCGCTCATCGCGGAACCGCTTGCTATTGCATGAAGGGCAGTCAGGCGGCGCGCCGGTGGAGCACCGCCCGAACCTGGGCGGCGAATCGATCCGGGTTGCGCCGTACGTCGGCGGCGCTGGCCCGCAGCACAGTCCAGCCCAGCGCGGCACCAGCGGGCCCCTCTTGCGCCACCGCCCAGCCGCGGGGGGGAGTAATACCGGTGTCACACTTACCTGGTGCGGATCACCAGCAAGGGACAGATCACGATCCCCCAACAAGTGCGGCGAGAGCTCGGGCGCGAACCCGGGGATGAGGTCGATGTCGTCGTGCAAGACGGTGTCACGCGCATCGTGCCGCCGGGAGGGCCACGGACGCGGGGCCAACGCATGGTGGAGGCGCTGCTGGACAAGGGTGACGTGGAACTCAGCACCAACGAGATCATGGCAATGACCCGTGGGGACTGAACCGGGACCGGCGACGCTGGTCGATTCGAATGTGCTACTCGACCTGTTCACCGTGGATTCGGAGTGGTCCGCATGGTCTCGCACCCAGCTCGCCAAGGCACTCGACCGAGGTCCCGTGGTGGGGTGCTGATCCCGGACCGGTTCGTCCGGGGCAACTACCGTGGGCTGCGGCGTTCCTCGCCGCCACCTGCTACCGGGACTATCGACGCCGCGGGTGGCGACGCGCCTCGATCCTGCCTGACTTCTTCATTGGCGCCCATGCCGCCGTGCTCGGGTTGCAGCTGCTCACCCGGGATGCCGCCCGCTATCGGACCTACTTCCCCACCGTCGATGTCATCGCTCCTGCCTGACGCCAAGCTCTCGCATCGTCAGAGGTACGGCTCGCTCTATCCGGGAGTAATTCCCCGTTGGAATTAGGTACGAATAGCTCACCATATAGGTGGCTGCGCGTTATTGAGCGGCCTGGGAACCAGCCCGCTTGCCGGCCACCCTCACCAGGCGGAGCGACGCCGGCCGCACCGCGGCGTAGCGATGTGCCGGTCGACATGATCGCCGCAGGCAGCCCAGTGACGAGCACGGCCTGCTCTGAACCCGGCAGCTGCATTTTGGATACGCAACGCAGTAATTCCTAGTCCGCTTACTACGTTCTGGAGACAAAGCGCAGTAATCCGAGTCACCGGTGACCGCAGTGGACTGGCACGATGCGCGTAAGGAGGTGGCCGATGACGGTTGTGGACAATGCGGTGTACGCCGACGGCCGGCGTTGCGTGGCACCCGAGTCGCTGGAGACGACCTACGAGCTGTTGCGCGAACGCTGCGCCGACGGCAGCCCATGTCTGGCCTGGATCGGGCTCTATAGGCCCGACCAGCAGGAGATCACCTCGGTAGCCGCCGAGTTCGGCCTGCATGAGCTGGCCGTCGAGGATGCGGTGCACGCCCACCAGCGGCCCAAGCTGGAGCGCTATGGCAATACCCTGTTCGTGGTGCTGCGGCCGGCCCGCTATGTCGACCCCACCGAGGTAGTAGAGGTCGGCGAGGTACACGTGTTCATCGGCGAGGACTTCGTCATCACCATCCGGCATGCCGCCGAACCACACCTGGCCGAGGTCCGCCAGCGCCTGGAGGCCGACGTCAAGCTGCTAAAGCGCGGGCCGCTGGCAGTGCTCTACGCGATCCTGGACCGGCTCGTAGACGACTATCAACCGGTGCTGCTCGGGCTCCGCAACGACATCGACGAGATCGAGGACCAGGTATTCCGCGGCGAGCCCCACGTGTCGCGGCGGATCTACCAGCTGTCCAGGGAGGTCATCGAGTTCCAACGGGCCTGCGAGCCGCTGCTCGACGTGCTGCATTCCCTCCTCAGCGGATCCCACGACTTCTCGGTAGACGTGGAGCTGCAACGTCAGCTACGCGATGTGCAAGACCACGCGGTGCACGTCGTGGAGCGGGTGGAAGCTTTCCGGCAACTACTCGCCAACGCCCTCACCGTGAACTCCACCCTGGTCGCGCAGCGACAAAACGAACAGACCGCCAAGCTCACCGAGGCTAGCCTGGCCCAAAGCGAGGAGGTCAAAAAGATCTCCTCGTGGGCGGCGATCCTCTTCGCGCCCAGCGTGATCGGCACCATCTACGGAATGAACTTCACCCACATGCCCGAGCTGAACTGGATCCTGGGCTACCCCATGGCGCTGGGCATGATGCTGCTCATCTCAGTGCTGCTGTACCTGATGTTCCGCCGCCGCGGCTGGCTATAACCGCTTACCTGCCCGCGGGCGGCCGTACCTCGCAGTCCGGGCCTGGGTAGACCAGGCGTTCACGGCCGTCGTCGAACCGCACAAGGAAGGGCGGCTGACCATCGGGCCCCCGCACCTCCACCACATCACCCATGCGATCGGGCCGATTAACGGTACGGCCATGCACACACAACCGATCGCCGACACTCGCTCGCATAATGGATCCCCTTACTGGCACAAGGTCCATGTCACTACATCAGGGTTGACGCTAGGCCCGTCGGCCGCCCAGCTCAACTGCCGAGCACCAACAACTGACACACCGGGCACCGGAACCGGACACACCGTGCAGGAGGTGCGGACACGCCGGGGGTGGGGCAGGGATGATGAGGGCGTGCCTACGTTGCGGCCGGTGCTGCGGATCGGTCCTTATCGGGTCGACCCGCCGGTCGTGCTCGCGCCGATGGCCGGGATCACCAACGTGGCCTTCCGGCGGCTGTGCCGGGAGCACGGGGCGGGGCTGTACGTCTGCGAGATGATCACCAGCCGCGCGTTGGTGGAACGGCACCCCGGCACCCTGCGGATGGTCAGCTTCGACGCAGCAGAGCAGCCCCGCTCGATGCAGCTGTACGGGGTCGATCCGGTGACCGTGCGCAAGGCCGTAGAGATGGTGCGCGACGAGGATCTCGCTGATCACATCGATCTCAACTTCGGTTGCCCGGTCCCGAAGGTCACCCGCCGAGGGGGCGGTGCGGCGCTACCCTACAAGCGAGCCCTGTTCGGTGAGATCGTCCGCTCGGCGGTCGAGGCGGCCGGGCATCTCCCGGTCACGGTGAAGTTCCGGATCGGCATCGACGACGAGCACCACACGTTTCTCGACGCTGGCCGGATCGCGCAGGACGCCGGAGTGGCGGCGGTAGCCCTGCACGCGCGCACCGCCGCGCAGCGCTACTCGGGCAGCGCCGACTGGGACGCCATCGGTGCGCTCAAGCAGGCCGTCACGTCGATCCCGGTGCTGGGCAACGGGGACATTTTCGCCGCCACGGACGCGATCCGGATGGTCGAGCACACCGGCTGCGACGGGGTCGTGGTCGGCCGCGGTTGCCTGGGGCGGCCGTGGCTATTCGCCGAGCTGGAGGCCGCCTTCCGAGGACAACACAACATCCCGACCCCCCCGACCCTCGGGCAGGTGGCGGCAATCCTGCGTCGCCACGCCGGGCTGCTCGCCGAGCACCTCGGTCCCGACAAGGGCCTGCGTGACTTGCGCAAGCACGTCTCTTGGTATCTGCACGGCTTCCCGGTCGGCGGGGACGTGCGGCGCGCGCTGGGCATGGTGTCATGCCTCACCGAGCTGGACGATCTGCTCGCCCAGCTGGATGCCGATGCCGCGTTCCCGCCCGACGCCGACGGCCCCCGAGGCCGCCAGGGCTCACCCGGACGGGTGGTGCTACCCGAGGGCTGGCTCGACGATCCGACGGACCGCACAGTCCCCGCAGGGGCCGAGTTGGCCCATTCCGGTGGATGAGATCGTGCACCTAGTACGATCTGCCCCCCGGATGGCGTAACGCGCCCGTTCCAGGGGAGGAGGTCGGGGTGGCCGACCGGCCGAAGGGTTCCCTGCCCCGCGGGCACCACCGCTTGTGGCGAACCGGCAAGGCGTTGGTGACTGCGGTGGCCTGCCTGGTCTTCGGAATCACCGCCGCTGGATGGACCACCACGCAATGGCTGGACGGGCAGCTACGCAATGTGCTCGCGCTGGACCCGGACTCGACGGCGATCACGGACGCAGACGCCCAACATGGCGACGAGAACGTGCTGCTGGTCGGCTCGGACAGCCGGATTGGCGCACAGCAGGGCGACGGCGTGGGCGACACCGCGGTGGTGGGAGGTGCCCGCTCGGACACCGTGATGGTCGCTCATCTGCCTGCCGACCGGTCCCGCGCGGTCGTGGTGTCCTTCCCGCGAGACCTGCAGATTCAGCGACCACCGTGTGCAGTGTGGGACCCCGCCTCGGGTTCCTACACCGGTCGGACCGACGCCGGCACCAGTGTCGCCAAGTTGAACACCGCCTATGAAATCGGTGGGCCGCTGTGTGTCACCAAAGTCGTCCAAAACCTCTCCGGGCTGGCCATGACCCGGTTCGTCGGAGTCGACTTCCAGGGATTCAAGAGCATGGTCGACGCCGTGGGCGGGGTGCGGATCTGCGTGGAGCGCCCGCTCAAGGACAGCCAGCTCGGGACGATCATCCCGCAGCCGGGCTACAGCACGATCTCCGGCAGCACCGCGCTGAACTACGTGCGGGCCCGGCACATCACCGGCGACCCCACCTCGGACTACGGCCGAATCAGCCGTCAACAACACTTCCTGTCCGCATTGCTGCGCCAGGTGCTGTCTCCGGGTGTACTGCTCAACCCGGCAAAGTTGCACGCGCTGATCACCGCGGTCGCCGCCAATACCGTTGGGCAGAACGTCGACTCGTCGGCGCTGCTGGCCTTGGCCCAGTCGGTGCAGGGACTGGACCCCGTCAACGTCACGTTCGTCACGGTGCCGACCACCGGGTTGGCCAACGAGTACGGCAATGAGGAACTCCAGGCGTCGGATACCGCAGCGCTGTTCCGGACGATCATCGACGGCGCGCCGCTGCCTGGCTCGCAATCACCTGAGCCCAGTAGTCCGGCCGGCTCCACGGCACCGGTGGCACCAACGCCCTCGGTTGCGCCCCAGCCCCCGGCGACTGCTCAGCCCCCGGCCACCGTCCCGCTGGGCACCGTCAACGGGACCGATACCACCTGCAGTTGAGGACGCGAACGTTTGTTCACCGAGACGGGGCGATCTTCGCGCCGTACCCTCGGGCCAATGCGAGAGATGTTCCACGCCGAGCTGGACAAACTGGTCGGTGACCTGGCCAGGATGGCTCGGCTGGCCGGCCAGATGATGACCAATGCCTCGACCGCGCTGCACCATGCCGACCTGGTGCTCGCCGAGCTGGTGATCTCCGGCGAGGACGAGATGACGGCACTGTGCGAGGACATCGATCAGCGCTGCATCAACCTGCTCGTCCTGCAGGCTCCGGTCGCCTTGGACCTCAGGGTGGTGGTGGCGGCCATGCACGCGGTGCGTGATCTGGGCCGGATGGGCAATCTAGCTCAGCACGTCGCCAAGATCGCGCGGCTGAAGCACCCGATGGTGCCGATCCCCGGCGACGTCCGCCCGATGTTCGCGCGGATGAGCCTGCTTGCCACCAGTCTCGCCGAGGAAGCCGCGACCGCCATTGAGAGCCAGGATCCGATGTCCGGTAACCGACTTGCCGAGGCAGATGACGAGGTGGACGAGCTGCGCCGGCGCATCTTCCGCATCTTGTTCTCCGAGGACTGGCCACACGGAGTGGAACCCGCGGTGGACGCCGCGCTGATCGGTCGCTACTACGAGCGCTTCGCCGACCACGCGGTCGCGATCGCCCGGCAGGTCGGTTTTCTGGTCACCGGGCAGCCACCCGGGCGGTGATGCGGCTGCGGCGGGTGGCCGGAATGTGCGACGGTGGAGATGCGCAACGCCGCGGGGAGGGACGTAATGACGACACCGCCGCATCCGGGTGAGTCACCCGAACAAGAGGAGGGCGCCGCGACTCCCGACGTCGCGCACGGACAGCCGCCACCCGGCTATCCCGGCACCTACGGCTACCCGGGCTATCCCGCCTACCCAGTGCAGCGCCCGACCAACGGGTTCGCCATTGCCTCACTCGTGCTGGGGATCCTCATTATCGTGTCTTGGGGAATCACCGGCATCCTGGCCCTGATCTTCGGGTACATCGCGCGCAGGCAGATCCGAGAACGTGGCGAGGGGGGCGCCGGCCTGGCCGTGGCGGGGATCGTGCTCGGGTGGGTGGGCGTCGGATTCTTAGCGATCTTGCCCATCTTCGGGATAATAGCGTTCGCGTTCCGCGGATTCTGACGGGTCGCCGCTAAGAAATCCGCGAGTGCCGATACTCAGTATCCGGCCAGTCACCGCCTTCAAGATGGAAAACCACTTCTCTCGTACCTTGCCCTCAGCGCCGCAGAAATTCCACGTCGGTGTGGTGGTGCCGGAAGCCCAATTTTCGGTAGGTTTGTAGCGCGGTGACGTTGTCGGACTCGACGTACAGCATGACCTCCGCCAGCCCACGCTCGCGTAGGTGTTCCATCCCCGCCACGGTCAGTGCGGCGCCGAGGCCGGTGCCCTGGGCATCGGGGTCCACCCCGATCACGTAGACCTCGCCGTGGCCGGCGGGATGCACCTTTGTCCAGTGAAAGCCGAGCAGCCGGCCTTGCGGGTCGACGGCCAGGAGAAATCCCTTCGAGTCGAACCACGGTTGCGCCTCGCGCACCGCAAGTTCGCGGATGTCCCAGTGGCTCTGCTCGGGATGCCAGGAGAACGCCCGGTTGTTCACTCGCACCACAGCAGCCTCGTCCTCACCGGGCACGAAGCTGCGCAGCGTTACCCCGTCGGGCAGGGCTCGCGGCGGGATCGGATCGTCCAGCCCCCGACGCAACTGCAACAGTTCACGCCTGCGAGTCAGCCCGGCGCGCTCGGCCAGCCTTAACGCCGCCGGATGTTCACCGTGCGCCCACACCCACAGCGGTCCGGAAACCCGGTCCAGCAGCGCGGCGAGCAGCGCACCGCCGACTCCGCGGCGCCGGTACTCGGGGTGAACCGCGAACTCAGCGGTGCGACGCTCGGCGCGCTCATCCAGCCCCGCGTAGCCGACCAGAGCTCCCTCAGGGTGTTCGGCCAGCGCACCATCGTGAGCCAGCAGGTGCGCCCCGGTACCGGGATGATGCAGCCGCAGCGAAGCCGCTTCGGAGATCGGATCAACGCCGTCGAAAGCCGCCGCGGCGGCCAGCAGCCCCACCACGTCGGCGATCTGCCCGTCGGGGGGCCGGGGACTCCAGGCCAGCGCCACGGTCACCCGTCGGTCAACTCCGCTGCACGGGAAGTGATTCCGGCCCGGCCCGATCTCGGTCGGCCCGATCTGGGTCGGCCCGATCTCGGTCGGCCCGATCTGAGTCAGCGCTGTCGGCTGTCTCCTGCTCGGCTGCGTGCTGCTGGGCCCGCTCCCGAGAACTCATGCTGCGTAGCGGGCGGACGAACTTGTAACCGACGTTGCGCACCGTGCCGATGAGCTGTTCCTGCTCCGGGCCGAGCTTGGCGCGCAACCGCCGCACATGGACGTCGACCGTGCGGGTGCCACCGAAGAAGTCGTAGCCCCACACCTCCTGCAGCAGTTGTGCGCGGGTGAACACCCGGCCGGCGTGCTGCGCGAGGTACTTGAGCAGCTCGAATTCCTTGTAGGTGAGGTCCAGGGGCCGGCCCTTGAGCCGGGCGGTGTAGGTGGCCTCATCGATGACGAGCTCGCCGAGCACCAGGGCGCCGCTGCGGCCGGAACCCGGCTCGGCGGCGCGCCGGGCCACTAGCAGCCGAAGCCGGGCGTCGGTTTCGGCCGGGCCCGCAGTGGGCAGCAGGATCTCGTCGGAGCCCCAGTCTCCGGATAGCGCGACCAGCCCGCCTTCACTGATCACGACTACCACTGGCACGTCCAGTCCGGTGGATCCCAGCAACCGGCACAGGCTGCGCGAACCGGCCAGGTCCGAGCGGGCATCGACCAGCACCGCGTCGTACGGGCCGGCGTCCAACAGGGCGGCGACCTCCGGGGCGGCTGGTCGCACGACGTGTGACAACAACGACAGCGCAGGCAGCACCGAACCCGGTTCGGGATCCGCGGTGAGCAGCAGCAGTTCCATGCCCGCTCCCTCCTGCCGCTGGAGGCTGGCGGCCGCGACCTACAGCACGTCCTGGGAGGATACCCGGCGTTGCCACCCAAATCGATCTCGGTGCGCTGCCTCACTCCGAGGACGATGAGCGAACGGAACGGAGACACCGGCGTGCGCAAGCTGGTCATCGCTGTGCTGGTCATCGTGGGCCTGGCCGTGGCAGCTGACTTCGGTGCCGCGGCAGCAGCCGAGTACACGTTGGCCCAACAGCTCAGGGAGCAGCTCAAACTGGCCTCCGACCCCTCGGTGCGGATCAACGGCTTTCCGTTCCTGACCCAGGCACTGGCGGGCCGGTACTCGGCCATTGACATCCGGGCGACCGGGCTGCCGGTGGACCCGCTGCGCGACGTCACCGTGGAGGCCACCCTGCGCGACGTCGACGCACCGTTGTCGGAGGTGACCTCCGGCAACATCGAGTCGGTGCGGGCGGCCCGGGTGGACGGCCGGGTCCGAATCAAGGACTCCGACCTCGGGCGGGCGATCGGCATCGAAGATCTCCGGATCCAGCAGCCCTCCGACGACGAGATCAAGCAATTGTTACCGGCGGGCACGCCGCCCCCCGATAACTCCACACCAGACAATCGTGCCGCAATCCGGATGGTGGCGACCACTGATCTCGCCGGGCTGCGCACCGAGATCATCGGAATCGGGCTGATCGAGCTCACCGGTGGCCTGGCGCGCATCACCGTCTTGGACGTGCGGCTTGCCCGCGACGACGTCGGTACGGCGAACCTGCCGCGGGAGATCCGCCGGCTGCTGCTCAAGACGTTGAGCACCGACGTGGAGCCTGGCGGGCTCCCGTTCGCCGTCACACCTACCGGGGTCTCGGTGCAGCCCGGAGCGCTGGTCGTGGAGGGCACCGCTACCAACGTCTCCATGGGCCGGGCCGGGATCGGCGCCGGATGACGACGCTTGGTGGCCGTCCGGTGTGTGGAATGACAGTCCCGCACATCGGGAGTCTCCGGTAGTCTCGCCTTTGTGCACTCGCTGCTTACCAAGCGCCGGGCGGTGGACTTCTGCCGTCTGCACAGCAGCCTGTGTCGGATGCTCTGACCCGGGCGGTGCCTCGCGCACGATCGCGGGTGCAGCAGGTGATCAGCCGAGCCGCCGCCCTGACCTTCCGGAATCCCTCCCCCGGTCAGGAGCATTCCATGATCTCATCCAGGGCCGCAGCGATCGGCGTGCAGGCGCCGCTGCGCGACCGGATATCACCTCCAAGACCCTCTACTGTGAATCAAGCAAACACTGAGCGAGGAGCTGCCGCATGAGCCGCGAAAACGTTCTGGTCACGCCAGACTGGGCAGAGCAGAACCTGGACACCGATGGCGTCGTCTTCGTCGAGGTCGACGAGGACACCACCGCCTACGACGCAGGACACATCCCCGGCGCAGTGAAGATCAACTGGAAGACTGAGCTGCAGGACCCCGTGATCCGCGACTTCGTGGATCGGGGCGCCTTCGAAAAGCTGCTGTCGGACAAGGGCATCAGCAACGACGACACCGTGGTGCTTTACGGCGGCAACAACAACTGGTTCGCCGCCTATGCCTACTGGTATTTCAAGCTGTACGGGCACCGTGATGTCCGGCTGCTCGACGGCGGTCGCAAGAAGTGGGAGCTCGACGGCCGCACCTTGACCACCGATGAGGTGAGCCGGCCGGCCACCAGCTACACCGCCCAGGAGCAGGACACCTCGATCCGCGCGTTCCGGCAGGAGACGGTCGACGCGATCGGCGCCAAGAACCTGGTCGACGTCCGCTCACCTGACGAATTCTCCGGCAAGATCCTGGCCCCGGCGCACCTGCCGCAGGAGTCCGCGCAGCGGCCAGGGCACATCCCCACCGCGCTGAACGTGCCATGGTCCAAAGCCGCCAATGAGGACGGCACCTTCAAGTCCGACGACGAGCTGCGGGCGCTCTACAGCGCGGCCGGGCTGGACGAAAGCCGCCCCACCATCGCCTACTGCCGCATCGGGGAGCGCTCCAGCCACACCTGGTTCGTACTGCACGAATTGCTCGGGTACTCCGACGTCAAGAACTACGACGGCTCGTGGACCGAGTACGGCTCGCTGGTCGGCGCACCGATCGAACTGGGTAGCAAGGGCTGATCGCGATGTGTGGAGCGCCGGATCAGGAACAGGATCTGCCCCCTGGGACGGATCTGAACAAGCACACCGTGCTGACCGGCACGGTGCGCACGGGCGATGAACCCGTGGGGGGTGCGTTCGTGCGATTGCTCGACGGCACCGGGGAGTTCACCGCCGAGGTGGTGTCCTCGGCTTCAGGGAGTTTCCGGTTCTTCGCCGGCCCGGGTAGCTGGACCGTCCGGGCACTGCACCAATCCGGCAACGGCGAGGCGGCCGTGACCGCCGACGGCCCAGGCCTGTACACCGTCGCGGTCACCGTGCCCTGAACACCGGGTTGGTAGCTCTTCAAGGACCACCAACCCCCGTTTCGGAC
>JALZDN010000070.1 GCA_030862525.1 Actinomycetota bacterium | reverse complement strand
ATGACACCCTGGCCGCCAGCGTGCTGGTCACCGACTCGGTGGCGCTGGCCGACGCCGTGGACGTCGAGTTGCACCGGCAGGTTCCGGCCACCAAGCACACCGATCGGATCCGCACTGCACTGACCGGCCCGCAATCCGGCTGCATCCTGGTGTCCGACGTGGACGCCGGCCTGTCGGTGGTGGACGCCTACGCGGCCGAGCACCTGGAGATCCAGACCGCAGGCGCGGCTGCGGTGGCCCGCCGGGTGCGTAACGCCGGAGCGATCTTCGTCGGTGCCTACGCACCCGTCTCGCTGGGCGACTACTGCGCAGGCTCCAACCACGTGCTGCCCACCGGAGGCTGCGCTCGGCACTCCTCGGGGTTATCCGTGCAGAGCTTCCTGCGCGGCGTCCAGCTCATCGAGTATGACGCGGACGCACTGGTGAAAGTCGGCGACCACGTCGTCGCGCTGGCCGAGGCCGAGGACCTGCCAGCGCACGGTCAGGCGATCACCGCCCGATTCCGCGGAACCGCACCGTGACACCACTGCGCCCTCCCGACATGGAGCCGTATCGGGCCTATCGGACCGTCGATAGCCCCGATACGGCTCCATGTCGGGAACGGCCCGGCGGGATCGGCTGCGACGTGACGCTCGCCGACCTGCCGCTGCGCGACGACCTTCAGGGGCACAGTCCCTACGGCGCACCACAACTTGACGTGGCGGTGCGGTTGAACACCAATGAGAATCCCTACCCGCCGCCGCCCGCCCTGGTCGCCGACATCACCGCCGCGGTGCAGGAGGTGGCTGCTGACCTGCACCGCTACCCCGATCGGGACGCTGTTGCGCTGCGCACCGACCTGGCCGGTTACCTCGCCGGGCGCACCGGGGCGCCGCTGACCGTGGCGAACATGTGGGCCGCCAACGGGTCCAACGAGATCATCCAGCAGTTGCTGCAGGCCTTCGGAGGGCCCGGCCGCAGCGCGCTGGGCTTCACTCCGTCCTACTCGATGCACCCGATCATCTCCGCAGGCACCCGGACGCGATGGATTCCGGCGCCGCGACGGGAGGATTTCTCCCTGGATCCGGAGGGCGCGGTGGCCGCTATCGAGGCGCACCGACCCGACGTGCTGTTCGTCACCAGTCCGAACAACCCCACCGGACAATCGATCCCGCCGGCCGACCTGGCGGCGGTGCTGGCTGCCGCGCCAGGCATCGTGGTGGTCGACGAGGCCTACGGCGAGTTCAGCAACGCGCCCAGCGCCGCCGGGCTGCTCGGGCAGTTCCCGGACCGGCTGGTGGTCTGCCGGACGATGAGCAAGGCGTTCGCCTTCGCCGGCGGGCGGCTGGGCTATCTCGCGGCCGCGCCCGCGGTGGTGGACGCGCTGCTACTGGTGCGGCTGCCCTACCACCTGTCAACGCTGACCCAGGCCGCCGCCCGGGCCGCGCTGCGTCACGGGTCTGCCACCTTGGGGTCCGTGGCGGTATTGGTGCGAGAGCGGGAGCGCGTGATCGCGGCGCTGCGTGACCAGGGCGCCGAGGTGGTCCCGTCAGACGCCAACTTCGTGCTGTTCGGCCGGTTCGGCGATGCGGCTACCGCGTGGCGCCGCTACTTGGAACATGATGTGCTGATCCGCGACGTGGGTATCGCGGGCCACCTGCGGGTCACCGTGGGCACCCCCGCCGAGAATGACGCGTTTCTGGCCGCGAGCGCCGCGGTGCTTAAGACCTGCTCGCAGGGTCGAAACATCGATGCAGCGCAGGAGGCACCGTGAGCCGCACGGCCAGGATCGAGCGGGTGACCAAGGAGTCCGCGGTGCTCGTCGAACTCGATCTCGACGGCACCGGAACCACCGAGGTGCACACCGGCGTCGCGTTCTTCGACCACATGCTCATCTCGCTGGGTAAGCACGCCGCATTCGATCTCGTGGTGCGGGCCACCGGCGACGTCGACATCGACGCGCACCACACCGTCGAGGACGTTGCCATCGTGCTCGGGCAGGCACTGCGTGAGGCGCTGGGGGACAAGGCCGGCATCCGGCGCTTCGGGGACGCCTGGGTGCCGATGGACGAGACCCTGGCGCACGTGGCGGTGGACGTGTCCGGGCGCCCGTACTGCGTGCACACCGGCGAACCTGACGTGCTGGCGGGCTTCGTGGTAGGAGGTAACTACCCCACGGTGCTCAACCGGCACGTCTTCGAGACGCTGGCCTTCCACGCGCAGCTGGCCGTGCACATCCGGGTGCTGCACGGCCGCGACCCGCACCACGTCACCGAGGCGCAGTACAAGGCACTGGCCCGGGCGTTGCGCGCGGCGGTCGAGTTCGATCCGCGCGCCGGTGGAGTGCCGTCCACCAAAGGCATGCTGTGATCGGTATCGGGCTGCTAGCGCTCGCTGGCTTCCTGCTCGGCGGCGTCGTCTCAACCTGGCGCAACTCGCGGCTGCTGGCCGTGGCGCTCGGGTTCTGCGCCGTACTGGCCGGTGTCGGCGGCCTCGCCTGGCTGTTGTGACCGTGGCGCGGGAGCATTCCGGCATGGCGAGGCAGGTAGTGGTCATTGGCGCTGACGCAACCGGGATGAGTGCGGCCTCGCAGGCGCTTCGGCTTGCCGGTCGGGACGCGTTGGAGGTGGTGGCCTTCGAGCGCGGCCAGCACGTGTCCTACTCGGCCTGTGGCATTCCGTACTGGGTGGCGGGTGACGTCGACGGTGCCGACGCGCTGGTCGCCCGCAGCGCTGCCGACCACCGGGCCAACGGGATCGAACTGCGGATCCGCACCGAGGTCACTGAGATCGACCTGGATACCCGCACGGTGACCGCTGCCGAACTCGACGGTGGTGCGAGCTACCACGTCGGTTTCGACGACTTGGTGCTGGCCACCGGTGCGGTGCCGGTGCGCCCGAACTTGCCCGGCGTGCGCGCACCAGGCGTCTATGGCGTGCAGACCCTCGACGACGGTGCCGCCATGCTGGCCGGCCTGAGCGGACGGCCGGGTAGGGCGGTCGTGGTCGGCGGCGGCTACATCGGTATCGAGATGGCCGAGGCGATGGTGCGCCGCGGCTTAGCGGTCACGCTGGTGGACCAAGCCGCGGAGCCGATGACGACCCTCGATCCGGACATGGGCGCCTTGGTTCGCGAGGCGATGCAATGCATGGGCATCGCCGTGCTCACCAACACTCCGGTCACCGGCTTTGAGATCGGTCCTGACGGCCGGGTCTCGGGTGTGGGTACCGACGGTGGCACGCTTCCCGCGGACATCGTCGTCCTGGGCCTAGGCGTGCGTCCAGCCACCGAGCTGGCGCGGGCGGCCGGGCTGCCGCTGGGCGAGCATGGCGGGGTGCTGACCGATCCGCGGATGAGGGTGCCCGGCCATGACGGGGTGTGGGCAGGTGGGGACTGCGTCGAGGTGCTGCACCGGGTCTCGCAGCGTCGGGTGCACGTTGCGTTGGGCACGCACGCCAACAAGCACGGCCGGGTCATCGGCACCAACCTCGGCGGCGGCTACGCCACCTTTCCCGGCGTCGTCGGCACGGCGGTCAGCAAGGTCTGCGACCTTGAGGTCGGCCGGACCGGGCTGCTGGAGGCCGAGGCGCGGGCCGCGGGATTCCAACCGGTGAGCGTGACGGTGCAGTCGAGCACCCGAGCCGGCTACTACCCGGGCGCCACGCCGATCACCGTCAAGATGATCGCCGAACGCGGCACCGGGCGGTTGCTCGGCGCGCAGCTGGTGGGCCGGGAAGGCACGGGTAAGCGAGTCGACGTGTGCGCCGTCGCACTGTGGAATGAGATGACGGTCGAGGAGATGACCAGTCTGGACCTCGGTTACGCGCCACCGTTCTCTCCGGTCTGGGATCCGGTGCTGGTGGCAGCCCGCAAGGCCGCAGCCGCCGTGTGACTGCGGCTCAGCTGGGTGGAAGGCCGTACTTGCGCACCGCGACGGGCATCACCGGATATCGCCCTTCGTAGATTCGCTGATGCAGTTCCGCTTCGACGATGGCGCGCACGATCGGTAACTGTCGCGTGGCGTCGTCGGTGCTCGTCACCTGCAGCGGCCAGTCTCCGGCAGTCGACCCGCGCAGATGGGCGTGGTTGAAGCTGCGGCGGAACCAGGCGATCACCTCGACCGGAGCGACCGGACCGCCGTCTCGGGAAATGGCTTCCCGCTGCCGGGGCCAGGACAGCTCCCAGTGCTCACCCACGCTGCCGTCGCCGTGCTCGACGCTGTGGCGAGCGATCCCGCCGGTGTTCTCCAGAAAGGTGGCGTCAGCCTCGGCGAGGACACCACGCACCACCGGATCGAGCAACGTGACTGCCTGGTGGAACACGGCCAGCCGATCCGGCCACGACTCGGCGCCCTCGTAGCTGTGCGCGACGAGATCCGCCAGGTGCCGCATCAGATCCTCGGCGCGCAGTCCAGCTCCGTCGTCCACCGTCACATCGACAGGATGACGCATTCAGCGGGCTTGTCGGTACCTGTTTACCCCGCTGAGCCCGCTGAATGCGGGTGGAGCAAGCTGGCGGGGTGACGCGCGTGGTCGTGCTGGATTACGGGTCGGGGAACCTGCGTTCTGCCGAGCGGGCGCTGCGCCGCGCAGGGGCCCACGTGGCGGTGACCGCCGATGTCGACGCCGCGCTGAGCGCCGACGGGCTGGTGGTGCCCGGGGTCGGTGCCTTCGCCGCGTGCATGGCTGGGCTGCGCGCGGTGCGCGGTGACCGGATCATCGGTCGCCGGCTGGCTGGCGGTCGCCCGGTCCTCGGGATCTGCGTAGGGATGCAGGTGCTGTTCAGCCGCGGCGTCGAGCACGGAGTGCAGACCGACGGCTGCGACGAGTGGCCCGGGACCGTCGAGCGGCTGCAGGCCGACGTGCTGCCGCACATGGGATGGAACACGGTGGCACCGCCGACGGGCTCACGGTTATTCGCCGGCCTCGATGCGGATACCCGCTTCTATTTCGTGCACTCTTACGCCGCCCGCCGTTGGGAGCTGGAGAGCTCCGGTCCGATGATGGCCCCGTTGGTGACCTGGGCCGAGCATGGCGAGCCGTTTGTCGCCGCGGTGGAGAACGGGCCGCTGTGGGCGACACAATTTCATCCGGAGAAGTCCGGCGACGCCGGTGCGCACGTGCTGCGCAACTGGATCGAGATCCTGTAGCCAATGGGGAGATACGGCATCCCATCAGGCAACGCCGGTTGGGTGCGGGCGGTGGCCCTGCTCGCCGTGGTGGCGATGGTGGCCCCGCTGGGGTACTCGGCGCTGACCATGCTGCAGGCACCGACCTGGCTGATGCTGGCGCTCGCAGCGCTGCTGGTGGGCCTGCTGTACTGGCTGCTGGGCAGTAACGAGGACGTCTAGGGTGAACCGGTGAGTTTTGTGCTGCTGCCTGCGGTAGACGTCGCCAGCGGCCGGACCGTCCGCCTGACCCAGGGCGAAGCCGGCACGGAGACATGTTACGGCGACCCGGTCGAGTCCGCGCTGGCCTGGCAGGCCGGCGGGGCCGAGTGGATTCACCTGGTCGATCTAGATGCGGCGTTCGGTCGGGGCTCCAACGCCGAGCTGTTGGCTGAGGTCGTGGGCAGGTTGGACATCGCGGTGGAGCTCTCCGGCGGGATCCGGGATGACGCGTCGCTGCAGCGTGCGCTGGCCACCGGATGCACCCGGGTGAACCTAGGCACCGCCGCGCTGGAGGATCCAGCCTGGTGCCGAGCAGCGATCGCCGAGCACGGCGAGCGGATCGCGGTGGGGCTCGACGTGCGGATCATCGACGGGCTACACGTTCTCGCCGCGCGCGGCTGGACCACTAACGGCGGAGACCTCTGGGAGGTGCTGGAACGCCTGGACGCCGACGGCTGCCCGCGCTACGTGGTCACTGATGTCACCAAAGACGGCACCCTGCGCGGACCGAACCTGGACCTGCTGCGCGCGGTGTGCGCCCAAACCGAAGCGCCGGTGATCGCCTCCGGTGGGGTGTCCGGAGCCGGCGACGTGGCCGCCCTGGCCGCGCTGGCCCCGGACGGCGTGGAGGGCGCGATCATCGGCAAGGCTCTCTACACCGGAGCCCTTACCCTGCCCGACGCCCTAGCCGCCGCACACTGAACCCCACCCCCGGCGTGTCGTGCTCTGCTGCCCGGTGTGTCCGCATGCCGTGCCCGCCCGCTTAGGCTGGGCGGATGGCCGTTGCCGTGCGAGTGATCCCGTGTCTGGACGTCGATGCCGGCCGGGTGGTCAAAGGGGTGAACTTCACCGCACTGCGCGACGCCGGTGATCCGGTCGAGTTGGCTACCGCCTATGACGCCCAGGGCGCCGATGAGCTGACCTTCCTGGACGTCACCGCGTCCTCGGCGGACCGGGAGACGACCTACGACGTGGTCCGCCGCACCGCGGAATGCGTCTTCATCCCGCTCACCGTCGGCGGGGGAATCCGGGAAGCGTCCGACGTGGACCGCTTGCTGCGGGCGGGTGCAGACAAGGTGAGCATCAATACCGCCGCGGTGGCCCGTCCTGAGCTGTTGCGTGAGGCCAGCCATCGCTTCGGTGCGCAGTGCATCGTGCTTTCGGTGGATGCCCGGCGGGTGCCGCCCGGCGAGCCGGCAACGCCATCCGGCTTTGAGGTGACCACCCACGGCGGGCGGCGCGGCACCGGGATCGATGCCGTGGGCTGGGCTGCCCGCGGCCAGGAGTTAGGGGTGGGGGAAATTCTGCTCAATTCGATGGACGCCGACGGCACCAAGGCGGGCTTCGATCTCGAAATGATTTCCGCGATACGAGCCGTCGTCACGGTCCCGGTGATCGCCAGTGGCGGTGCGGGCGACGTTGGGCATTTCCCGCCCGCGGTGGCAGCCGGCGCCGACGCGGTACTCGCCGCCAGCGTCTTTCACTTCGGACAGTTGCGAATCGGTGATGTCAAGGACGGTCTCCGTGCGGCCGGGGTGACGGTGCGGTGAGCGGACTGGATCCGGCGATTGCTGAGAAGCTCAAACGCAACGCCGACGGACTGGTCTGCGCCGTGGTACAGCAACGCGGCACCGGCGAGGTGCTGATGGTGGGTTGGATGAATGACGAGGCGCTGCACCGCACGCTGACCACCGGCAGGGCCACCTACTGGTCGCGTAGCAGGCAGGCGTACTGGATCAAGGGCGAGACCTCCGGACATATCCAACACGTGCACGAGGTGCGGGTGGACTGCGACGGCGACGCCCTGCTGGTCGTCGTCGATCAGATCGGCCCGGCCTGCCACACCGGGTCACTAACCTGTTTCAGCAGGTCACTACTCGTGAGTGGCATTCAGTGCTAAACACTGTTACGCACTCACAAGACGCCAGTCAGGTAGCGCTGCAGGTTGGGGGAGATCGCGGCGACCACAGTGTTGTGGTCGGCAGAGGCCAGCGGTTCGAGGCGAATCACGTACCGCATCATCGCCAATCCGGCGATTTGGGTGCCGCACAACGCGGCACGCAGCTCGAGCCGGTCTGGGGCCACCGCGGAGACGATCCGTCCGATGATCACGCGGCTGACGAACTCGCGCATCATCCGGGCGGCTTGCTCATGACTGGCCACGCTGCGCATCAGCGCGGCCAACGCCCCACCACCATTGGCGTCCCAGACCGACAGGAAGATGCGCAGGATCCGCTCGGCGACCTGCTCGGGATCTCCGTCGAGGATCCGAGGGATGATCTCCGCGGGGTTGACCGGGATCTCCATGGCGGCGACGAACAGCCCGTCCTTGCCGCCGAACCAATGGTTGACCATCGCGGGGTCCACCCCGGCACGCTGCGCGATCGTGCGCACGGTGGCCCCGTCGAAGCCGCGCTCGGTGAACTCGACCCTGGCGGCGTCGAGCAGCGCCGCGCGGGTGTCCTCCCCGGCGGGACGGCGCCCACGGGGCCGGATTTGCCCACGGGGCACGTTCGACACTCCGGTTCCCCTTTTTCAACGGAGGAAGAAAAGGTATGCCCCGTCGTCACCCGTCGTCAACGGTGGGCACAATGGCTCCATGGTCAGCATCGGCAACACCGGGGTAGGGCACCTGCAGCTGGACCGGGAGCAGTTTCGCACCCTGGCCGCTCATCGTCGGGTGATCCCAGTGACCCGGACGCTGCTCGCCGATGGCGAGACTCCGCTGGGGGTCTACCGTAAGCTCGCCGGCGGCCGGGCCGGCACGTTCCTTTTCGAGTCGGCTGAGAACGGATCGTCCTGGTCACGCTGGTCGTTCGTCGGGGTGCGTAGCGCAGCCACCCTCACCGAGTCCGGCGGCCACACGGTCTGGCGCGGGTCACCGCCGGTAGGGCTGCCTGGAGTAGATGCCCCGTGGACAGGCACCCCGCTGGAGGCCTTGCGCCACACCGTGGCCGCCTTGCACACGGAGCCGCTGCCCGGCCTGCCGCCACTGACCGGTGGCATGGTCGGTTACCTTGGCTACGACGCCGTCCGGCGCCTGGAGCGGTTGCCTGAGCTTGCGGTCGACGATCTGCGGGTGCCCGAACTGGTGATGCTGCTGGCCACCGATCTCGCCGCGATGGACCACCATGAGGGCACCGTCACGCTCATCGCCAACGCGATCAACTGGGACGACAGCCGTGAGCGCGTCGACGAGGCCTACGACGACGCGGTGGCCCGATTGGACGCGATGGTCGCGCGGCTGTGCACGTCGGCGCCCGCCAGCGCGGCGGTGTTCACCCGGCCGGCTCCAGAGTTCCTGCGCCGCCGCAGCCCGGAGCAGCATCACGCCGCGGTCGAGGCGGCCAAGGAAGCGATCCGTGCCGGCGAGGCCTTTCAGGTCGTGGTATCCCAACGCTTCGAGATGACTACCGACGCCGACCCGCTGGACATCTACCGGGTGTTGCGCACCACCAACCCCAGCCCGTACATGTACCTGCTCGCTCTCGAGGAGTTCAGCATCGTCGGCTGCAGCCCGGAGTCCCTGGTGACCGTGCGGGACGGGAAGGTCACCACGCACCCGATCGCCGGTACCCGCCCCCGCAGCGCCGACCCGGACGAGGACTCCTGGCTGGAGAAGGACCTGATGGTCGACGAGAAGGAGCGTGCCGAGCACCTCATGCTCGTCGACCTCGGTCGCAACGATGTCGGTCGAGTGTGCCGGCCCGGCTCGGTGCACGTCACCGACTTTTTCCGGGTCGAGCGCTACAGCCACGTCATGCACCTGGTCTCGACGGTGACCGGCGAGCTGGCGGAAGGACTCACCGCATTCGACGCGGTCACCGCCTGCTTCCCCGCTGGGACGCTGTCCGGAGCCCCCAAACCCCGGGCGATGGAGCTCATCGAGGAGCTGGAGCCCACCCGACGAGGCGTGTACGGGGGAGTGGTCGGCTACCTGGATTTCGCCGGGGACGCCGACACCGCGATCGCCATCCGCACCGCGCTGGTCCGAAACGGGGTGGCCTACGTGCAAGCCGGCGGGGGCATCGTCGCCGACTCCGACCCGGTGGCCGAGGACACCGAGTGCCTGAACAAGGCGGGCGCGGTGCTCGCTGCCATTGCCGCTGCGGGCACCCTGCGGGTGGCAGTCGGCGAGCCTGCCGGGTCGCTGCGTGCCTGAAGACCCTGCATTGCACAGGGCGCTTGCGGTCACCGTCGCGCTCCTGATCGCCGCCGCCGTGACGCTCGGTGGCGCGGCGGTGCTCCGCTGGGCCTGGATCGACTTCCAGGTGCCCAAGCGCGGGCTCGTCACGGTCGGAGTGGACGGCTCCGAGGTGCTGCCCGCGCTGACGCCGCTGGCGGTGCTCGCGCTGGCCGCAGTGGCCGCGGTGCTGGCCATCGGCGGATGGGCCCGGCGGCTGCTCGGCGGGTTGCTGCTCGTCGCAGCGGTCCCGCCGATCCTCGGAGTGCTGCAGGCGCTTGACGAGGGTTGGCTGACCGCGGCCGCCATGTCTGCGGCCGGGTGGCCCGCTGGGTCAGTTCACGCTGAGACGACCACGATGCTGCCCGCAGGACCCGGCTTTGCGGCGGGTGGGGCGATCCTGCTCATCACAGCCGGTGTCGCTCTGGTGGTTCGAGGCCACCGGATGCCGCGGCTGGGTCGCCGCTACCAGGCGCCCTCGTCGCGCCGATCGGCGCCTGAGGACGGGCTATGGGCGCGGATGGACGCCGGCGAGGACCCGACAGTGTCGGGACACCCCCGGTGAGGGGAGACCGGACCAGCCGGAGCTAGCATCGAGGTCCGGCTCGGCACGGGGGGCGGAAGGGGAGAGGCTTGAGCGTCTTGGAGGCGATCCTCGAAGGGGTCAGAGCGGACCTCGCTGACCGCGAAGCCGCCGTCGGGTTCACCGAGATCAAGCGGCGCGCCACCCGGGTGACGCCTCCTCATGATGCTCTGGCGGCGTTGCGCGGCCCGGGAATCGGCGTCATCGCGGAGGTTAAGCGCTGCAGCCCGTCCCGAGGAGCCCTGGCCGATATCCCGGATCCGGCCGCGCTCGCCGCCGACTACGCCCAGGCCGGTGCCCGCATGATCAGTGTGTTGACCGAGGGGCGGAGGTTCGGCGGGTCGCTGGCGGACCTGGACGCAGTGCGCGCTGTGGTGGATCTGCCGGTGCTGCGCAAGGACTTCATCGTCAGCCCTTACCAGGTGCACGAGGCACGCGCGCATGGTGCCGACGCGGTGCTGCTCATCGTCGCCGCACTGGAGCAGAACGCGCTGGTGGCGCTGGTCGACCGGGTCGAGTCGCTGGGTATGGCCGCGCTGGTCGAGGTGCACACCGCCGAGGAGGCCGACCGCGCGCTGGAGGCCGGGGCAACCCTGATCGGAGTCAACGCTCGCGATCTGCACACGCTGGACGTGAATCCCGCTGTCTTCAGCAAGATCGCGCCTGGCCTACCGGGTGACGTCCTGCGGGTCGCCGAGTCCGGGGTGCGCGGGCCGGCGGATCTGCTGGCCTACGCCGGTGCGGGAGCGGACGCGGTGCTTGTCGGTGAGGGGCTGGTAACCAGCGGCGATCCCAAAGCCGCGGTCGTCCAGCTGGTCACCGCCGGGTCGCACCCGGCCTGCCCAAAGCCGGTGCGGTGAGGGGGATGGTCAACGTCCAGTCCGTTGCGTCCGACGCTAAACAGCCTGATGCCAGTGGGCACTTCGGGCGCTACGGTGGCCGGTTCGTGCCCGAGGCGCTCATCGCCGCTCTCGACGAGCTCACCGCCGCTTATGCCGACGCCCGGTCCGACCCGGAGTTCACCGCTCGACTCAACGGGCTGCTCGCTGACTACACCGGCCGGCCCTCGCCGATCACTGAGGCGGCCACGCTGTCCCAGCACGCCGGCGGGGCACGGATCCTGCTCAAACGCGAGGACCTCAACCACACCGGTTCCCACAAGATCAACAATGTGTTGGGTCAGGCCCTGCTCACCAAGCGGATGGGCAAACCTCGGGTGATCGCCGAGACCGGAGCCGGCCAGCACGGGGTCGCAACCGCCACCG
>JALZDN010000034.1 GCA_030862525.1 Actinomycetota bacterium | reverse complement strand
CGGTCGGGTTACCGCGGTGGCCTGCGGCCAGCTCGACGGCCGTGCGATCGCCGTCACCGGCGGCTGGGACCACACGGTGCGGATCTGGGACCTCACCAGCGGCATCGCGATTGACCTGCTCACCGGGCACACCGGTCCGGTCACCGCAGTAGCTTGCGCCCACCTCGACGCCCACCCCAGCGTCGTCACCAGCGGCAGGGACCACACAGTGCGGCTCTGGGATCCTCGGACGAGACTTCAAATCAATAGGATCGACCTGCCCAGCGACGTCAAAGCCGTCACTGTCACCCCTGCGGGTGGCATCGTGGCCGCCTTCGGTTGGGACATCATCCTTCTCGAACGCTCGACGGAACCACTCACATAAGCGCGAAGGCTCGGCGCTCACGGCAGTGCGCTGGTCTCGTGGTGACGGTGGTCACCGCGGGTCTGCTCACCGCGGCTGGTGTGGGGGCGACTAGTGCAGGGTGGACAGGCTGGCCGTCGGGTTAGGCTGCTACAGCGCGCGACCATCAACGGCCTCATTCGGGCGCGCTGGACACCTCCCCGCCCCAGCTCGGCGCCCATCCGGGAGTGAGCATGAGCACCGCCCCAGCACATCAGACGGAAACCTAGCCTACACACAGTGATAGGGTTGTCGATGCCAGGCACTGGCCGGGAATTATGGCCCACCTGAACGACCGAGCCCGGTGCCAGGCCGGATGCCCCGAGGGTCTTCGCCGAACAGAATCTGATGGAGCACCCCGGTGAGGGCGGTCTCCGGGTGGTCCGCGGGCTGTGGAGCGCGCCATGCGACGTACCCGTCGGGGCGAATCAGTACGGCGCCCCCGGTGGCCACGCCGTACCGGGCGAGCCACTGCTCGTCGAGGTCGACGAGGTCCACCTGCTCCGCTGCGGGTCCGACCCGGTATGCCCGTAGCGGTAGCGGCGATCGGTTGGCGATCCGGATGGCCGCGTCGCACCACGACGCCCCAGCTGAGCCGGTGAGCAGGACGAAGGCATCGTGAAACAGATCGTGGCTGGCAATCCGGGCACCGTTGTGCCCTAGCCACAGGTGCGGTGCTCGCGTTCCCTCCTGGGCGCGGAGGTCCAGCTCGTCGCCGAACACCGTGTCGTGGTCCGCGCCGATGATCGCATCCGACCAGTACCGCTGGCCCAGTGTCCACAGCAGGTCGTCTGCCCGGTCGTCTTTTGGGTTGGAACCGGTGCGGCGGGCCTGACGTTGTTCGGTGAGCCGGGCCAGCTCGGTTGCGATCGGCCAGCGCTCAGCCTCATAGCTGTCGAGCAGGCTCGGGGCTGCCCAACCACCGATCACGGCCGCGAGCTTCCACGCCAGGTTGTGCGCATCCTGGACGCCCGTGTTCGCGCCGATCCCGCCCGTTGGCGACCAGACGTGCGCACTGTCGCCGACGAGGAAAACGCAGCCACTGCGGAACCGGTCGGCGACGGCCACACCCTGCTCCCAGGAGGTAATGTCCTCGATCTTGATGGGAATGCCAGATTCGCCGAGCGCTGCGTGGATCACCGCGACACAGCGGTCGGCGGTGAAGTCGGCAGGCGACTTCTGCGCCGGGTCGTACTGGACGCCGATACCCCACCGTCCCGGTTCGGCGGTGGGGACCAGCACAGTGACGCCAACGGTCGGGCTGACGATGAACCACAGGATGGCGCGCCGTGACATCAGCTCCGACAGGTCCGCCCGAAAGACGATGACGACGAAGCTTCGGACCACACCTGGGCCCGTGCGGGTGATGCCGAGCTGCTCGCGGATCGCACTGCGCTGGCCGTCGGCGGCGATCAGGTAGTCGGCTCGCACGGTGCGGCGCTGTCCAGTCTTCCGGTGCTCGATCACCACGCTGACGCCGTCGGAGTCCGGCTCGAACGACATCATCTGGGTGTTGAACCACTGGTCGGCGCCACAGGCGCGGGCCGCCTCAATGAGAACCGGTTCGACTGCGCTTTGATCGGCCAGGTTGAACTGTTCAGCGCTGAGATCAGGCCACGATCGCGACCCGTCCTGCTCGTGGAGCCAGTGCCACTCACCGACCAGGGTCTCACAGCGCACCACACCTGCGTCATTTTCGAACGGCTTGCCGGCCTCGTAGACTGCCGGCGCCACGCCGAAAGCGCGGTAGATCTCCATCGTCCGCGGGTTGATGGCACGGGCGCGACCTTGCAGCGGCACGCTGGCATGGCGATCGACGAGCAGGCAATGCACACCATGGTGGGACAGGAACAGGGAGGACGCCAGGCCGGCATAGCCGCCGCCCACGATCAGGACCGGCACGTGTTCGTCAGGCCTGCCTGCTTTGATCGTTAGCATCTGGACTCCCTTTAGTGCATCGCCACGGGTAGTGCGGTAAGGCCGTTCATGAGCACGCCCAGCCGCCAGGTCAGCTGCTCAGCGGGAATGGCTAGCCTTAGCCGGGGAAGCGGGCGAGCAGGGCGCCCAGCGCGATCCGGCCTTCCAGCCGGGCAGTGATGGATGCCGTGACGGGACTGTTGCATTAAGCGGTTCTACCCACCCGAGTTCTTCCAGTCGGCAGCCCAGTAGCCATGCGGCAGGCCTTCAGATGTCCGGTTGTTACAATGCTCGAAGATGCCTGAGGGGCGCGCCTCTCCATTTCGCTGCATGGCGAGTGGCCCCTTCGCCTTAATGCAACAGTGCCGGCACCAGCGCACCGGGACAACGATCACCTCCGGCAGAACCGGAACCTGGCAAGCTAGACCTCAGCGCTGGCACACGAGCACACGGCCAACACATCTGGCTAAACCTCCGCGAGCCGGGTACCGGCCAACACAACAGTACCGCTTCGGGGCACCTACAGGCTGGCGTTCGGCACGGCCGTGTACTTCACCGCAACCGGCCAGCGGGGGCTTCCTATCCCAAGGTGAGCATCGCGTTCACCGTCGATAAGGGGCACTACCACGTCTCGCTGCTGCTATACCCGTTCGCCTAGTCGACCTACCGAGGGAGTTGATCGCCGATGTCGCCGGACGAGAAGTGGTTGGCCGCGGTGATCGAGCTCGCCGTCCGGAACGTGCACGAGGGTGGCGGGCCATTCGGTGCGGTGATCGTCGCCGAGGGCGCACTGGTCAGCACCGGCCAGAACCGTGTAACCCGTGACAACGATCCCACCGCGCACGCCGAGGTGGTGGCAATCCGGGCAGCGTGCGTGGCGCGTGGTGACTTTTCGCTGGTCGGCACGACTCTCTACGCCTCCTGCGAGCCGTGCCCACTGTGCCTGTCCGCCGCGCTCTGGGCGCGGGTGGACCGGGTCGCCTACGCCGCGAACCGGCATGACGCGGCACGCAGTGGCTTCGACGACCGGGAGTTCCACGAGCTCTTCACCCGCGACCGGGCAAGCTGGGCGATAACGGTCGAGGCGCTCGCGGTGCCCAACAGTGCCGAGCCGTTTGACGCCTGGCTGGCCAACCCCGACCGGGTCGAGTACTGAGTGGACCTCCACAATCACCGCGGGGCGAGCGCTACATGGCGGTGACCCACCTCGGTCAGCCGGATGGCGAGGCCGTACACCGGTACGGCGATGTCGGGCGGGTAGGCGCCGGCCTCGAAGTCATCGATCACCGCAGCGGTGTCTGATCTGGAGGCGGCACCGAACCAGCTGTCTGGGTGTGGGCGAGCAGCCCTTGCAGTGGCTTGCGACATTGCCCGGTGGACGGCCGAAGGGTTTGAGTTCTGAGTGGGTCGGGTAACTGCGGGCAACCGTGCGGTCACAGATCGGTGTTCGGGAGCCGGCGCCAGGCCGTCCGGGAAGCCTCGGCGTCCCCCGCGGACGCCACCACGGCAGGAAAAGGAGCTAGCGATGGCGCAAGCACCGAGCACACAGGGCAGGACAGGACCGTTGTCCTCCGACGTCTTGGATCTGCAGGTGACCGAACACGGTCCGCACGCTCGGGTGGTCACCGTAGGAGGCGAGATTGATGCCCTGACCGCTCCGGAACTGGACGCGTGGCTGACCGCCCAGCTAGCCGCTGTCTCACTGGTGGTGGTGGATTTTGAGAAGGTACGATTCTTGGGGTCCGCCGGGTTGTCTGTGCTGCTTGCGGCCAATGAACTCGCGACCCGGGAAAACCGCTACCTATGGTTGGTGGTTCCCCGCCGGGGAATGGCCAATCGAGCCCTTGAGGCAACCGGTCTGGGGGAGCGGTTCAATGTCGCCGAGACCGTGGCGGCCGCGTTGATTAACTCACTTTGACGGCCTGACTCGTGTGTCACTCCGGGAGGCATACGCGCTCTTGACTGGGCACGGTACCCGCACGGTCGGACGTCGACACCGTCATGGCGGCGGCGAGCGTGGTAATGATGGATCTGATCTCCTCGCGCCGTCCGCGATCACCGGGTAACCGAGTCGGCGGTCGCTGCTGCACACGGGGTACCCCACATCGCAGGCCTGGTTCTCTGGTGCGGCGGCTCCGCGGTTGGTTCACCGTGATACCGCTCCCCTCCGTGCGTATAGGTTGATGAGCGAGCCTTCATTTCCAGGCATGTGCCTGCGTTGTCCTGCACGGTCATCCGCGCGGATGGGGTTAGCGCACGCAGCCGAGGCGACAGGCTTCCGGTGGGCGATGGCGTAGCTCTGGCCGTGGGGTGACCCAGATGGCGCGCCTCAGCATGGATCTTCATCGCGTGCGTGGCCGTGATTGGTCGGCGGATGGTTCTGATGAGCCGAGCGCGGCCCGGCCGAGACCCGCGTGCATACTTGCATTGACGATTTGAAGTTTAATATCATCGCGGTTCCAGAGAAGTCGGTGCTTCATCGCTTTGTCGGCTCAGGCGGAGGCGAAGGTATGGGGATTGATCGCCTGGGGGACGAGGATTATCCGGCGCCGAGCGTCAGTCAGGCGGCGGAGCTGTTGGGAGTGCAGCCGGCCTTCTTGCGTCGCCTGGATGCGCCACACGTTGGCTGCGGCTGCGCAGATTCTCGACTTACAGGATGACCTCGATCGAGGCCGCGATGAGCGCGACCAGGCCCGAGGAGAGCGCGACGAGGCGCGTGGACGGTTGGGCCAGGCCCAGGACGACCTGCTGAGTGCCCAGCGGCGCCGCGGGATTGAGGCTCGACGCGGCGCTCCCGGTGCGGCATCGGACGGGTCGTCGGATTAGCCATCGCCGTCGCCTGCCCACGTCGAGTTCGGGTTGACGGCACGCCACAGGGCACTTGCCGTGCAGCGCGCCGGGCCTCGTGTCAACACGTGAGACAACTGGCTTGTTATCTCGGGAACACCAAATCTATACTGGTCGTTACAAGAAATGCCTTGGCGTGGTGCTGGGGCGCTGAGTAACAACTGGTCGAGGAGGCGATGACGATGTTGATGCGTACCGACCCGTTCCGGGAGCTGGACCGACTGACCCAGCAGGTCTTCGGCGGCCAGCAGGGCACCTGGTCGCGCCCGGCGGCGATGCCGATGGAAGCCTACCGGCACGGCGAGCAGTTGGTGGTGCAGTTTGATCTGCCCGGGATAGATCCGGAGTCCATCGATCTGAACGTGGAGCGCAATGTGCTCACCGTGAAGGCCGAGCGGCGGCCCACCGCGAACAGCGAGGGCATCGAGACGCTGGTGGCTGAGCGGCCTTACGGGGTCTTCACGCGACAGCTGTTTCTCGGCGAGGCGCTGGACACTGACCGGATCGAGGCGCACTACGACGCCGGCGTGCTGACCTTGCACGTCCCAGTGGCCGAGCAAGCCAAGGCTCGCAAGATTGAGGTCAGCGCTGGGAGCGCCAGGCAGCTCACCAGCTGATACCCGGCCGGACCCGCGGGTCGGTCCGCGGGTGCCGCACGATCGGGGCGAGTCGGATGCCATGTTGACTGCCGTCGCCCAGGTTGTCATGGGCTCCGTCGTCGGTCAGCATCTGGTGTGGGTTTCCGAGCCCTTCACAGCACTGAGTAGGCATGCGGCACTTGTGGGGGCCAGATCGCCTGGCCCCCCGCGGCCGACTCGCGGGACATCTGATGATGCAGATGATCGGATGGTTCTATGGCCTGCTCATAGACAAAGGCAGCGCTGAGAACTTTGTGCCGTCAATACCGCCGACAACTGGCTCCACTTGGCCCTGGGCGTGGCCGTGATCGGACTCGGCCTGGCTCTCGGCAGGCAAACGCGCCCCGCCACCCGCTAGCACCCCAGCGGTCCTGTTGCTTGACGGGGAAGGCGCATGGGTCACCGCCGGCGCACTCGATCAGATGGCAAGTGCTAGCTCGGCGAAGGCAGTTGTGAGCCGATGCTGGGGACCGACGGCCGGTAGCAAGTTCGTAGCGGCCACGGCGTAGGTCTAGAAGAGTGCGTGGCCCCGCACTGATCACCTGTGCTGACTGGAACCGGTAATGCGCCGCATCAACGCCGGGATGTCAGCTACGGGTCGGCGGGGGATCACGGTTTAGGTGGCGCGTCGGGCTCGTAGTACATCGGCTGCCGCATCGGCGAGGATGAGGATCAGCTCCATGAGATCATCCGGTTTCATATGGGTGCGCAGGGATAGTGCGGCAGCAACAGGGTCGTTAAGGGGAACGGACAGGCAGCGCTGCCGGGAGCCAGACTGGGCGATCACCGGATGCTCGGATGGCCATCCTGCGAGCACATCGGCGTGATCATCGCGGGCGTTGTTGGTCAGCCTGCCGAACTCCGGCGGCGCCAGGGAGGCGAATGGGCGGGGCAGGGCGCTAACCGGAGGTTGACAAGTCTGAGTGACCAAGGCTTCACCTGCCGGGGGATGGGAGTCATGCACCTGGGCATCACTGCAATCGCCCCTCGCCTGCACAGTGTTACACGTCCATCGCGGGGAGTGACAGACCGTAACAGCGTTTACGAACCGCCCTAGAGCGGTCTAAGGGCCGCCAGCTGCCGGACTGACTGCGCCTCTTTGGCAAGACACTGGATGACGTGCCGGCTACGCGAACGTCCAAAGGCTTCGATGTTCGGGATCCGACGGCGGTGGCGGCCCCAGGGTGGGTCGGGGAGAACTCAGGGCGCTCAGCCGACTCGATCAGCGCAGCGAACTCGACCCACAGCGGCTCCCGTTCACGAAGTTCTGCATCACGCTGCATGGCCACCTTTGGCTTCCACCGCACCCCTTGTTTTTGCGGTTGCACAGTGGTTGTGCCGAAGGCGGCATCTTGTCTCCGTGCGGGCTCACCGTGCTTCACTCCGGCGAGTCTGCAGGAGTGTCTGCGCGCCAGGGGACCCGCCACTCGGGAGCCTCCCAGCCCTCCCCGCCGTAGATCCGCTCGCGCGCCACCTTGTCATCGCGGAACTCGAGCAGTTGAACCCCGTACATCCACGGACCGCCGTTGTAGCTGACGTCGACCTCGACGACGACCAGGTCCTGTCGTGCCGTGACCCGTCGGACCCGGAAACGTACGTCGGTCGGATACTGGCGGCGCCACTCCCTGAAGTTGACAACGCCTTCGAATCGCTCTCCTGACTGCGGAAACTCCAGTACGGCGTCGTCGTGGTAGATCTCATGAGCGCGGTCCACGTCCTTGCCCGCGTACTGGAAGTACCGCCGCACCTGGTCGAGCAGCACCGACTGATCGGGCATCGCACCTCCCGGACTCTCCCGTAACGGTATGCCTGGGATCCGCGCGCCGTCCAGCCTCCGGATCCTCGTGGTGGAGGCTCCGGTGACCGATCCTGATTTGCACCAATGCGTCGCTCAACAGCGAGAATGGCAGCAACACGCAGCAGAACGTCCACACATGCCGCGAAGGGGAGCTCCCATGCCGATGACAGAAAGCACCGCAGCTGACGGGTCTTGGAGAATGCTCTTGTCGGTGTCCTCGACTCCTTCTGCACCCGCGCTGAGGCCGTGCTAGCGGATCCACTGGCGAGACGTGCTCATGAGCGGTGGCCCGCTCAGATGCATCTGGCACATGGTGGGTGCGTACTGAGTTGCTGGGAGAACTCAGTCGATCCAGTACCGGCGCGTCGGAGTGGCTCCTGGGGCAGCGTGAGTGACCGAGTCCAGTCGTCCGCCGCACGCTTCGATGCTGCCGGTCGGGAACTACTGGAGGTTTACATGACCCAAACGGTCCCCCAGCTACCGGCGGTCCATCCCGCTGCCCAGGTCGGAGGACCTGATGGGGTGCTCCCCGATGAACAGGTGCGGGCGTTCGTCCATGAGCAGCTTGACGCGGTCGAGCTGGATCGACGCAGTGTGTGCGTGTTGGTGCCGGACGGCACCCGCAGCTGCCCAGTACCCCTGCTGCTCGGGGCAGTGCATGAGGCGTTGCAGGGCCGGGTCACGCGATTGACGGTGCTGGTCGCGCTGGGCACTCACGCGCGGATGGGTGAGACGCAGCTGGCCCGGCACCTGGGCTACCCGCTTGGCGCGTTCGAGGAGCGCTATCCCGGTGCCACCGTGCTCAACCATCAGTGGTGGGACCCACACACCTTCGTCTCGGTCGGCACGATCGGTGCCAACCGACTTGCGGAGCTGTCCGGGGGCCGTTTTCATCATCGGTCGGTCGAGGTGCGGCTGAATCGGGCCGTCGTTGAGCATGACGTTACCTTGGTCGTGGGTCCGGTGTTCCCGCATGAGGTGGTCGGCTTCTCTGGTGGCAACAAGTACTTCGTCCCGGGAATCTCCAGCCAGGAGGTCATCAACGTCTCGCACTGGCTCGGTGCGCTGATTACCAGTGCCCAGACCATCGGTACCCGCGGCGCCACGCCAGTTCGCGCGCTCATAGATGAGGCGGTCTCGCTGGTGCCCGGCGACAAGCTCGCGTTCTGCGTGGTGGTTCAGTCGGGTTCGCGGGCGCTGCACTCCGTGGCCTTCGGGGATCCGCGGGCGGCGTGGTCCGCTGCTGCTGACGTCGCCGCGGAGACGCACGTCCGCTACCTAGATGCCCCGGTGCGTCGGGTGCTGTCGATCGTCCCGGCGATGTATCACGACGTCTGGACCGCCGCGAAGGGCTTCTACAAGGTCGATCCGGTCGTCGTCGACGGTGGCCAGGTAGTGGTCTACGCGCCCCATGTGCACGAGATCGCCGCCACCCACCCGGAGATCAACGAGGTGGGCTACCACTGCCGGGACTACTTCGTGAAGCAGTGGGACCGCTTCCGGGTCGTTCCCTGGGGCGTCCTGGCGCACTCCACACACTTGCGCGGCGCGGGTACCTACGACGAGACCACCGGGGAGGAGCATGGCCGGGTCACGGTCACCCTGGCCACCGGCATCCCCGAACAGCGGGTGCGGGCGGTGAACCTGGACTACCTGGATCCGGCAGCGATCGACCCCGAAGCGTGGGCGACTGACCCCGACACCCTGGTGGTGCCCCGGGCCGGGGAGGAACTCTTCCGGCTGCGCTGAGCCATGCCGTCCGACTTGAGGAGGCGTTCGTGAACACGGGGTCGAGGAACATCGGAACGCGGCACGATCCATCGCCTCGATGTCGTGTCAGCGGGACCGGCGCTTGCCAGCGTGGTCGACGCCTTCCTCGCTGAGGTACCTAACGCGAACACCGCTCGTTCCTATGGCACCGCGCTGCGAGCGCTGGTGTCCGAACTCGGCGCGAGCACGCCGGTGGAGGTGTTGGACGAGGAGGCCACCGCCGACCGGATCGGGACCCGGTTCTCCCACCGCTGGCCAGTTCTCCAACGCCACGACCAACGCCCGGCTGGACGCGCTGCGCTCGGCCGCGGCCTGGTGGCGCATCCAGGGTCGGATCACCGGCGACCCGGTGCGCCGGCCCCGTGTTCCCGACCGCATCCGGTCACTGGGCAAGGCCGAGGTGGAGCGTGCACCAGACCCGAGTTCGCCCGTCGTCGCTCACTTCGCCGTGAGCTGCCGGAGGAACCACTGCGTCAGGATCTCGTCGACCACCTTGGCTGCGGGCAGTTGCGGGGCCGGTTCTAGGCCGGGCTCGGCGGCCAGCGGGTGCGGCAGGTCCGGCACAGTCCTCAGCTCGACCTCGTCCGGGTGCGCGTACCGCTCGCGTAGCGCGTCGACCATGGCAGCCGCGTCCGTCCGTAGCGCCGGGTTGTCCAGCTCGCCGCTGACAAGCAGCAGCGGCGGTTGTGCCGTGATGTCCGCGGCGCGAGCGACGAGGTCCAGTTCATCGGCGGTCTTGCGGGACTCGGCTGTCCACGGGTATGCCTGCCCGGAGTCGGCCATGAGCGCCCCGACGAGCCCGACGACGGACCGTATCCGCACAGCCGGATTGACCAGTGCGACCGCCTTGATCGGAGCCCGCAGCGTGGTCAGCACCTCCAGCGCCACGGCACCGCCGAGCGAACCGCCCAGGACGCCGATCGGCTCGTCGTCGACTGGAAGCTGATCGCGCAGCGCGATCAGCGCGGCCGGGAATTCGTCGGCGGCTTGGTGGATGAACGGGGCCAGGAAAGCCATCAACGCGTCCTTGCGGGCGAGCTCGACGACGGCATCGACGCGGCCGTCGACCATCCGTGCGCCACACATCGGCATGCCCAGGTGCACCCGCCAGGCAGGCACCCCGGTCATGGGCAGCGCGGCCGCGAAGGCCGAGTCCGTGCGGGGCGCGTCCAGCATGTGCCAGGTCACGATCAACGGCGCGAGGCCCTCGGTGGCGCCAGTCGGTGGGAGCGCCGTGAACGGTACGCCCGCTGCGGTACCGGTGATCGTTTCCATGCGTCCTCCTACAATTTCGTGGCTTGCCAGGCCACCGTAGACAGCTCGACGTGCCTCGGATCTCCTTTCCGTCAAGGGCGAAACCGTCCCAGGCGACGCACTCGGCGGTGCTGGGGGTGACGTCAAAATTCGTCGCCGCAGACCCCGCCGAGCACGACCGCCTCAACATTCGCTGCCAACGCCGCCGCATTACGCCGCCAAAGCCACCGCCTACGCGCCCCTCGCGACAGGCACGTTGACCGCAGAACCCCGACTGACCGCCCCTGAACGAGAACATGGCGCCCGGCGGCCGCGACGAGGACACCGACGGCGGGTTCGCCCACGGCGGCTGGTCGATGCCGTACTTCGACCCGGAGGCAATGGGTTCGGTGTACGACGAGGTGATGACGACGACGGAGGCGCTGCTGTTCGGCCGGCGCACGTGGCAAGCGATGGCCGCCGCCTGGCCCGGGCGCGCCGGTGACCCGTTCGCCGACCGCATGAACGAGATCCCTAAGTACGTGGCATCCCGCACGCTCACCCAGGACGACCTCAGCTGGTCCGGCTCGACTCTTCTCCCCGCCGACGACGTGATCGGCGCGGTGCGGGAGCTGCGAGCACGGGACGGTGAGGGGCTGCAGGTTATGGGCAGCGCGTCGCTGGCTGCGCAGCTGATCGAGCACGACCTCGTCGACGAATACCGGCTGATGGTCGAGCCGGTACTGCTCGGCGGCGGCAAGCGGGTGTTCCCCAACGACGGTCAGGCCCGCCCACTCGAGCTGGTCTCAACTACGACAGCCGGGACCGGCGTCCTCATCTGCACCTACCGGCCGGCAGGCCGCTGACCCGCCCAGGCGGGGCAGCAGACTGGCGGAGTTGTGGCTTCGTGACATCGATGAGTCCGATCCCGCCATCCGCACGGAGATCACCTATCGGGACGTATGGGTCGGCGCCTTGCCGCATCAATCGGTGAACTGCGGATCGGAGACGTCCGCGTGTCCCGGTGTAGACAGAGTGATTCGGGACATCCGGGCTCGGGTGCCGCATCGGGGAGTTGCTCGCGCTCGACTGGACCAAGGTCTATGCAGAGGCGGGAGCGCTGACCATCGAGGGAACGGTGATCCGCATTCCGGGCGTGGGGTTGATCGTCCAGCCGCACACGAAGTTGAAGGCAGGCATGCGTATCATCCATCCGCTGCGGTGTTGCGCCCCCGGCAGGACTCGAACCTGCGGCCTAGCGATTAGAAGTCGCTTGCTCTATCCAGCTGAGCTACGGGGGCCCGAGCGCCGGTAGGCGCCCGCGAGCAGAGTAACGAGGGGGCCGCCGCCGCTGTACCTGCGCCTGCAGGACGGCATTTAGCGGGCTCAACGGGGTGATCAGGCGCCCAATAACCCCGTTGAGCCCGCTAATGGGATCGAGGGCAGTCGGGGAGCGGACGGCTCAGGACAGTGAACGCCTAGTCTGGCGCGTGTGACTGTGGAGGCCTCCGACCGGCGCACTGGCAGGGTACGCGCTCGGGTTGGGGTGCTGGTCGCCGTTGCAGCATTACTGGCCACGGCTATCGGCACTGGGTTAGTGCTCGCTCTAGGTGGGGACGGGCTCGCCGGACTGGGATTGCCCGAGCCTGGGCTGCTCACTCGGGCCGGCCTGCCAGCCATGCGGGTGCTCGCCGAATGCGCCGGGGTGGTCACGGTCGGGTCTTTGTTGTTGGCCGCGTTCCTGGTGCCCCCGCAAGCCTCCGGCTATCTCGATACAGGCGGTTACGCCGCGGTCCGAACGGCGCGGATCGCCGCACTTGTCTGGGCACTGACCTCGGCACTGATGGTGCCGCTGCTTGGCGCCCAGGCGCTGGGTCGACCGGTGACCGAAGTGCTGAACCCGCTGCTACTGGGATCGCTGGTGTCCGAGCTGTCCCAGCCCGGGGCCTGGGCGCTCACCGCAGGGATAGCCCTGGTGCTGGCCGGGTTCTGCTGGATCGCGCTGACGTGGGGTGCGGTGGTGTGGCTGTTCGTGCTGTCCCTTGCCGGGCTGATGCCGGTGGCGTTGACCGGGCACTCCTCGGCCGGCGGCGCCCACGACGTCGCCACCAGCAGCCTGCTCTATCACCTGGTCGCCGCCGCACTATGGGTGGGCGGTCTGATCGCCCTGCTGGCGCACCTAGCCCGCCGGGGCGACCACGCCGGACTCGCCACCCAGCGGTTCTCCAAGCTTGCGCTGGTCTGCTGGATTGTGATGGCCGCTTCCGGAGTGATCAACGCGCTGATCCAGGTCACTCCCGACCAGATGCTCTCTGCCTACGGGTTGCTGGTACTGGGCAAGGTCACTGCGCTACTGGCGCTGGGCGTGGTCGGCTGGATGCATCGGCGCAGCGCGGTGGCGGCGGTGGTCGATCGCGGCGATCGCTCGGCCATCCTGCGGCTGGGTGGCGTCGAGGTGCTGATCATGTTCGCGACCATAGGGATCGCGGTGGCGCTGAGCCAGACCGCGCCGCCCGGCGGAATCGCTGCGCAGCCCAGCCGTACTGAGGTATTGCTGGGCTACGACCTGACCGGCCCGCCCACCGTGGAGCGGCTGCTCCTGGAGTGGCGCCTGGATCTGGTGTTCGGGGTTGCCGCGTTGGCTCTGGCCGGCGCCTACCTCGCCGGGGTCCGACGGCTGCAGCTGCGTGGCGATGTCTGGTCGGTCGGCCGCACCGTGGCCTGGCTCACCGGCTGCGCGACCGTCCTGATCGCCACCTCGTCGGGCATCAGCCGGTACTCGATGGCCATGTTCAGCATGCACATGGGTGTGCACATGCTGCTGTCGATGCTGGCTCCGATCCTGCTGGTGCTCGGTGGACCGGTGACCCTGGCGCTGCGAGCCCTGCCTCCTGCGGGCAAGGGCAACCCGCCGGGACCGCGGGAGTGGCTGCAGGCGTTCACCCACTCCTGGATCGTGCGGATGTCGACGCACCCGTTGATGGCCCTGAGCATGTACATCGCGTCGTTCTACGTTCTGTACTTCAGCGGCCTCTATGACGCCGCCGCGCCGTCACACTGGGCGCATCTGGTGATGAACGCACACTTCGTGCTGATGGGTTACGCCTATTACTGGCTCATCGTCGGCATCGACCCAGCACCCCGCCGGTTGCCGTATCTGGGCAAGCTCGGTCTGCTGGTGGCCGCGATGCCCTTCCACGCATTCTTCGGGATCTCACTGATGGGCTCTGGCACAGTGATCGGCGGCGACTTCTACCGATCGTTGGCCCTGCCCTTCGTGCCCGACCTGCTGGCCGATCAGCGGGTGGCTGGAGCGATGGCCTGGTCCTTGGGCGAGATCCCGATGCTGGTGGTGCTGGTAGCTCTGCTGGTGCAGTGGGCGCGCTCCGACGCCCGCGAGGCCCGCCGGTTTGACCGCAGGGCCGAATCCGACGGCGAGGCCGAGCTGGGCGCGTACAACGCGCTGCTTGCCCAGCTCGCCGAGCGGCCCCCTGCCCGCGACAACAGATGAGTCCCGCCACGCCGTTCGGAGCCGAATTGCGGTTCGGGGCCGCACCGGGAACGCCGGGTAGCACCCAGCCCCGACATCGGGAGGTTTCGACCGGATGCGGCGACCAGTTGTGCACATCAAGCCCTCCATCCCCATGTCGATCATGGCTAGCTACCGGGGTCATTCCTGACCGCGCAGCCTGGGTGGTACCGGCCGAGGGGGCCGGCTCCCGCCGCAGAGGCGTGGAAGGTGCACAGGAGGGGCATGTGAGATGAGAGAGACACCGGTGACCGTGGTGGGAACGCTGGTCAGTGATATGCGACCGCGCCGAGTTGGTCCAGACGGGACGCTTGTGCTCAATTTCCGGGTCGCGAGCAACGAGCGTCGGTTCGACAAGACGTCCGAGTCATGGGTGGACGGCGAGAGCCTCTACCTGTCGGTGAACTGCTGGCGCAGGCTCGCCGAGAACGCCGCTTCCCTGGTGAAGGGCGACCCGGTGATTGTCAGTGGAAAGCTGCGCACTCGGGAATGGACCACCGAACAGGGCGAGCGTCGATCGGCCGTCGAGCTGGAGGCCAACGCGGTCGGCCCGGACCTAGCCCGTTGCGCGGCGACGGTGCGTAAGCAGCGCCGGGAGCAGCTGCCGAGTACCGGCGACGAGGACGCCGGGGCATCAACCGGTCAGAACCTGCCAAACCAGGCGGATCTGCAGGACAGCGCGGATCCAGCGTATGAGGTGAGCCTGTCCGAACTCGCCGAAGCGGCCCGACCGCTGGTGCCTGTTCCGGCCTGAACCGCGTGCCGGGACCGGGCAGTGGTCGGCCGCGCTGCCCGGTCTCGGCGCTCACCTCTACGATCGCGGCCGTGGCGGAGTTCATTTACACCATGAAGCAGGTGCGCAAGGCGCACGGCGACAAGGTCATCCTCGAGGGTGTCACCATCGCGTTCTATCCCGGCGCGAAGATCGGCGTGGTCGGACCCAATGGAGCCGGCAAGTCCAGCGTGCTGAAGATCATGGCTGGGCTGGACCAACCGAACAACGGAGAGGCGTTCCTGGCTCCGGGCGCGACGGTGGGCATCCTGCAGCAAGAGCCCACGCTGAACGAGGACAAGTCCGTTCTGGGCAACGTTCAGGAGGGCCTGGGGGAGATCAAGGCCAAGCTGGACCGGTTCAACGAGATCGCCGAGAAGATGGCCACCGACTACTCCGACGAGCTCATGGAGGAGATGGGCCGGCTGCAGGAGGACCTCGACCACGCCGACGCGTGGGATCTTGACTCACAGCTTGAGCAGGCCATGGACGCTCTGCGTTGTCCGCCACCCGATGAACCGGTGACGCACCTGTCCGGAGGAGAGCGGCGTCGAGTCGCGCTGTGCAAGCTGCTGCTGTCCAAACCTGATCTGCTGTTGCTGGACGAACCCACCAACCATCTGGACGCGGAGAGCGTGCTGTGGTTGGAGCAGTTCCTGGCGCGCTACCCCGGTGCCGTACTGGCTGTCACCCACGACCGGTACTTCCTGGACAACGTCGCGCAGTGGATCCTCGAGCTGGACCGCGGCCGGGCCTACCCCTATGAGGGCAACTACTCCACCTACCTGGAGAAGAAAGCCGACCGCCTGGCCGTGCAGGGCAGGAAGGATCAGAAGCTGCAGAAGCGGCTGCGCGACGAACTCGCGTGGGTGCGATCGGGAGCAAAAGCCCGGCAAGCCAAATCTCGAGCCCGCCTGCAGCGTTATGAGGAGATGGCAGTCGAAGCCGAGCGCAGCCGCAAGCTTGACTTCGAGGAGATCCAGATCCCAGCGGGACCGAGGCTGGGCAACTTGGTGGTGGAGGTGTCGCACCTGGACAAGGGGTTCGACAGCCGTCTGCTGATCAAGGATCTGTCCTTCACGCTGCCCCGCAACGGCATCGTCGGGGTGATCGGTCCCAACGGGGTCGGCAAGACCACCCTGTTCAAAACCATCGTGGGCTTGGAGCAGCCCGACTCCGGCGCGGTCAAGGTGGGCGAGACGGTGAAGCTGTCTTACGTCGACCAGGAGCGTGCGGGCATCGACCCGAACAAGACGGTCTTCGAGGTGATCTCCGACGGACTTGACCACATCCAGGTTGGTAACACCGAGATGCCGTCGAGGGCCTACGTCAGCGCCTTTGGTTTCAAGGGGCCTGACCAGCAGAAGCCCGCCGGGGTGCTCTCCGGTGGCGAACGCAACCGGCTCAACCTGGCGCTCACCCTCAAACAGGGGGGCAACCTGATCCTGCTCGATGAACCCACCAACGATCTCGACGTCGAGACGCTGAGCTCGCTGGAGAACGCGCTGGAACAGTTCCCCGGCTGCGCAGTGGTGATTTCCCACGACCGATGGTTTCTGGACCGGGTGGTGACCCACCTTCTTAGCTGGGAGGGAACGGAAGAGAACCCCGCCTCTTGGTTCTGGTTTGAGGGCAACTTCGAGGCCTACGAGCAGCACAAGGTCGAACGACTTGGAGCGGAGGCGGCGCGACCACACCGCGTGACTTACCGCAGACTGACCCGGGATTGACCCGGCATGGGCAGCCGATGATCGGGAACGCGAGGGGGGTGGGAGGTGAGCAGCACGGCGCGCGATGGTGTCCGGACCGGCATGCCGGCCGGCAACGGCGAGGCCGCATCGCTGGTTGAATCCGCGATGCTGTTGCGCTGGCGAGCGCCCGAACTGGCCCTGCTGCTGGCCGACCGGGCGGTGGCCGCCGCAGCGGATGACCAGATGGCCGTCCTGCGGGCAGATCACCTCGCGGTTTTTGCGCTCAACCGCCTTGGGCGGCACGGCGAAGCGGCTCACCGACTGTTGCCGGCGATCTGGGACGACGAAACCCCTGCTGGGCTACGGCATGAGCTGCACGTGGAGCTGGCGCACTGCGCGGCGGCACTCGGCGAACCCGCTGCCGCGCTGGGGGCGGTACACGCAGTGTTGGCCGCAGGTGACGATGTCGCCCCGGTGCTGAGGGGCACTGCACTCGTGGCCGCAGCCGAAGCGTCGGATGCGCTCGGCCGGGGAGACCTGTTCACGCCCGCGCTCGAGGAGGCCGATGAGCTCTATCGGGAGGACCCCGCCCTCGACCGCGACACAGCACTGCTGTTGCGAGCCACCGCGCGGGCTGCCCACGCGGCGCGCCACCGTCGATGTGGCGCGGCTGCAGAGGCCGAGGCGCATGCTAGGGCAGGCCGCGAGCTGCTGGCAGGTCTGGCCGATCCCGAGCACGACAGCGGTGAGGTCAGGGCGCGGCTGATGCTGGAGATTGTGCTGGCCATGCTCGACCGGGACGAAGGCGACGCCGCGATGCAGGAGGTCCGGCCGCTGCTGCGCCGTCCGGTGCGCGCCGCGGCGGCCGGCGCGGTCGGCAGGTTGCGGCTGGCACTGGCGACCCGGGTGCACCTCGCCGAAGGCCGTCACGAACCGGCGCTGACCCTGCTCGCCGATGCGGTTGAGGGTGCTCAGCGCCATGGGATGGACGCGGTTCTCGCCGAATGCCTCGAGGGCCTGTCTCATGTGCACGAGGCGCGCGGTGAGTTCGCCGACGCCTTGTACTGCGTTCGCGCCGCCCGCGCCGCTGAGCGCCGTCACAGTCACAACGTGGAAGTCGCGCGGTCCACGTTGCTCGCGCACTGCGGAGCTGCCCGCCGCGAGGTGGAGGACCTGGTCGACCAGGTCGCCACCCTGCTGGGCAACGGTGGGACGGGGTGCTCTGGCACTGATTCGGACACCGAATTGCTGAACGCGGGGATCGCCGCCGGGATTGCGCTGCATCCGGCCACCGAGGTGGAGGCCACGGAGGTGGACACCGCGGAGGCCGAATCTCAGGAGGCGGAGACCGCGGAGCCGGAAATTACGGAGCCGGAGACTACGGAGATCGAATCCGGGGAGGCGGAGACCGCGGAGGTGGAGACGGAGGACGTCGAACCTCAAAAGGCGGAGACCGCGGAGGTGGAAGCCGAGCAGGTCGAACCTCAGAAGGCGGACACTGCAGAGGTGCATGTCGCGGAGGTGGAAGCCGAGGAGGTCGAACCTCAGAAGGTGGACACTGCGGAGGTGCAAGCCGAGCAGGCCGCACTTCAGGAGGTGGACACCGCGGAAGTGGAAGCCGACCAGGCCGAGTGTCGGGAGGCAGATGCCGCGGAGGTCGAATCTCTGGACGTGGAGACCGCAGAGGTGGAGTGCCACGAACCGTCCGCTCCACCGTCGATGCGGCCTGCGCCGGAAATCTCGCGAGACAAGGCCACCCCGTGCTCGGGAGAATCGGTCAATGCGGCGGCAGCAGACCCGATCGTTACGGACGCGGGATCCGCGTCCCAGAAATCCACTGAACTGCTACCCACTGAGTCGTTGACCGGCCTCGCCCCCTGGGGGTCCGGAGCACGGCACCGCCGCGGGGCGGGCACTCTGGTGTGCGTGAGCGACTTGCTGCCCGCGTCGGCGTTGTCGGCAGGACGCTCCGGTCGGCGCCGTGCCGAGGAGCCTGTCGAGGAACGTCCCGAAGACACACCAACTGCGGAGATCCGCCGGATTGGGGACAGTGGGCCTGACGGCGGCAGCGTTGGCACTCGACAGACCGCGGATCATCCGGATGCGTCGCCGGTCCCTGCCAGTTATCCCTTGCTGTTCCGGCCGCCATTGGGTCCGTCGACCGCCCTGGAGCGCGAAGCCACCGATGCTGTACCGCCGGAGGACACCGAGGACTCCCTGCCGACCCGGCGGCTGTTCCCGGCTTCCGGACCGCCGCCGGCCCCAACACCCCGGGCGATGGAATGGGAGCCTGGGAGTGCGGGCTCAGACGGCGAAGGAGACTCCCGGCAGATGGGTCTCGGTGATCTGCTGGCCGAGGCGCTCGCCGCATACCAGGAAAGCCGTCAGGTTCGCGGTGACGGCGCCGACCTCACCGGACCGCGCGGTGACGATGGCTGCACCGTCGGTGATGTGAACAGTCAGGACGCGCCTCCTTACCGTGGCCCAGGCACGCGCTGGACATCAGGTCTTCAGCTCGCTCCACCGATCGATCGGCGCGAGGACGATCCCTCCGAGGCACTCACCAACCCCCTGCTGCGGCTGCCGGATCTCACCGCTGAACCGTTGTGGATTCCTTCCGAGACAGGTCGCCGGTCCGCCGCCGGGGATTAGCGCCCCGCGAGAGATCACCCTGGAGCGCGGCACACTGTGGTATCGGGCTCCAACCCCGGACGTTGCGACCGTCAAGCGCGGTTCGTGCGCTGAGCCGGTTGTGATAGGCCGACCGAAGGGTGGTATGACAGTGTCGGCGTTCAGTACGGACGTGGCCGTGCGGTGGTCGGATATGGATGTCTACGGACACGTCAACAATGCGCGGGTCGTCACGCTCCTGGAGGAGGCACGCACCGACCTGCTCTTCGGGGAAGGCGCCCGGCGTGGTGTTGACGCTCTTTCCCGCGGTGTGGTCGTCATCGAGCTTGCGGTGCGCTACCGGCAGCCGCTGGCGTATTCCGCCACGCCGGTGCGGGTGCGACTGTGGGTCAGCGAGCTGCGTGCCGCCTCGTTCGCGCTGGACTACGTGGTGACGACTGGGGACGGCGACGCTGTCACCGCGCGGACCTGGCTCGCTGCCTACGACACCGAAGCGCACCGGTCGCGCCGGCTGATGCCCGTGGAGCGGGAATTCCTGGCTGCGTTTCGAGAGGGTGGCGACGATGGCTGAGTTGCGGATTTTGGACCCCGTCGAGCGAGATGATCTCGGCGCCTTCGTCGCCCGCGCGGTCCGTCTGAAGGCCGACGCGCTGGTGCGGCTGCGCGACGGGGACGGCAGGGTGCACGCCTGGGTGGTTACCCCGTTCGACACGCTGGTGACTCGTTCGGTGCGAGGTGCCGTGCTACCCGGTGATCTCACCGTCCGGGGTTCGGACCTGCTGGCCGCGGTGGCGGTGGTCGACGCTGCGGTGGTCGACCCCGGCAAGGCCCAGGATGCGCTGTGGCTTTCGGAGCTGCCGCCGGAGCAGGGCTGGCACGAGGTGGACCAGGTGCCTGCCGAGGTGCTCGCCGACCTCGCCGATCAGGGTGCCGCTGTCGCCAGGAACAACCCCGGTCCGCACGGCTCGCCGCCCGCTGCGCTGCTGGACCAGAAAGTGCTCACCGTCAGTGGGGTCGGATTCGACGTGAAGGTACCGCTACGCTGCCTGTTTGCGCTGTCCGGGATGGGATTCGTGGGCGGTCACGACGCCGCCGAGGCCGTCCGAGTGTCGGCCACCGACTCGTGGCTGCGGCTGGATGCCCGCTATGGCGCGGTGCTACGCCGCCGGCACGCCCTGCTCCCCTTGCTCGTGTGACGGTTAGGACGGCGACGGCTCGACGAACCAGACGGCGGTATCGGGCGGGAGCGCGTCGCCGCCAGGCGAAAGCGGGCCGCTGGCCAGCAGCAGCTGCCCATTCGGTAGCGGAACATGTACCCCAGAGGCGTTCAGAGCGCACACCAGCCCACCCTCCTTGCGCAGGAAAGCGAAACATCCAGGTGGTGCGCCGTACCACAGCAGCTCGGCGCCGGCGAACGTCTCATGCTCTCGGCGCAGTTGTAGTGCTTGCCGGTACAGCGACAGTGTCGAGGTGGGGTCCTCCAGCTGTGCCGCCACCGTATGATCGGCCCAGCCGCTGGGCATCGGCAACCAGGTGCCGGGGGTGTCGGTGAACCCGTAGGGCGGAGTATCGCCCTCCCACGGCAGCGGCACCCGGCAGCCGTCACGCCCGCGCACGGTGCGTCCGGAGCGCTGCCACACCGGGTCCTGCAGCGCCCAGTCGGGCAGCTCGACGTTCGGCAGGCCCAGCTCGTCGCCGTTGTACAGGTACGCAGGCCCGGGCAGGGCAAGTTGCACCAGCGCCATCGCCCGCGCGCGCCGCAGGCCCACCTCGCCGCCGCCGTAGCGGGTCACCGGACGGACCGTGTCGTGGTTGGAGATCGTCCACGTGGCCGGTGCTGGGCTGTTCTGAACAGCTAGCAGTGAATGCTCGATGGCCTCGCGCACGCTGTCGGCGTCGAAATCCGCCTGCAGCAGGCGGAAGTTGAACCCCAGGTGGAGCTCGTCGGGGCGGATGTAACGGGCGAATGCGGCGTCGTCGGCCACCCAGATCTCGCCGATCGCTACCCGCGCCTGGTACTCGTCGAGCACCTTGCGGATCATCCGGTGGATGTCATGCACACCGTCGGCGTCGAAGCGGGGATCGGCGACATCGGTATCAAGCAGGCCCGGGCAGGCCCCGATGGGCCGGGGCATGTCCGGCAATCCGGCAGGTTTGGCCATCCCGTGCGCCACGTCGATGCGGAATCCGTCCACTCCGCGGTCCAGCCAGAACCGCAGGGTCTGCTCAAAATCGGCGGCCACCTCCGGGTTCTCCCAGTTCAGGTCGGGTTGCTCGGGTGCGAACAGGTGCAGGTACCACTGCCCGGCGGCGGTGCTCGCTGGGGGCAGTTGAGTCCAAGCCGGCCCGCCGAAGGTACTGGTCCAGTTGTTCGGCGGCCGCGACCCGCCGAAGCCGGAGCCGTCCCGGAAGATGTAACGGGCTCGCTCGGGGCTGCCTGGTTCGGCAGCCACCGCCGCCTTGAACCATTCGTGCTGGTCGGAAGTGTGGTTGGGCACCAGGTCGATGGTCACCCGTAGCCCCTGCTTGTGGGCGTCGGTGAGCAGCCGATCGAAGGCGTCCAGATCGCCGAACAGCGGATCGACGTCGCGCGGATCGGTGACGTCATATCCGTGGTCGACCATCGGGGAGCGGAAGAAGGGGGTGATCCACAGTGCATCCACACCGAGCAGCTCCAGATATCCCAGCCGGCTGCGCACGCCGTCCAGATCACCCACTCCGTCACCGCTCGAGTCGGCGAAGGAGCGGACGTAAACCTGGTAGAACACCGCATCGCGCCACCAGGGCTGGTCTGCGGGAGCCACGTCGTGGCGGCCGTCGGCTCGTCCCATGAGTTCCCTCAAGTCAGCGAGTTCTGCAGGCTGTTCGCTGCCATCTGCAAGTAGTCCCACAGCACAGCCCGGTGGGCCTCGTCGAGATCGGCCTCGTCCACCGCGATGCGCATGCACCGCAGCCAGGCGTCGCGTTCGGTCGGCCCGATCCGAAACGGGACGTGCCGCATCCGCAGCCGTGGGTGTCCACGCTGTGCGGAGTAGGTGTGCGGCCCACCCCAGTACTGCATGAGAAACAGTCGCAGATGTTCCTCGGCGGGACCGAGGTCCTCGTCCGGGTAGAGCGGGCGCAGCACCTCGTCCTTTGTTACCAGCTCATAGAAGCGGCCGACGATCCGGCGAAATGTCTGCTCGCCGCCGACGGCCTCGTAGAAGTTCTCCGGAGCAGCCACCCCCCCATCTTGCCTTGCGGATCAAGTCCCGCGGAAACCTCAGGTCGGCGGAGCGGTAAGGCCGCCAACTGGCGACGGCGGCGGAACACCGGCATCTGCGAAGGCATCCTTGATACCCGCCAGCAGCGCCCGCTGCACCACCCATTGCCGCCCCGCCCGCACCTTGGTCGTGATCCGCAGTGTCACGCCGCCTGGACTGATCGACTCGACTCCGAGCACCTCCGGCGGTTCGAGCACATCGTCGGCCAGCGCGCTGCCCTCGGCGGTGAGCTCGACGGCGGTGCGGCCGGCGAGCTCGGTGGTTTCCGGGATATCCGCATCATGGCCGACGGGAAGGTCGACGACGGCCACCGAGTAGCCCTGGCTGGAGTTGCCCACTCGCAGCACCTCGCCGTTGCGGACGTACCACACGGTGCCGTTGGTGTCCCGCAGGGTCGTCACTCGCAGGCCCACGGCCTCCACCGTGCCGGTGGCTTCGCCGAGGTCGACGATGTCGCCGACGCCGTACTGGTCCTCGACCATCATGAACATCCCGGATAGGAAGTCCTTGACCAAGTTCTGCGCCCCGAAGCCGAGCGCGACGCCGAGGATGCCGGCCGAGGCGATGATCGGACCGAGATTGATCCCGAGCTCGCCCAGCACCAGAGTGATCGCGACTCCTGAGACCACGAACGTCGTGCCGGATCGCAGCACTGAACCGATCGTGCGCGCCCGCTGGGATCGGCGTCTGGACAGCAGGCCCGTTCCGCGCCAGGACTCGGGGGTCCGCTCCCGCAGTGGGCGCAGCAATCCGGGCGGCGGCCCGTCGGCCGTCACCCGGGTCAGCCGGTTGATCGCACGGTGGGCCATCAGCCGGATCAGCACCGCAAGCGTGACGATGAGCAGGATCCGCAGCCCCGTGCCCACTACGGCATCGGCATAGCGGGCGAGCATGTCGTTGTTGGTGAGCTGGAAGATGCGCGCGCACCACGAGCCCGCCTCGTCGACACAGTCCGGTTGAAAAATCAACTCTGCGGTCATCCGGTGTGCACCGCCTCCAGATCCAGCCCGGTGTACTGGGCGAGAAAGCACAGTTGGTCGGTGGTCAGCGGCACGGTCCGGGATACCGCACGCGCGGAGTGCCCCACCTCGACCTCACGGCGGATCAGCACCGGAGCCCGCGCCGGGTCCGCCGTTGTGGCGTGCTGCAGAGCAGCGCACATCTTCCTGGCATGGAGTGGGTCGACCCGGGTATCGGAGTCGAAGACCGTGAACAGCACCGCCGGGTAGCAGGTGCCCGGCCGCACCTGGTGATACGGGGAGTACGACCGCAACCAGTCCAGCTCGGTGGGGTCGTCGGCGGTGCCGTACTCGTCGTTCCAGGTCCGTCCGAGCAGGAACCGCTCGTATCGAACCATGTCGAGCAGTGGCGCGGAGCACACCACCGCGCGGTAGGCATGTGGACGTTGCGTCAGTGCCGCGCCCATCAGCAGCCCGCCGTTGGATCCTCCGCTGATCGCGAGTTGCTCAGGGGTTGTCCAGCCACCAGCCACCAGCGCGTCGGCCGCGGCATGAAAGTCGGCGAAGGAGTTGCCCTTGTGTTCACGCATCCCGGCGCGGTGCCAGACTTCTCCCTCCTCACCGCCGCCGCGCAGCAAGGCCTGTGCCCACACCCCGCCAGCTCCCACCCAGGCCAGCGCGGACGGCGTGTAGCCGGGTTGCAGAGATATCGAGAACCCGCCGTAGCCGGTGAGCAGCGTCGGCCGCGGCCTGTCGGGATGCGGGCTGGTGGAGACGGCGGGGGAGACGATGAACATGCGCACCGCGGTGCCATCAGCAGAAAGGAATCCCACCTGCTGGGTGTGCACATCAGGTGGCAGCGCTGCACCGGGGGCCGGTTCGACGAGCTCAGTGGTTGCGCTGCGCAGTGCGTAACGGTGCACGCACGGCGGGGTGTGAAAGTCGGTCCACCCGATCCATACCTGACCGACACCGGCAGAGGTGAGCTCGTCCACGGTCGACAGACCGACCAGCGACCCGGTGCCGGGTAGCGGGATGGCGCCGTGCAGCGCCCCATCGTCGACGGCGTGCAGGGACAGCTCAGCGATCGCATGTCGGGTACGGGCAGCCACCAGAAGGGGCTCACCACCGTCGGGATCCTCCAGCCAACGGATCCCGTCAAGCACCGAGCCGGCATCCTCGGCGATCAGCTCGGTCCAACGGGCCGGGGCAGGGTCGGACGGATCCACGACGCACAGCCGCCAGCGCGGGGCATCCAGAGTGGTGAGCAGGTAGAGCCTGCCGTCCGGAGCGACCCATGCCGTGCAGCGCGCCGCATCGGCATCGGTGAGCACGGATTTCAGCTCGCCCGAACCGTGCAGATCGGCGATCCATACCGAAGTGCGCGGTGCGGTGCCTGGGGACGCGTCCACCACCAGCCAGCGACCGTCGGTCGAGACCCGCACCCCGTAGTAGTTGGTCGGATCCAGGCCCTCGCCGTGCACCAGCAGGTCGGTTGCGGGGTCGGATCCGACGCGGTGTCGCCAGACCCGGCGGTGGAAGAGCTCCTGCCCCTCGGGCACTTCGTGAGCCGGCAGCCGTCGGACGTAGTAGAGGTCCTGTCCACCCGGTAACCACCCGATGGATGAGTATCGGCAGCGCTCGATCGGTCCGTCGAGCCGCTCCCCGGTGGCCACATCGATCACATGCAGCGCGGATTCCTCGTCGCCACCGATGGAGATCTGGTAGGCGAGCCGATCACCCTCCTGGCTCGGGCTCCACGAGTCCAAGGTGGTCAGCCCGGACGGGTCGAGGGCAATGACGTCCACCAGCGCTCGGTCGGCCATCCTGCCGTCCGGCGCGGTCTCTCGGACGTACAGCACGGCGTGCTCCCCGTCCGGTTCCCGGCGGGTGAAGAAGGCTCGCCCGTTGCGCCAGATCGGCACCGATACCCATCCGGTGGATAACAGCCGCTCGAGCTCTCCGGCCAGCCTCTTGCGTCCGGGCAACGCATCCAGCGTCTCGCGGGCCAGCCTGTCCTGCTCGGTTGCCCACGTGACGGTGCGCGGGTCAGCCGGGTTCTCCAGCCAGCGGTAGGGGTCAGCCATCGGACGCCCGTGCAGGTGCTCGATGAGCTCCAGCCGCTGCGCCGTCGGATAGTCGGCCGCCGGAGAGCGGGCCGCTGGACACGGTTCAGACGCGGCGTCAGTTCCCTTCACGGGGGGGCACTGTATCCCCGGCGTCCAATCACCCGGTGTCGCGGCTGGCTCGATCGGTGGTCACCGACACGTGTCAACATCAGACACGTGCGCGATCGCCGCCTTCGTGGTGCACTAGTGGCGCGCATTGCCGGAGGTGGTCGCGTGCACGACCGACAACCCAGCCCGGAGGGTCACCCAGCGGGGGCGGCCCGACGGACCGCCTCGCGCTCAGGAACCTCAACCGGGCTTCTCGATACCACTGTTGTCGTGGCAGACAAGGCCACCGCCACCGGCGCGCTCGCCGGAGGGCGCCGACGCGTCTTGCTGCTCAACGCCACCTTCGAGCCGTTGACCGCGCTGCCGTTGCGCCGAGCAATCGTGTTGGTGGTGTGCGCAAAGGCTGACGTGGTCCACGGTGACGCCGAGGGCTTGGTGCTGCATTCCGCGACGACCAACGTCGTGGTCCCCTCGGTGATCAAACTTCGCACCTTCGTGCGCGTGCCATACCGGGCGCGGGTACCGATGACCAGGGTGGCGCTGATGCACCGCGACCGTTACCGGTGCAGCTATTGTGGCGCCCGCGCGGAGACCATCGATCATGTGGTGCCACGCAGCCGCGGCGGTGAACATTGCTGGGAGAACTGCGTAGCCTGCTGTGCTCGCTGCAACCACCGCAAGGCCGACCGACTGCTCAGCGAACTGGGATGGAAGCTGCGGGTGGTGCCGCGCCCCCCGCGCGGGCAGCACTGGCGGCTGCTGGCCACGGTGCCCGACGCCGACCCGCTGTGGTTGCCCTACCTCGGCGAGGTCGCCTGAAGTTGGTGGCTCTTCAAGAGCCACCAACCCCCGCCCAGGCTGCTCACAACTGCTACCAACGTGCGCACTGCCACGGCCGGCTCATCGTAGGGTGGGTCCCGTGGCGGACCTTCACGAGTTGACCGCACTGGAGCAAGCTGCGGCGGTGCGGCGACGGGAGGTGAGCCCGAGCGAGCTGGTCGAGCATTATCTGCGCCGGCTGGACGGGGAAGGGCTGGGTGCGTTCGTCACGGTCACATCTGAGCGCGCCATCAAGGCCGCCCGCGCTGCCGACCAGTTGGTGCAGAACACGCCTGACCCTACGGAGCTACCCCCGTTGCTCGGCGTCCCGACCGCGATCAAGGATCTCATCGCGACCGCCGGAGTGCGCACCACGTTCGGTTCCGCGATCTACGCTCAATACGTGCCGCCCGTCGACGATGATGTGGTCCGGCTGCTGACCGAAGCTGGGACGATCAGCCTTGGCAAGACGAGCACTCCTGAATTCGGGTTGGTGTGCTACACCGAGCCGGCCGATTTGCCTCCCGCGGTGACGCCGTGGGACACCACTCGGTTGGCGGGCGGCTCCTCCGGCGGGGCGGCCGCAGCGGTGGCTGGTGGGCTGGTGCCCTTCGCGCAGGGCAGCGATGGCGGGGGCTCGATTCGGGCTCCTGCGGCGGCCTGCGGCGTGGTCGGTCTCAAGCCGAGCCGTGGGCGAGTGTCGCGCGGTCCGGCGGGGGGTGACGTGACGTTGCTCTCGGCGGTAGGTCCACTGGCCCGCACCGTCGACGACGCCGCCGCGTTGTTGGACGCCATGGCGGTGGTATGCCCGGCTGAACCGGTGATCGCGCCGCCGCTGCCGCCAGACCAAAGCTTCCTCCAACACGCCCGGCGCGAGCCCGGCCGGTTGCGAATTGGCCGCTATGCGGATTCCCCGCTGCCCGGAGTCGAGCTCGCAGCGCAGTGCCGTCAGGCGTGGGAGGACACCGCCGCCCTGTTGGATCGGCTGGGTCACGACGTAGTGGACGCCACCTTGCCGTTCGATCCGGATGAGCTGCTGCCACCCTTCGAAGTGATCTGGGCGGCGAGTGCGCACTCCGTGCCGGTGCCACCAGAGGCTCAGGGGGCGCTGCTGCCGTTCACCCGTTGGATGCGCGAGCGGGGAGCCGCGGTCAGCGGACCGGAGCTGCTGCAGGCGATGGCACGAGTCCAACAAGCAGGCCGAGCCGCAGTCGCCGCGCACGCAGAGTTCGATGCCGTGCTCACCCCGACGCTGGCGCAGCTGCCCCGACCGGTCGGCTGGTTCAGTTCGGCACCCACACCGGCGGAGAACTACGAGCGGCAGAAGCGATACATGCCCTACAACGCGCTGTACAACGTGACCGGTCAACCAGCGATCTCGCTGCCGCTGCACTGGACCGACGAAGGGCTCCCAGTCGGAACTCAGCTGGTGGGCAGGCCCGCTGGAGAAGGGAACCTGCTCGCCCTGGCCGGGCAGCTGCAGCGGGCTCAGCCGTGGGCGCAGCGACGACCGCCTACCTGGTGAGGCGGCGGTATGCTGCGGTCGGCTACCGTGATCCTGTGACGTCCCTGGAGATCATCCTCGTTCTAGCGGGCGTTCCGCTGGCCATTCTAGTGCTGCTGGGGCTCATGACACTGCGGCCCAACTTCGCCCGGCGTGCTCGCTACCGCCCCGGTGAGGAATGGAATTACCCGCCGGTGCTGTGGACAGCGAACCCGGAGGCGTTGCATGAGAGTAGCCATCAGAGAGCAGGTGCCGCCCGGGGAGGTGCTCGTGGCCACTGGTAGTGAGCAGGATGGCAAGCCCGCCCGGCGGGACCACCATCAGCGCGACGGTGACCAGCAGGAACTCGCGCTCGGCGAGGTCGTGGTCGGCACCGGACGGGTCTCCGCAGCCCGGCAAGTCAGACCGGTGCTGCCTACGCTGCCCTTCAGCAAGTCGCAGCTCGTCACGCTCGACGACGCACTGGCCCGAGCCAGCCGCAGCGCGGGCCTGCACTTCAGCGTGTACCTCGGCGACCTGGGCACCGCTACCCGGGCGAGGGCCGAGGAACTGCACGACTCGATGGGTGGCCGGGCCGACGATGCGGTGCTGGTGGCTGTCTCACCTGGCCAGCGGGTAGTGGAAGTGGTCACCGGCTGCAAGGCTCACCACCGGCTTCCCGATCGGGTGTGCAAGCTCGCGGTGGAGACCATGATCTCCGCATTCAAGGAGGGCGATCTCACCGGAGGTCTGACCTCTGGTCTGCGGATCCTCGCGGAGCAAACAGACTCCTAACGCTGTCTGGCATCGGGACAACCCTGACCGGATACTCGATCGTGTGGCGGAGATTCGAACAACATCCCACGCGGAATTTCGGTCGCGCCGGGTTCGTCTCTCGGCGACGGTCACCGTCTCTGTGGTGGTCGCTTCGGGGCCACTAGCGCCGAAGCGAAAGCGGACCGGCGTCGGGCAGCGGCGCAGGTTACCGGCGGGCCTCACCGACCCTGGGGTGAAGTGGGATGTCCTTCCAGCGCGGATCCGACCGGAGGACTGGGTCACAGAGCAGGCCGACCCAGCTGTCCCCGGTTCCGTGATGGCCGCTGAGACTCAGCCTACTCGGGAGTGGTTCTACCCCTGTTGATCGCTCGCCCCACCGGCATCGAAGGCCCGAGCGGTCAGTGCCCGGACCACGCCGGCCCGGCCCTCGGAGACCAGCCGGCGTAGCGCGGACGGGTGGTCACCGGCCTGCAACCACGCAGCCGCGACGTCTACGCACCGCTGCTCGACCGCCCACGACGGGAACAGCCCTTGCACGCAGGACTGGGCGCGCTCGGAGGTTCGGCGGTCCCAGACCTCGGCGATCTCGTCGAAGTACCGATCCAGGTACGGGTTGAGTAGCTGCTTCTGGGCGTAGTGACTGAAGCCGCTGATGATCGCCTCGCTGATGGCGTTGGGTAGCTCGTCGTCGCGCATCGCCCGCTGCCAGGCCCGTTCCTTGGCTGCCGAGGTGGGCAGCAGCGCCAGCGCCCGCTCGGCTTGCCGCTGCCCGGTGGCGGTGGCATCGCGGTCTTGCTCCGCGGCGATCTCGCTCTCACCCACCACACCGTGAGCCGTGAGCGCCTGCAGCAGCCGCCAGCGCAGATCGGTGTCCACCGTGAGCGCCTCGGGCACACCCTCGCCGGCCAGCCAGCCCGCCAGCGCGTCCAGTTCCGGCTTGCCCAGCAGGGATGTGGTCAGCGTGTTGACCAGTGCGAGCTGGTGGTCAGAGCCTGGGGTGGCCGTGCTGACCAGCTCCATCAGCGTGCGGGTGAACTGCGGCCAACCGTCCTCGATGGCCCAGCCGGGCTCTGCGTAGGAGGACAGCGCAGTCTGCACCTGCAGCAACAGCCGCTGCACGACGCCTACCTCGGTTTCGGCGGGCAATCCCCCCAGTACCAGCGCGACGAAGTCCCTGGCCTTGAACTCAGCCTCGCGCGTCATCTCCCAGGCGGCCGACCAGCACAGTGTGCGTGGTAGCGACTCCGTGATGTCGCCGATTCGGTCGACCAGAGTCCCCAGGGACTTCTCGTCCAACCGCATCAAGCAGTAGGTGAGGTCGTCATCGTTGACCAGTACCAACTGACCCGCGGCTATCCCGATCAGCTCGGGAACCTCGGTGCGCTCCTCGCTGACATCGAGCTCCAACCGGTGAGTGCGTATCAAAGCACGTGTACCGGGGTGTGAGTCGTAGATACCGACGGCGAGGCGGTGCGTGCGCCGCTCCCCGTCCCCGGGGCGGGCACCACCCTGGAGCACCGCGAACGATGCGAAGGCGCCGTCACCGTCCACGGTGTACTCCGGCCGCAGCGTGTTGAGCCCGGTGGTCTCCAGCCACTGCGCACTCCAGCCGGACAGATCACGACCGGAGGCCTGCTCCAGTGCGGCCAGCAGGTCGGCGAGCGTGGCGTTCGCCCAGGCGTGCCGAGCGAAGTAGATCCGCAGACCGGCGAGGAACTCTTCCAGTCCGACGTAGGCGACCAGTTGACGCAGCACGCTGGCGCCCTTGGCGTAGGTGATGCCGTCGAAGTTGACCTCGACGGCCTGCACGTCGGGGATGTCGCAGGCGATCGGGTGGGTGGAGGGCAGCTGGTCCTGCCGGTAGGCCCAGGCCTTCTCCACAGTGGCGAAGGTGGTCCATGCCCCGGTGTACTCGGTGGCCTGAGCCTGGGAGAGCACCGAGGCCCAGGTGGCGAAGGACTCGTTGAGCCACAGGTCATCCCACCAGCGCATGGTCACCAGGTCGCCGAACCACATGTGCGCCATTTCGTGCAGCACCGTCTCGCAGCGCCGCTCGTAGAGGAAGCGGGTGACCCGGCTGCGAAAGACGTAGTCCTCCCGCAAGGTCACGCAGCCGGCGTTCTCCATCGCACCGGCGTTGAACTCGGGCACGAAGCACTGGTCGTACTTGTCGAACGGATAGCGCTCCCCGAAGGCGCCGTGATAGAAGCCGAAACCCTGCTTGGTCTCGGTGAACAGCCGGTCGGCATCCATGTGCTCGGCCAGCGAGGCGCGGCAATGGATGCCCAGCGGGATCGTCGCCTCATCGTCGGTGTACTCGTCGGTCCAGCGCGCGTAGGGGCCCGCGACCAGCGCCACGATGTACGGGCTGATCCGTGCACTGTCGGCGAAGACATGGCGGACCGCTGCGCTGGCGGTGTCCTCGGTGTACTGGCATGGCGCGTTGGAGATCACTACCCAGTCGGCGGGCGCGACCACCCGGACGCGGTGCACTGCCTTGAGGTCGGGTTGGTCGAAGCAGGGGTACATGCGCTTGGCGTCGGCAGTCTCGAACTGGCTGTAGAGGTAGACACCACCGTCGACGGGATCTACGAAACGATGCAGTCCCTCGCCGGTGTTCATGTAGCGGCCGTCCGCCTCGATGATGACCTCGTTCTCGGCGGTCAAGTCCGGGAGTGCGATTCCCTTCGCCTCGTCGTAGCCGGCGATGTCCAGTGCGGCCCCGTTGAGAGTCGCCGAGCTGACCCGGGCAGCCACCAGGTCGATCCAGCTCGACGCGCCTGGAGTACGGCAGGAGAAGCGCACCGTGGTGGTGCTGCGGAACGTCCCTTCGCCCGGTTTGCCGGCACCGTCGGTGAGGTCGAGCTCGACAGTGTATGAGCCGACGTCGAGCAGTTCGGCGCGCTCGACAGCCTGCTCCTGGGTGAGATTGGGAACAGCCACAGATCACCTCTGATGTCGGATCGGGTTCCTACGCATCCAATCACGAGCGCCGGTCGCCTGCAGGCGAGTAAGGCCCAGGGAAGACGTGGCTACCCGGACGGGTTGTAGCACACGACGAGAACGGAGAGTGTCATGACGGTGACCACCGGCTACAGCACCGAATCCCGAACCGAGCTGCGTCCCCCGCGGGTTGATGTCTACTTCGATCCGCGGTGCCCGTGGGCGTGGATCACCTCACGGTGGATCCTCGAGGTCGCCACCGTGCGGGACATCGACCTGCACTTCCGGGTGATGAGCCTGTCGGTACTCAACGAGGGCCGCGAGGGTCACCAGAAGTCGATGGACCGAAGTCGGGGACCGGTTCGGGTGTGCATCGCCGCGGCCCGAGACCATGGGGAGAAGGTGCTCGATCCGCTGTACACCGCGATGGGCCGGCGGATTCACAACGAGGGCAAGGACTCCGATGAGGTGATCACAGCCGCGCTGGCCGAGGTGGGGCTGCCTACGGAACTGGCCGCGGCTGCGCGCAGCACCGAGTACGACGAGGAGCTGCGGGCCAGCCACGAGGCCGGCATGGGCCCGGTCGGGCTGGACGTCGGGACCCCGACCATTCACGTGGACGGGGTGGCCTTTTTCGGGCCGGTGTTGTCCCGGATCCCGCGCGGCGAGGAGGCCGGCAAGATCTTCGACGGTGCTCTGCTGCTGGCCGGCTACCCGCACTTCTTCGAGCTCAAGCGAAGCCGACACGAGGAACCCGACTTCTCGTGACCCGGCCGTTTACCCCCACATCGAGACATATCAGGGTAAACGGGCTCACAGTAGGCCCGCTATGTCTCCATGTCGAGTGAGGGGAGCAGCTGATCGGCGATCGCGAGCTGGGGACTAGCCCTGGGCGCCGGGGGAGCCCACACCGGCGGTGTTGGTCTGCGTGCCGCCGTCAGTCTCGTTGCCAATGTTGAAGCCGTCCGGACCGGTGCTGTTGATTTGGTTGCCATCCCCGGAGTAACAGTTGCCATACTGATCACACATCTTGGGGCGTTTGGCGCTGATAACGAACAGCGACAGAACCGTACGGGGCGGCAGCAGTTCCACATGCTGCCCTTCAAGGTCGGCAAAACTCAGGGCATCAGGCATCAATTCCTCCTACACATCGACTGTGCACGGGGTGCTCATTCTCAGTGGCCTTGACGTGACTGCGAGCTCCAGCCTCTCAGGCGTACTCATCACCTAATCGGGTTGAGCCTGCCCAGTGCGACGAGGGTGGTCGAGGAGCTGAGTGGTGACGCCGATACTGCGCCGTCACGGTCGAGCTCATCGGCCAGAACGGCCCGGCATACATCGGCCAGGCTGGCCAGTTCGTCCCGTTGTGCACGGGCGAATGTGGCGTCCACCGGGTCACCGTGCCCGGGGACCACGACGCGCGGGCTGAGCTGCAGCAGCTTCGTCACAGTGGAGGGCCAGTCCAACGGGTAGGCGTCGGTGAAGTCTGGGTCGGCGCCCTGCTCGATGAGATCCCCAGCGAAGAGCACACCCGTGTCGGGAGACCACACCGCGATGTCGTGATCGGTGTGTCCAAGTCCGGCATAGGTCAACAGCACCTGTCGACCACCGAGCTCGACTTCGTCTTGCTCGGCGACCAGGTGATCGGGCACTACAGGACGCACCAGCGCGCGGTGTGCGCGGCCCCAGGCCAGTGCCTCGGCGTGCTGCGCCGCGCCGCCCCTGGCGAGGTCGTTCCGGCACCGAGGGTGTGCCCATACCTTGGCCGGCAAGAAGGCCGCCGTGCCCAAGCAGTGGTCGAAATGCGCGTGGGTGAGCACCACGCTGCAAGGCAGCAGGGTGATCTCGCGGATCGCGGCGTGCAGCTCAGCGCCTTGAGCGGGATCGCTGCGGGTGTCTACTACCAGGCAGCTCCGGTCCCCAACCACCAGGCCTACTGACAGGTCCAGTTCGGTGTACCGCCGCACCAGCACCCCGTCGGCCAACTCAACCCACCGCGCCGTCACGCACACTCCTTCACACGCTGCCACACCCCTTGCCGACATGGAGACATATCGGGCCTAACGAAGCCCAAATTGGCCCGATATGTCTCCATGACGGGGACGGGGACGGGGACGGGGATCATGCGGTGAGTACCCCGCCTTGCAGTCGTGGTGCGACCTCGCTGGCGTTGTACGCCGCGGCGAGTGTGACGTCGGCAGCGAACCCATCGGCGGCCAGTTCCCGCCCGGAGGCACTGGCCGCGAGGACGCCGTGCAGACCGCGCGAGCGTGCCGCGCCAAACCCAGCCGCAGCCAGTTCCGCCTCCGGCGAAAACGCCCCGGGTAGCACGTCAGCGATTGCACCTGCACCGATGGCGTCCTCCAGCGCGGGCCGCATCGGCTCGCCGGGCAGCTCCCAACGTTCGCCGGCCGCTACCAGCCCGATCGGACCGCCGCGGGCCAGCTGATGCGCGGTACGGGCGGTCGCGGCCGCATTGCGCAGGCACCCGGCGAGCACGTGGGCGCCGCTTCGCTGCGCGAGCGCACACAGCGTTGCGCCGTTGGGGGAGGGCAGTGCCAACCGCCTCCCGGCCGGCAGGGTTCGCAGTGAAGTCGGCGACAGCGACAAGCCGTGCGCGCCACGGGGACCGGCCAGCACCGCTCCAGCATGTAGTGCTGCGTCGACGGCGCGCTCGTCGTCCCAGGGCAGCGGTAGTACGGCGGCCCCGCGTTCGACGGCCACGTCCACGGCCGTGCAGAACGAGAGCACGTCCACAATCACCACCACCGCACAGTGCGCCCCGAGCAGAGCCACTCCTTCCCGGCCCCATTCGAGCCGGACGTCGTAGCCGTCCTGGACGTGCTCGCGGCGCAAACTGTGCCCTCCTCACCCGGTGAGTCGCGATATGGCAATGTTGCACGCCGTGCGCGTCTACCTGGGTTCCGATCACGCTGGCTTCGAGCTCAAGGACTTCCTGGTGAAGCACCTGACCAGTCTTGGGCACGACGTGGTGGACGTCGGCCCCGACGTCTTCAACCCAGATGACGACTATCCGCCATTCTGTATCGAGACCGCCCGCCGGGTGGTAGCCGACTCCGGCAGCCTCGGTGTGGTGATCGGTGGATCGGGCAACGGCGAGCAGATCTCCGCCAACAAGGTCCCCGGCTGCCGTGCCGCGCTGGCCTGGAGCACCGACACCGCCAAGCTTGCCCGGGAACACAACGACGCCCAGGTGGCGGGAATCGGCGCTCGGATGCACACCCCCGCGGAGGCGGCTGAGGTCGTCGAGATGTTCCTTAATACGCCGTTCTCTGGTGGCGAGCGGCACTCCCGCCGAATCAGGCTGATCTCGGATTTCGAGTCCACTGGGGAGCCGCCTCCGATGTCCACGCGCTGAGCCTGCGATGCCAGAGGGAAATGCGACGCACCGGTTGGCGCTGCAGCACCAGCAGCGTTACGGCGGGTCGCCGGTGGCGGTGTCCAGCCCGCAGGGTCACTTCGCGGCGGCTGCCGCGGTACTGGACGGACGGGTCCTACAGCGCGCCGAGGCGTACGGCAAGCACTTGTTTCACATCTACACGCCCGATCTCGTGGTGCATGTTCACATGGGTCTTTACGGTGCGTTCACCGAGGCGGCGTTGCCGGTGCAGCCGCCCCGAGGTCAGGTGCGGATGCGTCTGGTCGGCTGCACACACTGGACTGATCTGCGTGGGCCGACGGCGTGCGAGTTGGTCACCGAGGTCGAGGCGGATACGGTGCGCGCCCGGCTGGGGCCCGACCCACTGCGCCGCGACGCGGACCCGGACCGGGCATGGGCGCGGATCTCCCGGTCCCGCGCTCCACTGGCCACGTTGCTGATGGATCAATCGGTGCTGGCCGGCGTCGGCAACATCTACCGCGCCGAGGTGCTGTTCCGGCATCAGCTGGATCCGCAGCAGCCGGGTTGTGAGCTGCGCGCCGATCAGTGGTCGGCGCTGTGGTCAGACCTCGTCGAGCTGATGGACGACGCGGTGCGCCG
>JALZDN010000025.1 GCA_030862525.1 Actinomycetota bacterium | reverse complement strand
TGCACCAGCCACCAAGGCACCACAGCCTCAGCTACGCCAGCAGACACCGCATCGCCGTGCACACCACAGACACCACACCCACCAACAAGACGCCACCCCATCACCCACAGCAACCTTCTGCCCCGAGGTAGACCGTCACGACGTGGTGCGAGTGTGACTCGGCCAAGGCCAGATCGACCGCCGTCTCGATGCGTCTGCCGGCCGTCCGTGCTCACACGTCGAAGGCCGGCTAATCGGCTGCCTGAACCGGCGACCAGCATGGACGCTGATGTCGGGGGTTGTCTGACCTCCTGGCGCTGAGCAAAGCTGCCGCCAGCTGTTCACTCTCTGTAGTCATTCATGTACCCAAAGTTGCCATTGAAATAGCTCAGGGGATGGCTTACCGTCGAGTTACATTCGACCACGGGGAGTAAGGGGGCCAGCTCAGAGCGCCTGGGTCGCTGACTATGCGATGACGAGCTGCCGGTGTGACACCCGGGGGTACTGTCCGCGTCGAGGTAGCGGCACGACGTCGTGAGGACACTTCTCCGACACGCACTAGCGACGGATTAAACGCTTAGGCAGCTGCATGCATATCGCCCAGGTTGGTTCAGGTTTAGCTTCCATTGCTTCTACCTCGACACGAAGGAGCCGGCATGAGGATTTCGGCCATTTTCGCACAGGCTGGCAGCTCTAGATCCAACGGTGGCTGTAGCAGTTGCGATAACGACTTTCGGGGTAAGAATGACCCTGACTACTTCACTGGCATTGAAGAAGCCCGTAACGAGGACTACCGCCAATACGACGACTCAACCGACGGTCTCCTAGAGGCCTTTGGCTCCTAACCCCGCAGGTCGTCGGCGGTGGCTCAGCTCCCATCATATGGGGCGCGGATCACCGCCGGCACGCTTCTCGCCCGGTAACGTCTCCACTGTGCCGCGCAGCCCATTCGTCCGCGACGTCCCGGCTGCCCAGGCGTTGGACACGTGGCGCGACGCCTGTGCAGCCGCGGGATGCCCGGACCGGGTAGGTACCGAGCGGTTGAGCCTCGCCGAGCTGATCGGCCGGGTCACCGCCGAGCCGGTGTGGGCACGGCGGTCCTCGCCGGCGTTCGACTCCGCTGGGATGGACGGCATCGCGGTGCGTGCGGTGGACACCGTGGGCGCCAGCGAGACGACACCGGTCACGTTGACCGACTTCGACGTCATCGACACCGGCGATCCGCTGCCCGAGGGCCGGGATGCGGTGGTGATGCGCGAGCACGTCCACTTAGGTGGCGAGGGTGCTGACCTGATCGCGGCCACGCCGCCTTACCAGCACGTCCGTTCCATCGGCGAGGATGTCGCGGCCGGGGAGCTGCTGTTGCCACAGGGCCACCGGTTGCGGGCGGTCGATGTCGCGGCAGCCGCCGCAGCGGGCGTCACCGAGGTCTTGGTGCGCCGCCGCCCGGTGGTCGCGGTGCTGCCCACCGGCGACGAGATCCGGCCGTTGGGCACCGAGCCCGGCATCGGCGAGATCCTTGATACCAATTCACTGATGCTCGCCGGCCAGGCCGGTGAGCACGGCTGCGACGTGCGGTCGCTGCCCATCGAGCCGGACGATCCGGACCGTATCGCGGCCGCGGTGCTCGCAGCGGCTCAGCACGCCGACCTGGTGGTGATCATCGCCGGATCGAGCGCCGGTCGGGGCGACCACACCGCGTCAGTAGTCGACCAGGTGGGCACGCTGGCGGTGCACGGCGTGGCGGTGCGCCCGGGGCATCCCGTGGTGCTCGGCACCGCGGGCACCACCCCCGTACTGGGTGCGCCCGGATATCCGGTATCGGCGGCCCTGACCTTCGAGATCTTCGCGGCACCGCTGTTGGCTGCCCTTCAAGGCACCACAACGCCGGCCCGCCCGACCGCTGGAGCCCGGCTGGCCCGCAAGCTGGCCTCCCCGCTCGGGAAGGACGACTGGGTGCGGGTACGGCTGGGACGGGTCGGCGGCCAGATCGTGGCCACCCCACTGCCTCGGGGCGCCGGGGTGCTGACCTCGCTGGTGCGGGCTGACGGGTTGCTAGTCGTGCCTGCCGGGCTGGAGGGTTACCACCCTGGTGCGGACGTCGAGGTGCAGTTGCTGCGCGGGCTGGCTGAGATCGACCGCACCATCGTGGCGATCGGTTCACACGATCTGATGCTCGACCTGGCGGCCTCGGCGCTACGCGGCACCGACCCAGGCGTGACGCTCGCGTCGTCCAACGTCGGCTCGCTGGGCGGACTCGTGGCACTGCGCGACGGGCTGTGCCACCTCGCCGGCTCACACCTGCTCGACCCCGAGACCGGCGAGTACACCCTGCCCTACTTGCCGCGGGTCTTCGGTGATGCCCTTGCGGTCGCCGACGTCGCCGTGGTCCGGCTGGTACATCGCGACCAGGGTCTGATCGTCGCCGCTGGTAATCCGCTGGGGCTCACCAGCATCGAAGACCTCAGCCGTCCGGGACTGCGCTACGTCAACCGGCAGCGTGGCGCCGGCACCCGGGTGCTGCTGGACCACGAGCTGCGTTGTCGCGGCATGACACCGGATGATGTCGCCGGCTACCGGCGCGAGGAGCACACCCATCTCGCCGTCGCAGCGGCGGTGGCCGCCGGGCGAGCGGATGCGGGGCTGGGCATCCTCGCGGCCGCCCGGCCGTTCGGACTGGGCTTCGTGCCCGTCACACAAGAGCCCTACGACCTGGTCGTCACCCGGGCCGCCTACGACTCCGACGTGCTGGCCCCACTGTGGACGCTACTGGCCGACGAGAAGTTTCGCGCCTCGGTGGAAGCGCTCGGCGGGTACTCCAGCGTCGAGACCGGCCGCCGGGTGCGCTGAACGGCGGCAACTGGGCTGACTGTGGTGGGATCACGGGTATGGAGAGCGCGCTGCAGAACGTCACCTTCGCGTCCAACGGCTCCACCGCACACGGCTACCTGTCGCTGCCCGAGTCGGGCAGCGGCCCGGGTGTTGTGGTGATCCAAGAATGGTGGGGTCTGACCAGCCACATCGCCGACGTGGCGAACCGGCTGGCTACCGAGGGATTCGTCGCCCTGGCGCCCGACCTGTTCGGCGGTGCGACCACTCACGACGCCGACGAGGCGACCAAGCTCATGCAGGAGCTACCCGTGCAGCGGGCGGCCCGTGACCTGGGCGGCGCGGTGGACTACCTGCTGGGCCACGATGCAGTCACCAGCTCCACGATCGGCGCAGTGGGTTTCTGCATGGGCGGTGGCTTCATGCTGGTGCTTGCCGCCCAGCAGGGCGACAAGATCGGCGCCGCAGTGACGTTTTACGGGGTGCTCGGCGAGCAGTACCCGAGCTTTGAGCACCTCCGAGCCCCGCTGCTGGGCCACTTCGGCGAACAGGACGAGATGCAGAGCATCGACCAGGTGCGCGAGCTCGCAGCTACGATCGAACGGCAGTCCGGCCGTAAGCCAGATTTCCGCTTCTACCCGGCGGGGCACGCCTTCTTCAACGATCAGAACCTGCTCGGCACCTATGATCCTGACCAGGCTGCCAAGGCCTGGGACGCTACGGTGAGCTTCCTGCGCGAGCAGTTAGCGGCTCCCCAGCACGGCTAGCAGGGTCCGGCGTCGTGGAGTGGGATCGGGTCAGATATCGATGCTGAGGTCGGCTCGGATCCGCTGCGCGAGGGCCTCGTCCATGAGTAGCCGAGCAACCAGGGCCCGGATGACGTCCTGACCGGTAACGCGGGCGGTGCCGATGGTGTCGGCGGTCTCGGCGCACCACTGCGTGAGCCTGGCGTGATGAGCGGGGGACAGGTCCACGCTGCGCCGAACGGGTTTGGTGCGGGCCGAATCCTTACGATTGAGCTGTTCAGCAGCGATGTCGCCGTACCGTTGGCGCCGCTGAGCTCCGTTGTTTTGGGCGGAGACGTGCTCGGTACCGTTGATCATCGGATTTCCTCCTTATATAAGGAGGTTCGAATCCGGGCGGGAAGCGGTTCGAGCTCGATCTGATGCGCCCAACCGCTCTTCGATGGTTGCTCAACCGCTCAGTTCCGGTACTATCCCTGCGGCTGCATCAGATGAGCGGCATTGCGTGCTCGTCGTAGTCAGCATATCGCTTAGAGTTATATTCGGACTTACAGTATGTGTCCAATAAATCACCATGCGTGATTGAGATCTGACGGGTTGGTGGCAGAGATTTCCCGCGTCGATTCCCCGCGTCGTAGCCCAAGGGCGAATAGGAGCAACCGCGGTCCGATCATCACGCTGCTCGCGGTCGTCGCATTGGCCGTCGTGCTCGTCGGGCTCAACGTGACAAACACCGCCCAGACCGCGACCTCCTCACCTGCAGCGACGCCCGCAGCCACGCAGGCGCCGCCCGTTGCGGTGGCCCTTCCTCCGCCGCCGGACCCTCAGCAAGCTCTCCCATCGGACCCTCAGCAAGCCCCGCCACTGGATCCCCAGCAGGCCCCACCAGGGGATCTCCAGCAAGCTCCCCCGGCGGCCCCCCAGCAGGTCACCTACGCGGGACGCACCAGCGGTAACGAGGCAACCATCGCCATTGCAGTGCGCGACGGTCAGGTTGCCGCCTACCTCTGCGACGGCCGCGAGGTGGAGAGTTGGTTGGAAGGAACGATTGCGGATGGACGCCTGACCGCGCAGGGTGCCCGCGACGCCAGTGCGACCGGCGTGGTGGAGGGCAACGCGATATTCGGGACGGTGTCGGTGAACGGCCAGCAATGGCCCTACTCCGCGCAGCTGGCAAGCTCGCCGGCGGGCCTCTACGAGGGCAACGGGACGGCGAACGGGGTGTCCAACCGGATCGGCTGGATCGTGCTGCAAGACGGCAGCCAGGTGGGCATCTGGAACCGCAACGGAATCCGGAAGCCGGCTCCGCTCCTTGACCCCGAGTCGCTCAGTGACCTCACCGTCGACGGTTCCCGGCTCGACCCCCAACGGGTTGCCGGTGACACCAACGTCGTCGGCGGACCACCCGCCTGAGGAGTAGCAACAACTGATGGCCTTCTCTCGGACCCAGCCCACGGTGGCGATCCACCGGCCGCCGGACTCCATCGCGGCGATGATCCTGCTGCCGATCGCCGTGGGCGCCGCGGTCGCCGTTGCGCTCGGAGTGTACGGCCGGCTGCACGAACCAACCGGGATCGCGATCAATATCGCCGGCTTTTCCGGGGCCCAAGCGGTCAAGGCCTGGCTGACCACCGGTGCGTTCCTGCTTGCCGGTATTCAGCTCATCTCCGCGCTGGCGATGTGGGGCAAGCTGCCGGGCCCACGCTGGGTCCCCACGCTGCATCGCTGGTCGGGCCGGTTCGCGGTGCTGCTCACCGTGCCCGTCCTGGTGCACTGCCTGTACGCCCTCGGCTTTCAGCCGACTACCCCGCGGGTGCTGATCCACTCGCTGCTTGGCTGCTTCTTCTTCGGAGCATTCACCACTAAAATGCTCCTGCTCACCCGCCGCGGGCTCCCCAACTGGGTGATCCCACTCATCGGGGGCGTGGTGTTCTCTGCCCTCGTCGGCCTCTGGCTGAGTTCCTCGTTGTGGTTCTTCACAACCGTCGGAGTAACCCTTTAATCACCACTGTGACAGACCGTGACGATTCAGTTACAGTGGATCTTCGCTGCGACCTCAATTGACGTAGTTGCTGGCCATCTACTGGGCAAGGAGTGATGATGCCCCACCACACCCCTCAAGCATCTGAGGTGACCCGGCGTGCCGTCGTGGCGGGCACCGGAGTCCTGGCTGTCTCCGCCGCGCTCGCCGCGTGCAGCAGCTACGGGAGTTCGGCCCAGCCGGGACCGCAAGCCCCGGTTGAATCCGCCCCCCTTGAGCCGGTCCCCCTTGAGCCGGCCCCCCTTGAATCGGTAGCTCCCCCCGCGCCGGACGGTCCACCCGCAGGCCCGGCAGGCGAGTCGCTGGCGAGCACGGCCGACATCCCGGTGGGTGGTGGCGAGGTGTTCGCCGACCAGAACGTTGTGGTGACCCAGCCGCAGGCGGGGACCTTCAAGGCGTTCTCGGCGGTCTGCACCCACCAGGGCTGCACGGTGAGCCAGGTGGCAGCCGGGACGATCAACTGCCCCTGCCACGGGAGCAAGTTCGCCATCGCGGACGGGTCGGTCGTCGACGGCCCGGCGTCAAGCCCGCTGGAAGAACGCCGAGTCACCGTCTCAGGTGACGCGATCCAGCTGGCTTGATCAGCCGAGACTGTCCAGCTGGCGGTGGCCCGATTGAGGACGACTCAACGCCAGGAAGGCAGCCACAGCTGGGCGTTCCAGTGCTCGGGGGTGATCGAGCCGCCGGTGAGGATCGGCCAGAGCCAGACGAAGTTGGCCACCACGAGACCGATGTACAGCGAGACCACCAGCAGTCCGGTACCCCGCCGCTCGGCGCCATCTCGCGCCCGACCGAGTATCTCGCCCAGCGCCAGGGTCACCGCGATCACCAGAAACGGCGCCACCGGGGTCATGTAGAAGAAGTACATCTGCCGCTGGATGTTGAGAAACCAGGGCAGCCAGCCGGCGGCGTAGCCGGCCAGGACCGCCGCGTAGCGCCAGTCCGGCCCGCTGGCCGCCCGCCACAACGCCCAGCCCAGCACGGGCAGCGCGACCCACCACAGCGCCGGTGTGCCGACGAGCATCACCGTGGCCACGCAATCCTGCCGTCCACAGCCACCGGCGGCGGCACCAGACTCGTAGTAGTAGAGCATCGGCCGAAGCCCCATCGGCCAACTCCATGGTTTGGACTCCCACGGGTGGGGTTGAGCTGGGGTGAGCAGCCCCTCGTGGTAGTTCAGCACCGCTGCGCTGTAATACCACAGCCCACGCAGCGCCGCCGGAACGAAGGAGAACAGGCCGTCGGTGCCGATCTCGCTGCCCACCACGTGCCGGTCGATGCCGGTCTCGCTGCCTAGCCACGCCCACCACGCGGCTAGATAGGCTCCGACCGGCACCAATACCATCGCCCACGACGCCGGTCCGAGGTCTCGGGCCACGGTGCCGGCCCAGGCGCGGCGGACGCCTGCGGTGCGCCGCGCGTAGGCGTCCCACAGCAGGCTCATGACGGCGAACGCGACCAAGTAGTACACCCCGGACCACTTCGTGGCGCACGCCAGCCCGAGCAACACACCGGCTCCGAAACGCCACCAGCGCACCCCCAGCCGTGGCCCGAAGTCGCTGTCGGCGATGCGCCCTTCCCGCAGCACCGAAGCCAACCGGGCGTGCACCTGCTCCCGGTCGATGACCAGGCAGCCGAATGCCGCAAGGATGAACATCGCCAGGAAGACGTCGAGCATGCCGATGCGCGACTGCACGTGGCTGACGCCGTCGGCGATGAGCAACACCCCGGCGATCCCGCCCAGCAGTGTCGATCGGGTCATCCGGCGGACGATTCGTACGATGAGCAGCACGCACACCGTGCCGGCCAGCGCCGCCGACAGCCGCCACCCCCAACCGTTGTAGCCCATCAGCAGCTCGCCCAGCGCGATGAGTTGCTTGCCCAGCGGTGGGTGCACGACGAGCTCGTAGCCCGGGTTGTCCTCCACCCCGCCGTTGCGCAGCATCTGCCAGGCTTGCGGCGCGTAGTGCTTCTCGTCGAACACCGGGGTGCCGTTATCGGTGGGCTGCCCCAGATTCCACAGCCGCACCAGGCCGGCGACCAGGGTCAACCCCAGCGTCACGATCCAGCCCCGCCACCGGTCGGTGAGTGGGCGGGGCTCCAACCACTGCAGCGGGCCAGCGGGCCTGGTCGGCACCGGAGGAATCGCCCCTGCCATCGGGGTGTCGGGGCGCGCCTCCCGGACCGTTGTCACAGGCCTGATCGTAAGCTTGGTCGTGTGCAACGCGTACCGGACTCGGATGTCGGGGCACTGGTACTGGCTGCTACCCCATTGGGTGACTCCCGGGACGCCTCGGCACGCTTGATCGAGATGCTGGGTCGCGCAGACGTGGTGGCTGCCGAGGACACCCGTCGGCTGCGGGCACTGGCCGCGGCGCTGGGCGTCACGGTCACCGGGCGGGTCGTCTCGCACTACGACGCGGTGGAGGCGGCTCGCATCCCCGGGCTGGTGGCGACGATCCGGGCCGGCGCGACCGTGCTGGTGGTGACCGACGCCGGGATGCCGCTGGTGTCCGATCCTGGGTTTCGCCTGGTAGCGACATGTGTACAGGAGGGCTTACCGGTCACCTGCGTGCCCGGCCCGTCGGCGGTGACCACCGCACTGGCCGTCTCCGGGCTGCCCTGCGAACGATTCTGTTTCGAAGGTTTTCCGCCGCGCCGGGCCGGTCCTCGCCGGCGGTGGCTGGCCGGCCTCGCCGGTGAAGGCCGTACCTGCGTGTTCTTCGAGTCGCCGCATCGGCTGGCCGCGACGCTCCTTCAGGCGGCTGAGGTGCTGGGCGAAGACCGGGCGGCGGTGGTGTGCCGGGAGCTCACCAAACCCTATGAGGAGGTTCGCCGTGGTGGCCTGGGCGCGCTTGCCCAGTGGGCCGCCGACGGGGTGCGCGGCGAGATCACCGTCGTGCTGTCGGGTGCGCCACCCGCTGGTCCACCGGACGTGGACGACCTTGTCGGCGAGGTGACCGAGCGGGTCACCGCGGGGGAGCGGCTCAAAGAGGCCGTCGCCGCCGTGGCGGCCGCGCACGGCGTTCCCAAACGCGAGCTCTACCAAGCGGCTGTGGACAGCTCATGAGTGGGTAACAGTGCATGACACTGTTACCCACTCACGAGCGTGTGGCTGGCCTGTGGGGCTGGAGGTGTGGTGGTAGCTCTCGATGTCGAAGCGGCGGGTCAGGCGCTGGAGGCGGTCCCGCCAGGCCCACCCACGTCGTCGGCTCGTTCCAGCACCACGAACTCCGTGGTGGCCGTGACGCTTGAGCTGGATGGCCATGGCAAGCCCGGCGAACCCCGTGCCGATGATCGCCACCTGGATATGCGGCTGGTCCTCCACGTTCATGCACGGTACCGCTGGCCCTGCATACCACTGGAGGATCCCGGTCAGGCGTTCTCTCGCTGGAAGGTGCGGATGCCGAAGGCGACCGAGGCGACCGACAGCGCCACCGCGACGCCCACCCCGAGTAGGACGGTCACGCCCGTGAGGTCGCCCACGAAAGCCGCGCGGGCGGCGTCCACCACATAGACGAAGGGATTGAACCGCGACACGGTGAACAGCCAGGTCGGCGCCAGCGACATCGGCAGCAGAATGCCGGAGAGCAGCAACAACGGCACGATGATCGAGTTCTGCACCGGCGCGAATGCGTCCTCGCTCTTGAGTCTCAGCGCCAGCGCGTAGGAGGTCGAGCTCATCGCCAAGCCGAGCACTGCGACCAGCGCCAGGCCCAGCACCGCACCGCCGACGGGGGCACGTAACCCGAACGGCACCGCCAGCGCGATGAGCAACGCGCCCTGCACCGTGAGCACCACGACGTCGCGCAGTGAGCGGCCCAGCAGCAGTGCGGCGCGGCTCACCGGGGTCACCCGCATCCGTTCGATCACGCCGCTGCGGTACTCCGCGATGAGCCCGAAACCGACGAACGCGGTGCCGAACAGCGCGAGCTGCACCAGCAGGGCGGGCACCATCACCTGCCATTCGTCGCCAGGTGGGAAGCCGGGCCGGCCTACCAGCGAACGCAGCAACGGCACGAACAGCGCGAGGTAGAGCACCGGTTGGCCCAGGCTGATGACCACCCACGCCGGGTTGCGCAGGGACTGCTGCATCGCCCGCCGGAAGATCAGCCAGGTCTCGTGCGCGGTGTGCACCTCACGTCTCCGCTCAGGTCGTCGGCAAGGCCGGCTCGGGTTTTACAGGCATATTCGGGGGGACCGCTTGCGGTGCGCCGCTTTCCGCGTCTCGCAGACTGCGACCGGTGAGGGTAAGGAACACGTCGTCCAACGTGGGTCGATGCACCTCAACGGATTCCAGCGCGATACCGGCCGCGTCCAGCTCACGCAGCAGCACCGGCAGCGCTGTGCTGCCCCGCGGCACCCGGAACCGCACGGCGATCCCGTCGACTGAGAGGCTTGTCGCGCCGGGTAGCGCCTCGGCGAGCTGCGCGGCGCGGGCCGGTGCGTCGGTGCCCACAGCGACGGTGTCTCCCGCAACGGTCCGCTTGAGCTCGTCGGGGGAGCCCTGCGCGACGATGCGGCCGCTGTCGATCACCAAGATCCGATCGCACAGTGCGTCAGCCTCGTCGAGGTAGTGCGTGGTGAGGAACAGTGTCATGCCGTGCTCGGCGCGCAGCGCGCGGATGTGCTGCCACAGGTTCGCTCGGCTCTGCGGGTCCAGGCCGGTGGTGGGCTCGTCCATGAACAGCAGTCCCGGCACGTGCATCAGACCCATCGCGATGTCCAACCTGCGACGCTGGCCGCCGGACAGCGTGCCGGCCAGCCGCCGTGTGGTGCCGCTGAGGTCCAGTTGCTCGAGCAGCTCACTGCCCCGGGCGCGGGCTTGCCCCGGCGCCAAGCCGTACAGCCTGCCTTGCAGTACCAGCTCGTCGAGCACCGGACAGTCCGGCCCGGCACCGCCGGCCTGCCCGACATAGCCGATCCGGCGGCGCACACCCACCGGATCGGCGAACAGATCGCAGCCGGCAACCGTTGCGGTCCCCGCGGTGGGGGCGAGCAGGGTGGTGAGCATTCGCAGCGTGGTGGTCTTGCCGGCGCCGTTGGGACCCAGAAAACCGACCAGCTCGCCTGGAGCCACGTCGATGTCCACCCCGCGAACGGCATTGACGGTGCCGCGCCGGGTGCGGAAGCTGCGGGCAAGACCGCGAGCCTGTATCACGAGACCTCTCAAGATTGACTATTCAAATTTAGCTATGAGGATGCGCACGGTCTGCTCCGGTGTCAAGTCGGCGCGGCGTGCTGCGCTGCGGGTTCGCCGGCGAAGCGGTACTCACCGGCCTCCATTCGGGTGATGAAGGCCCGCGCCCAGCTGGCCTCGGCCACGGCCAGCGATGCCTTGAGCACCAGCAGTTCCGCATGCCCCGCATCCAGATCGGAGGTCTGGACGAACTGCAGGCTCGCCATGGCCGCGTCCATCTGCGCAACCCGGCTGCGCATCAAGGCGAGTACCTCGTCGCGCCGCAATGCAGTGACGAACGCCAGTCCCGCGTACAGCGGCAGTGCGTAACTTGACACCGTCCACAGCGACTCGCGCAGCAGCGTGACGAACTCCGTCTCGCCGTCAGCGGTGAGTTCGTAGGCCGTGCGCTCCGGCCGAGACCCCCGGCGTCCGATCTCGACCACGCGCAGGAAACCGTCCCGGGTGAGCGTCTTGAGCGCGTGATAGATCGACCCCGGATTGACGTTGGCCCACTCGTCGGCCCGCCAGGTCAGCAACGTGCGCCGAACGTCGTAGCCGTGCACCGGCGCCGACATCCGGACCACGCCGAGCACGAGCAGCTGCGTCGAGGACACGCTGCTCAGCGTATGCAGTGCATCGGTTACCCCGCCCGGCACCAGGTGCACCCGGCGAGGCCAGCCGGCCAAATCTGCAGGTCGGTGCGACCTGAGCACCAAGGCCCTGGCCGGCGGGTCGCGGGTCCAGGCCCATAGGCTGGAGCTATGAACGCACCCGTGCTCACCGCCGTGGCCTGGCCATACGCCAACGGGCCGCGGCATATCGGTCATGTATCCGGATTCGGTGTCCCGTCCGACATCTTCTCCCGATACCAGCGGATGGCCGGCAATCGGGTGCTCATGATTTCGGGAACCGATGAGAACGGTACCCCGATCCAGGTGCAGGCCGACGCCGAAGGGGTCACCCCCCGCGAGCTTGCCGACAAGTACAACCGGATGATCGTGGAAGACCTGCAGGGACTGGGCCTTTCCTATGACCTGTTCACCCGGACCACCACGGCCAACCATCACCGGGTGGTGCAGGAGTTGTTTCTTGCGTTGTACCGCAACGGCTACGTGCTCACGCGTAGCGCGCTCGGCGCGATCAGCCCGTCGACCGGCCGTACCCTGCCCGACCGCTACATCGAGGGCACCTGTCCCATCTGCGGTTACGACGGCGCACGCGGCGACCAGTGCGACAACTGCGGCAACCAGCTGGACCCGGTCGACTTGATCAATCCGCGGTCGCGGATCAACGGCGAGAAACCCGACTTCGTCGAGACCGAGCATCTATTCCTGGACTTGCCGGCATTCACCAAGGCACTCGGTTCGTGGCTGTCCACCCGCACCGAGTGGCGTTCCAACGTGCTCAAGTTCTCGCTGAACCTGCTCGACGACCTGCGCCCCCGCCCGATCACCCGTGACCTTGACTGGGGCGTGCGGGTACCGCTCGACGGCTGGCGCGACGCCCCGATGAAGCGCTTCTACGTCTGGTTCGACGCGGTTATCGGGTATTTGTCGGCATCGGTGGAGTGGGCTGCCCGCTCCGGTGACCTGGATGCCTGGAAGGCGTGGTGGTGTGACCCGGACGCTCGCGCGTACTACTTCATGGGCAAGGACAACATCACCTTTCACTCACAGATCTGGCCTGCCATGCTGCTCGGCCAGAACGGGGCCGGTGATCGTGGCGGCGATACCGGAGTGTTCGGCACGCTGAACCTGCCCACCGAGGTGGTATCCAGCGAGTTCCTCACCATGAGCGGCTCGAAGTTCTCCACCTCGCGCGGCACGGTGATCTACGTCGGGGACTTCCTGCGCGAGTTCGGCCCGGACACCCTGCGTTACTTCATCTCCGTGGCCGGCCCCGAGACCCAGGACACCGACTTCACCTGGGACGAGTTCGTCCGCCGGGTCAACTTCGAGCTGGCCAACGAATGGGGCAACCTGGTCAATCGCTCGATCTCGATGGCCCACCGCAACGTCGGAGCGATACCGCGGCCTTCGACCCTGGAGATGGCGGATGCGGAGCTGCTGACCACCTCGCTGGGGTCCTTCGACACTGTCGGCCGGCTACTGGAGCGCAACCGGTTCAAGGCTGCGATCAGTGAGGTGATGCGGTTGGTGGGCGCGGCCAACAAGTACCTCTCCGAGCAGGAACCGTGGAAGCGCAAGGACGATCCGCAGCGCCGCGACACCATCCTGCACACCGCTCTGCAGGTCGTCTCCGATGCCAACACGCTGCTTACCCCGTTCCTGCCGCATGCCGCCCAGCGGGTGCACGAGCAGCTTGGCGGCACCGGAGTCTGGTCGGCCCAGCCCGAGATCACACAGGCCAGCGAGCTCGTGGCGGGCAGCGGACCGGACTACCCGGTGCTTACCGGCGATTACGCCACACAGGAGGCGCGCTGGGCCAGCGGCCCGATCGACGTAGGTCGCCCGCTGGCCAAGCCCACCCCGCTGTTCACCAAGCTGGACCCCGGCCTGGCTGAATCGGGCCCCGAATGGGCCCCGATTCACTCGTGAGTACGTAACAGCGTTATAGCACTCAATGCCACTGACGAGCGACTTGCCGCCACCTCCGCCGCCGTTGCCTGCGACGGTGGTCGACTCCCACACCCACCTGGACGCCTGTGGTGCCACCGATCCGGCGGGGGTTCGGGCGGCGCTGGATCGGGCCGCGGCGGTCGGGGTGTCGGTGGTGGTGACGGTGGCCGACGACATGGCCGCAGCACGATGGGTGGTCCAGGCGGCAAGCTGGGACGACCGGGTCTTCGCGGCAGTGGCGCTGCATCCCACCCGTACGGCGACGATGACCGACGCCGATCGCGCCGAACTCGAGCGGCTGGTGCGCCAGCCGCGGGTGGTCGCGGTGGGGGAGACCGGCCTGGACTACTACTGGACTCGGGTCGATGCGGGTTGCTCGCCACCCGAGGCGCAACTCGAGGCCTACCGCTGGCACATCGACCTGGCCAAGCGGGTCGGCAAGCCGCTGATGATCCACGATCGCGACGCCCACGGCGACGTGCTGGCGGTGCTGGAGCAGGAAGGTCCGCCGCAGACGGTGGTGTTCCACTGCTTTTCCGGGGATGCCGCGATGGCGCGAACCTGCGTCGACGCCGGCTACGTGTTGTCCTTTTCGGGCACCGTGACCTTCCGCAACGCCCGCGCACTGCGTGCGGCAGCAGCGCTGGTGCCAGACGGGCAGCTACTGGTGGAAACCGACGCCCCGTTCCTCACCCCACATCCGCACCGCGGAAAGCCCAACGAACCGATCAACTTGCCCTACACCGTGGCCGATCTCGCCGTGCTACGCGGCCAGGGCGTGGCAGAGCTGGCCGCGTCGAGCTCTGCCACCGCCGAGCGAGTTTTCGGGTTCGAGCGCCTAGGAACACAGTTCGGCGCGACCGATACCGCTCACCGACCGTGAGTGGTTGATCGGCGACACCTACCGGCGAGGTGTTTGCCTCAGCGGCTACCTTCCGTTACCGTCCCGTCACTGTCAGCCGGGATGGGATGTTCCCGGGTGCGGGTACGTGCGTCATGACCAGCGGCGGATGACGCCGTGGGTCGTAACAGTCGGGTGAGCCTGCCGCTGTGTCGGGGTAGGAGGTCGGCTTAGCACGTTCGCGCGCTCCCCTGCCCGGAACTGCGACGACTGGACACTGGTGACCACTCGCACGCTAGTCCGGGGCGCCCTCGTGGCTCTTGTCATGGCGCTACCCACTGGTACGGCCGCAGCTCTCACCATGGGCAAGACCATCACCGTCGAAGTGGACGGCGAGCAGCGGACCATCCATACATATGCTTCATCGGTATCCGGGGCGCTGGAATCAGCGGGTTTGAGAGTCGAGGACAAGGACACCCTGGCTCCGTCTGCGAACAGCGCCATTGACGACGGCAGTCGTATCGTGCTCAACCGCGGCCGACCGCTTGCCCTGACCGTCGACGGGACGCGGCGCGAGATCTGGACCACCGCACTCACCGTCGACCACGCGCTGCGCCAGGTCGGGATGCGATCAGAGGTCATGGAGCTGTCGGCTGATCGGTCCAAGCGCATCCCGCTGGAGGGCATGGCGCTGGTGTTGCGCATCGCCAAGCCGATCACCCTGCTCGACGGTGGCCTGCCGGCCCGCGAGGTTCAGTCCACCGCGCTGTCGGTCGGTGACCTGCTCACCCTGCAGGGTGTTCCGTTGGAGGATCAGGACGCGGTAACCCCGGCACCCGACTCTCCCGTGCTGCCCGGGATGACCGTGGACGTCACCAGGATCCGCACCGAGGAGCGCACCGAGCGGTGGTCGGTCCCGCCCCCGGTCAAGAAGGTCAAGGATCCTGCGCTGTCCAGCGGCGACACGGTCGTCGAGGATCCCGGCACACCGGGCGAAAAGATCATCACTTTCCAGGTCACCCTGACCAACGGCAAGGAGACCGGCCGCGAAGAGCTCGCCAGTCAGCAGATCACTCCGCCCCGGCCCAGCATTGTCCGGGTCGGCGCGAAGAGATCCGCTGCCGCCGCCGAGGGCTCGGTGTGGGACCGCCTCGCCCAATGCGAGTCCGGCGGGAACTGGGCCATCAACACCGGCAACGGTTACTACGGCGGCCTACAGTTTGACAAGAGCACCTGGAGTTCCAACGGCGGTGGCCGGTATGCCCCTTATCCGCATCAAGCCAGCCGCGAGGAGCAGATTGCGGTCGCGCAGCGAGTCCGCGATTCCCGGGGCGGTTACGGTGCATGGCCGGGTTGCTCCGCGCAGCTAGGCCTGGACTGATCGCCCCGGCCCGTTATGGAGACGTGTCGGGGTAGTGGCAGGTCCTTGCACCCTGATATGTCTCCATGATGGAAGAGCGGGCCGCCCTGTTCGGGGCGGCTGAGCTGCGCGAGTTGGCTGATCGGCTTGGGGTGCGACCGACCAAGCGGCTCGGGCAGAACTTCGTGCACGACGCCAACACGGTGCGCCGCATCGTGGCCGCGGCCGACCTCGTCGCCGACGACGTTGTGCTTGAAGTGGGGCCCGGGTTGGGCTCGCTCACCCTGGCCCTGCTCAACGCGGTCGAGCGGGTATTGGCTGTAGAGGTGGATCCGGTGCTGGCCGATGCGCTGCCTGCCACGGTGGCCGACCGGGCTCGAAGCCACGCCAGTGCGCTGCGGGTACTGACCGCCGACGCGTTGCGGGCGCGACGAGCGGAGATCGTCGAGGCGGCCGGTGGCGTGCAGCCCACCGCGCTGGTCGCGAATCTGCCCTACAACGTGGGCGTTCCCGTGCTGCTGCACCTGCTCACCGAGCTGCCGAGCCTGCGCCGCGGGCTGGTAATGGTGCAAGCCGAGGTGGCCGACCGGTTGGCTGCCCCACCGGGCAGCCGCAGTTATGGGGCGCCCAGCGCCAAGGTGGCCTGGTTCGCCCAGGTACGCCGCGCGGGATCGGTGCCTCGCGCGGTGTTCTGGCCAGTGCCCAATGTGGACTCCGGCCTGGTCGCCCTGACTCAGCGTCCAGCACCGTCCACAGTGCCCAGAGAAGACGTCTTCGCGTTGATCGATGCCGCGTTCGCGCAGCGCCGCAAGACGCTGCGGGCCGCCCTGGCCGGTTGGGCAGGTTCAGCTGCCGCCGCAGAACGGGTACTGCGCGCCGCCGGGGTGGACCCGACTGCTCGCGGTGAGCAGCTCACCGTCGAAGACTATGCACGAATCGCCCTCGTTGATACGTAACAGCGTGAGTGCGTAACAGTGTTCTGGCACTCAATGCCACTCACGAGCGGGTAGCGCCTACCCTAGGGGCGTGCTCGCCGTTGTGCCGCAACCGGTCACCGTGCGCGTCCCGGCCAAGGTCAACCTGCACCTGGCGGTGGGAGACCTGCGCGTGGACGGTTATCACGAGCTGGTCAGCGTGTTCCAAGCGCTGTCGGTGACCGACGAGGTGACTGTCGCGGTCACCGAAGCACCCGGCGTGCAGGTGCACGGCGAGGGCGCCGGGACGGTGCCCACCGATCGCCGCAACCTCGCGTGGCGTGCGGTGCTCGCACTGGCCGAGCACGCCGGGCGTCGGCCTGCAGTGCGGGTCGTGCTGCGCAAGGGCATCCCGGTGGCCGGTGGGATGGGCGGTGGCAGCGCCGACGCGGCGGGCACCCTGGTGGCGCTGGCTGGGCTGTGGCGCCTGGACATCAGCCGTGAGGAGCTTGCCGGACTCGCTGCCGGACTCGGCAGCGACGTACCGTTCGCGTTGCACGGCGGCACTGCGCTGGGCACCGGGCGTGGTGAGTCCTTAGTGCCGGTGCTGACTCGGCACACCTTCCACTGGGTTGTCGCGCTGGACCACCGCGGCCTGTCCACCCCCGACGTTTACCGGGAATTGGATCGGCTGCGGGCGCAAGGCTTCCCACCGCAGCGACTCGGTGACGTTGAGCCACTGCTTGAGGCGCTGGCCTCGGGGAATCCGCGGCAGCTCGCTTTGCTGCTCGGCAATGATCTGCAGGCCGCCTCGGTGTCGCTGCGCCCCGCGCTGCGCCGCACTCTGCGCGCCGGGGTGGATGCCGGGGCGCTGGCCGGCATGGTGTCCGGGTCCGGGCCGACTTGCACGTTCCTGTGCGTCGACGCCGACGCTGCGGTCCGGGTTGCCGCCGAGTTGGCCGGCGCCGGAGTCTGCCGCACCGTCCGGGTTGCCAGCGGCCCGGTCCCCGGTGCGCGTGTGGTGGAGGAACCGCGCCCGGTTCCGCCCCCCGAGCCTCTCGCGCACGCATGATGGCCAACCTCGTCAATCTCGAGGCCGTCTCGAAGTCCTACGGGATTCGCCCGCTGCTGTCGGGTGTCTCGCTGGGCGTCGCCGAGGGAGACCGGATCGGTGTCGTCGGACTCAACGGTGGTGGCAAGACCACCCTGCTTGAGGTGCTCGCCGGAATCGAGGCACCGAACGCCGGGCGGGTAAGCCGGACCAGGGACTTGCGAACCGCAGTCGTGACCCAGCGCACCGAGTTGCCCGAGCAGATCACCGTGCGCCAAGCAGTGCTGGATCCGCTGGGGGTGACCGCCGAACATGAGTGGGCCGGCGACGCCCGAATGCGGGGGATGCTCGACGGGCTGGGCATCCCCTCGCTCGGGCTGGACCGGCCGGTGACCGGGCTCTCCGGCGGGGAGCGGCGCCGAGTGGCGCTGGCCGCCGCGCTGGTGGGTGAGCTCGACCTGGTGATTCTTGATGAGCCGACCAACCACCTCGACGTCGAGGGCGTGCGGTGGCTTGCCGAGCACCTGCTGGTGCGGCGCAGCGCGGTGGTGGTGGTGACCCACGACCGGTGGTTTCTGGACACGGTCTGCACCCGTACCTGGGAGGTCGTTGACGGCCGGGTGGACGGCTACGACGGGGGTTACGCGGACTGGACCTACGCCCGGGCGCAGCGAGTCCGGCTGGCCGCGGCAGCCGAGGACCGGCGACGCAACCTGGCCCGCAAGGAGCTCGCCTGGCTGCGCCGCGGACCGCCCGCACGCAGCTCCAAGCCGCGCTACCGGATCGAGGCCGCCGAGGCTCTGATCGCTGACGTTCCCCCGCTGCGGGACAACGTCGAGCTGCTGACCTTCGCCCGGCGCCGGCTGGGTCGCACCGTGCTGGAACTCGAGGACGTCACGGTTGTCGTGGCCGGCCGCACGCTGCTGGACGCTCAGACGTGGCGGATCGGACCTGGGGAGCGCATCGGGCTGGTCGGGGTCAATGGGTCGGGCAAGACGACGTTGTTGCGGCTGCTCGCCGGGCAGCGTGAGCCCGACGCCGGCCGCCGCGTGCAGGGCTCCACCGTCCGGCTAGCGCACCTCACGCAGGAACTGGAGGACCTGCCCGAGTCGCTACGGGTCTTGGAGGCGGTGCAGGAGATAGCTCATCGAGTTGCGTTGGGCCGTCAAGAACTGTCCGCCTCGCAGCTGGCCGAGCGGCTCGGCTTCCCGGCGTCGCGGCAGTGGTGCCCGGTGCGGGACCTATCCGGTGGGGAGCGGCGCCGGCTGCAGCTGACCCGGTTGTTGATGGCCGAACCGAACGTGCTGCTGCTCGACGAGCCCACCAACGATCTGGACATCGACACCTTGCAGCAGCTGGAGGATCTGCTGGACGGCTGGCCCGGCTCGCTGGTGGTGGTCTCGCACGATCGATACCTCGTCGAACGCGTCTGTGACACCGTGGTGGCACTGTTCGGCGACGGACGGATCACCCAGCTGCCCGGCGGCATCGAGGAGTACCTGCAGCGTTGGGACGCAGCTGAGGGTGTCAGGTTGCAGGGCTGCCAGACGCGTCTGGCACCGTCAGACGCATCCATCGGCGCTGCACAACAGCGCACGGCGCGCAAGGAGCTGGCTCGGCTGGAGCGGCAGCTGGAGCGGTTGGCCGGCCGGGAGGCTGACCTGCAGCGCCGGATCGCTCAACAGGCCGCGAGCCCCGACGCGTTCAGGGAGCTGGACGGTGAACTGCGCGCGGTGCTCGCTGCGAAAGATGATCTGGAGACCCGCTGGCTGGAGGTCGCCGACGCCGTTGGCTCGTGACATATCTGGTTGGTGACACAGCTGGTTGGTGACACAGCCTGATGGACGGCACAGGGCGCGCGTACTTCCCGCCATTGCCCGTAAGGTGATCAGACGTGAGCAGGTTTGTCGATACTCTGCTGGCGCACTGTGCGCCCGACTCGCCGACCCGATCAGAACGCGGCATCACCATCGGTGAACCGACGCAGCCGCGCCGCCTCACCTGGACGCAGGTGCACGAGAAGGCCCTGCGGGCCGCCGGGACTCTGACGGGCAACGCCGCGCCCGCTGTCCAGCACGGCGACGCGGTCGCTGTGCTGGCCGCTGATCCTGCGCTGATCGCTCCTGCGGTGCAGGGTGTCTGGCTGGCCGGCGGCAGCGTGACCATGCTGCACCAGCCCACACCCCGCGCCGACCTGGCCGCCTGGGCGGCGGACACCGTCCGGGTGCTCGGCATGATCGGCGCCAAGCTAGTACTGCTCGGGGCACCCTTCGACCAGCTTGCCCCGGTGCTCGATCAGCGCGGGATCGGCTACCTGATGCTCGCCGATCTCGATGACCCGGCCGCCGGGCCACTTCATGCGCCGGTGCCGGTGGGCGAGGACGACACCGCGCTGCTGCAACTGACCTCCGGTTCCAGCGCGGACCCCAAGGCGGTCCGGATCACCCACCGCAATCTCTACGCGAACATGACTGCGATGGCGCAGGCCGCTGCTCTCGATCCGGCCAGCGACGTCATGATCTCCTGGCTGCCGCTGTTCCACGACATGGGGATGGTCGGGTTCCTCACCGTGCCGATGGCGCTGGGCCTGGAGCTGGTGAAGGTGACCCCGTCGGATTTCATGTCCCGCCCGCTGCTGTGGGCCGAGCTGATCAGCCGCCACCGCGGCACGATCACCGCGGCGCCCAACTTCGCCTACGCCCTGCTGGCCCGGCGATTGGCGGGCACCGACGAGCACTTCGACCTGGCCAGCCTGCGCCTCGCGCTCAACGGTGCCGAGCCCATCGAGCCGGCCGCGGTGCGGGCATTCACCGCCGCCGGAGCGCGGTTCGGGTTGTCGGAGCGTTGCATGGTGTGTGCCTACGGGATGGCCGAGGCCACTGTCGGGGTCTCCTTCGCGCCGCTGGAGATCGGCATGCAGGTGGACACGGTGGACGCCGACGCGCTGGAGGAGCGGCGGCGCGCCGTTCCAGCCCAGGCATCCGACCGGCACGTCCGAGCCTTTCCCCGGCTCGGACCACCGCTGCCCGGGTTGGAGGCGCAGGTCGTTGCCGAGGACGGCCACTTGCTGGCGGAGCGCGAGGTTGGGCGGATTCAACTGCGTGGCGAGTCGGTGACCCCCGAGTACCTAACGGTCGAGGGAGCACGGTCCACCCAGGACCCCGACGGGTGGCTGGACACCGGAGACGAGGGTTACCTCGCTGATGGTGAGGTGGTGATCTGCGGGCGGCGCAAGGACGTCATCATCATGGGCGGGCGCAACGTCTATCCGACCGACATTGAGCGGGCCGCGGGACTGGTCGATGGGGTCCGACCGGGAAACGTGGCGGCGGTGCGCCTCGACGCCGGTGCGCGGCGGGAGTCATTCGCGGTAGCCGTCGAATCCAACCGGGCGGGAGACACCGAGGCCGAGCGCATCCTGCGTAAAGAGATCGTCTCACGGGTGGTCGATGCGGTGGGCCTGCGGCCGGGCGCCGTGGTGGTGCTGCCACCGGCCACGTTGCCCAAGACACCCTCGGGCAAGTTGCGCCGCGCCGCGGTCCGGGACCGGATCGCGGACTACCTGCAGCCCTAACGGCCCGCGTGTCCGTACCTGGTGCACGGTGTGTCGGTATCTGGTGTCCGGATCAGTGCAACTGGTTCTGGGTGGCGGCCAGGCCTTGGGCGAGCAGCTGCTCGACGGCGTCGGCGCAGCGGTCCACCAGCACGTCCAGCTCGCGGCGCTGCTCAACGGAGAAGTCGCGCAACACGAAGTCGGCCGGGTCCATCCGACCGGGCGGACGCCCGATACCGAAACGCACCCGCAGGTAGTCCCGGCTGCCCAGGGACGCCGAGATCGAGCGCAGCCCGTTGTGACCACCCTCGCCACCACCGCGTTTGAGTTTGAGCACGCCATGGTCGAGGTCCAGGTCGTCGTGGATGATCACCACATCGGTTGGCGGGACCTTGAAGAACCGCGCCGTTGCGACCACGGCCGGCCCGGAGACGTTCATGAAGGAGCGCGGGCGGGCCAGCACCGTACGACGCCCGGCCAGCCGTGCTTCCAGGACGTCGGCCCCAGCCCTGTGCGACCTGAAACGCCCGCCCACCCGGCGGGCCAGCTCGTCGACCACCATGGCCCCGACGTTGTGCCGGTTGCCAGCGTAACCGGATCCTGGGTTGCCCAGCCCCACCACAAGGGCGACCTCTCCGGCGACCTGGTCGATGTTGCCGTCAGCGGTCACGGCGTCATCGAAGGCCGGTCAGTCCTGCTCGTCTGCAGATTCGACCGCTGCAGGTGCCGTCTCATCCCCGGGGCCCTCGGCTGCGAGATCTTCGGCGGTCGGTGCGGCGACGACGTTGACCACCAGCTGCTCCGGATCGGTCCGCAGCTCCACGCCCGGTGGCAGGGTGACCTCGCCGGCCAGCACCCGAGTGCCGACCGCGGCATCTTCTACAGAGACCTCGAACTCTTCGGGAATCGACAGCGCATCCGCCTCGACCTGCAGGGTTCCCAGCTCCTGGGTGACCAGCGTCTCCGGCGCGGCGCTGCCGACGACGACGATGTTGATGTCCACCACGACCTTCTCGCCACGCCGGACGAGCAGTAGGTCGACGTGCTCGATGTAGCGTCGGAGCGGATGCACGGTGACGGTCTTGGTCAGCGCGAGCTGCGGCCGGCCGTTGAGGTCCAGGGCCAGCACGGCGTTGCTGCCTTGCTCCCGCACCACCCTGGCGAACTCCAGCGCGGGCAGTGCCACATGCTGCGGATCGCTACCGTGCCCGTAGAGCACCGCCGGAATCTTGCCGGCCCGGCGGGTGCGGCGGGCAGCACCCTTGCCGAACTCGGTGCGCAGCTCGGCAGCGAGGCGTACCTCGGACACGGTGGGCTCCTTCGCAGGTTCGTGGCGCGACGCCGGTAGGCGTGACGCCGGATCGCGGTCGGCGGGCCTGCGGCGATGGCGGCGCCCGTCCTCGTGACCGGATACGGGCGCGCGAAGCGCGACACCGCCGCGTCGATCACGAAGAGCGTCGAACTCTCCCTCGCCGAGGCAACCCATGAAGTATAGGCGCCACGGGTTTACCGGCTCCACACCAGGGTGAGCCACCCTTCGCAGCAGTGCTGGAGCGCCGTACACACCGGGCAGGAAAGCCCGACACACCGGGCTGGGGGAGGCGGACACACCGGGCTGGGGAGGCGGACACCGGACAGGAGAGGCGGACACGCCGGGGATAGGGGTCAGGCGTTGCCATCGAAGAGGCTGGTTACCGAGCCGCCCTCGAAGACCGCATGAATCGCGCGGGCCAGCAGTGGCGCGATGGACAGCACGGTCATCCCAGCGAAGCGCTTCTCATCCGGGATGGGCAACGTGTTGGTGAAAATGATCTCGCGGGTGCCGCAGGTGGACAGCCGCTGGGTAGCCGGATCTGACAGCACCCCGTGGGTGGCGGCGATCACCACGTCGGTGGCACCGCCATCGAGCAGCTCCCGCACGGCGCTGACCACCGTGCTGCCGGTGTCGATCATGTCGTCGATCACGACGCAGAGCCGGCCCTCGATATCGCCGACCACCC
>JALZDN010000113.1 GCA_030862525.1 Actinomycetota bacterium | reverse complement strand
GTCATGACACTGTCACCCACTCACGACCGTGCAGCGTCGACGTGGGTGGCGTCGCGGACCGTGCCGACGTACTCCTCAACCAGGTCCTCCAGCGCGACGACCCCCGCGGTACGCCCGTCCGCACCTGTGACACGGGCGAGATGGCTGCTTGAACGTCGCAACAGCGTCAACGCTTCGTCGAGCTTGGCGGTGGATTGCACCTCGGGCAGCGGGCGCACACTGCCCGGCGGCACCGGCGTGTCCGGCGGCCGGCCGAGCAGGTCTAGCACGTCCTTGACGTGTAAGTAGCCCACCAGCTGCCCTTCCGCCCCCAACGACCCATCTGACAACGGGAAACGGGAGAAACCGGTCTGGGCCACGGCACGCTCGATGTCGCCCAGGGTGGGTTCGGCGGGGGCAGTGATCAGCTCGGAGATCGGGATCAGCACGTCGCCCACGGTGCGCTCCATCGTCGACAACGTCTGGGTCAGCCTGCGGTGCTCTTGGCTGTCCAGCAGGCCCTCGCGGCTGGAGTCGGCGATCAGGTTGGCCAGCTCGTCGGGACTGTAGGCGCTTTCCAGCTCGTCGCGAGGTTGCACGCCGAACGCGCGCAACACGTGGTTGGCGATCCAGTTCAGCACCGCGATCACCGGGCGCATCAACCGCATCCAGGCGACCAACGGTGGCACCATCCACAGCGCCGTGCGCTCCGGTCCAGCGATGGCGATGTTCTTGGGCACCATCTCACCGAGCAGGATGTGCGCCACCGTGACGACGCCCAATGCGATGACGAAGCTGATGGTGTGCAGCACCGCGTCGGGTATTCCGAGCGGGCTGGCCAGCCATTCCAGCTGGCGGGCGACGACCGGCTCGCCGAGCGCGCCCAGTCCCAGCGAGCAGATGGTGATTCCCAGCTGTGCCGCCGCCAGCATCAGCGACAGTTTCTCCCCGGCCCGGATGACCGTGCGAGCCCGATGCACCCCGCCCTTGGCTATCGATTCCAACCGGTCTCGTCGCGCGCTGATCAACGCGAATTCGGCACCGACAAAGAAGGCGTTCGCCGCCAACAGGAACAGTGCGCCCAACAGCGCGGCGGTACTCACTGAGCCACCTGCTCGACTGACGCTGCCCGGGTCAGCCGGAGATCGGCGATGCGACGGCGGTCCATCCGGATCACGGTCAGCCGCCAACCGTCGAGCTCGACCTCATCACCGACGTCGGGTATGCGACCCAGCCGCTCCAACACCAGCCCGGCCACTGTCTCGTAGTCACCCTCGGGCATCGCAAGTCCGACGGCATCGGCCACCTCGTCGACCCGCAGCAGCCCGGAGATGATCCACCTCTCGTCGCCTAGCGGCTGGACCTGGGAGACCTCCATGCGGTCGTGCTCGTCACGCACGTCGCCGACGATTTCCTCTACCAGATCCTCGAGGGTGACGATCCCCGCGGTGCCGCCGTACTCGTCGACCACGATCGCGACCTGCAGTCCTTGGCCACGCAGCCGGTCGAGCAGCGCATCACCGTCCAGCGAGCTCGGCACAGTGGGAACGGGGCTGGCCAGCGCGCCGGTCAGTATCACGGCGCGCTGGTCGGCCGGCACCGCGAAGACCTGCTTGACGTGCACCACGCCACGCACGTCGTCGAGGTCGCTGCCATAGACCGGGAAGCGGGAGAACCCAGTCCGCCGCGCCGCGTCCACCAGGGCAAGTGCGGTCGCGTCCGCCCGCAGTGCCTGCACCTGCATCCGGGGAGTCATCAGCTCCTCCGCGGTGCGCTCGCCGAACCGCAGCGAGCGGTCCAGCAGTGTTGCGGTTCCCTGATCGAGGGTGCCTTGCTGGGCGCTGGTGCGAACCAGGGAGCCCAGTTCTTGCGGGGAGCGAGCGGAGCGCAGATCCTCGGCCGGTTCGATGCCCAGCCGCCGCACGATCCAGTTCGCCGAGCCGTTCAGTGCCGAGATCAGCCAACGGAACGCGGTGGAGAACGCGTTGAGCAGGCCGGCGACCTGCCGGGCGGTGGGCAGCGGCCGGGCGATGGCCAGATTCTTGGGCACGAGTTCGCCGAACAGCATCGATAGTGCGGTGGCCAGCGTCAACGCGACCCCGAGGGACACGCCCCCGACGGCGGCAGCGGGTAGCCCCACGGCATCGAGCCCGGGCCGAATCAGTCTGGCGATGGCCGGTTCGGCGATGTATCCGGTGACCAGGGTGGTGATCGTGATACCGACCTGCGCCCCGGACAGCTGAAACGACAGCGTGCTATGCGCGTGCTTGACCTGGTGGGCGCGGCGGTCCCCAACCTGCTGCACGTCTGCGTCGATCGTGCTGCGTTCCAGGGCGGTGAGGGCGAACTCGCCGGCGACGCACACGAAGGTGCCCGCGGTCAGCGCGACCATCCCGAGCAGGCCAAGGAGCGAGAGCGCAACGTCCATCTATGCCGTCCGGGGGGACGGCGGGTCGGGGGAGCCGGGCCAGGTACTACAGCCGGAGATCGATGCGGCAGGCACCGAATTCGTCACTCCTCGCGGGCCGGATCGGACCGAGTCTACGGGCGCCACGTGGACTGTCGAGTGCCGCCGCAGCCACAGGACCTCCATTCGGACTAACGTGTCTGTTCGTGCGGATCGGAATTCTGGGTGGACCTGGACTCTCCGCTGGCGCGCCGTTGGACGGAGCCGTGCAGCGGCTGGGAACCGAGCTGGCTCGGCGTTGCTGGGGCATGGTGCTCGGGGTACCCGGATCGCTCACCTTCGACGCTATCGAGCCCGGGGTGGACGTCGTGGAGGTCCTGGCGCGCGGCGCCGAGCCGGGCACCAAGGCCACTGATCTCCGAGCAGTGGACGGGCCGGCCGCACGGCTGGAGGTGGTCCGGCTGCTGTCCGATGCCGTTGTGGTACTGCCGGGCGGAATTGACGTGCTGGCCGTCCTGCTTGCCCTGCTCACCGAGCAGGCGCTGGGGCTCAGCGACAAACCGTGTGGCGTGCTGGACCCGACCGGGTTGTTCGATCCGCTGGTCGAACAGCTCGACGCGCTGGACCGCGCCGGCCTGCCGGTCGCACCGCTGCTGCGGGCGGATGATCCTGCCGCGCTGCTGGACCGGCTCGCGGCATGGCGACCCAACGGGGGCGGCGAGCTGCGCGACGAGGTCGCCTGGTTGCGGATCAGCGATTCCCACCTGACCCTGCTGCCCAGCCCGTCTTGGCTGTCCCTACCCGGTGGTCCACGCAAGCCGGGGGAGCGCGGAACGGTTGCGTTGTGCCGGCTACTGGACCAACGCTGGTCGGTACGGCTGAGCGCAGAACGGCTGCATCCGGTAGCCGCACTGGTCGTGCCCGAACCGGACGGCACGTGGCGGCGCGTGAGTTGCTACCGGGCTGACGGTCCACAACCGGTGGTGCCGGGCGCGGTGTCACATCCGCTGGGGGAGACCGCGCATTGCGATCCGACGGCGGCTGCGTTGCAGCAACTACTCCGTCAGGGACGGGTTCTCTAGACCGTGGGTTACCAGCCGGCCGGTAACGGGCGGCCCTCGGCGAATCCGGCGGTGGACTGCACCCCGATCATCGCCAGCTCGGACAGCTCCGGCAGCGTCCGGGCGCCGGCGTAGGTGCAGGCGCTGCGTACCCCGGCGCAGATGTGATCGATGAGGTCCTCCACCCCGGGCCGGCTCGGGTCGAGGTACATCCGGGCGGTCGAGATGCCTTCCTCGAACAGCGCCTTGCGAGCTCGGTCGAAGGTGTCGTCGGAAGTGGTGCGGGCGGCGACGGCGCGCTTGGAGGCCATCCCGTAAGACTCCTTGTAGGGACGGCCGTTCTCGTCGTGCTTGAGGTCACCCGGCGACTCGTAGGTGCCCGCCAACCACGAACCGATCATCACGTTCGCCGCCCCCGCGGCCAGCGCCAGCGCGACATCTCGTGGGTGCCGGATGCCACCGTCGGCCCAGACATGGCCACCAGCAGCGCGAGCCGCCGCGGCGCATTCGGCCACCGCGGAGAACTGCGGCCGGCCGACTCCGGTGAGCATCCGGGTGGTGCACATGGCGCCTGGCCCCACGCCGACCTTGACGATGTCGGCGCCGGCTCCGAGCAGATCGCGGGTGCCCTGCGCTGAAACCACATTCCCGGCCACCACCGGCACGCCCGGGCGGCGTGATCGAACGATGCGCAGCGCGTCGAGCATCTTGGCCTGGTGGCCGTGTGCAGTGTCGACGACCAGCACGTCAACGCCCGCTGCAAGCAGTGCGTCGGTCTTGGCCGCGACGTCGCCGGTCACGCCGAGCGCCGCAGCTACCCGTAGCCGTCCTTCGGCGTTCAGCGCGGGGGAGTACAGCTCAGCCCGCAACGCTCCGGTGGGGGTCAGCACCCCGACCAGGCAGCCCTCGGCGTCCACGCCCAGCGCCAGCTTCTGGCGGCGGTGGTGCAGCTGTTCGAAGACCTTGCGTGGTTCCGTGTCGGCGGAAACCACCACCAGGTCGGTCTGTGCCACGTCGGTCAAACGGGCGAAATGGTCCACACCGGTGAGCTCCGCCTCGGTAACCAGCGCGACCGGGCGACTCGCGCCGTCGAGCACCACCACGGCGCGGTGCGCCCGCTTGGGCAGCAGGTTGGCCGCGTCAGCGACGGCGTCCTGCGGGCCCAGGGTGAGCGCCGTGTCCAACACCAGATGCCGCGACTTCACCCACGCGACCGTCTCGGTGACCACCGCGGGGTGCACGTCCTGGGGCAGCACCACCAGCCCGCCACGGCGGGCCACCGTCTCGGCCATCCGGCGTCCCGCTACCGCTGTCATGTTGGCCACCACAAGCGGGATCGTGGTACCCGAGCCATCCACGGTGGATAAATCCGCATCGAACCGGGACGCCACGTCTGAGCGTGACGGCATCAGGAAGACATCGTCATACGTGAGGTCATGGACGGGCCGACGATCACCAAGAAAACGCACCCTAACGACGCTACCCGGCTCCCCGACCCATCCCGGCTCACGGTTTCCTGGGTGGGTGCGGGGTGGTGGTGGGGTGTTGCTGGGGGTCGGCGCCGTGGTGACCGTTGGGGTCCTGCCGGTCTTCCTGGTCGGTGGGTTGGCGGTGCAGATCCGGGCCGAGCTCGGACTGTCGGTGAGTCTGCTGGGACTGGCCGGGTCGATGTTCTTCGCCACCAGCGCGCTGGTGGCTCGCCCGCTCGCGACTGTGACCGAGCGGATCGGCCCCACCGCGGCCCTACGGCTCGCCGCCGCGGGCAGCGCGGTGTGTCTTACGGTGCTCGCCGCAGCCCCGTCCACGCCGTGGTTGCTGGTGGGGCTGTGCTTGGCGGGGATTCCGACGGCGCTGAGCCAGCCCGCCGCCAACGAGGTGCTGATGGCGCTGGTGCCGCCGCGGCGGCGGGGCTTCGCGTTCGCCGTGAAGCAGTCCGCCATCCCGGCCTCGATCCTGCTCGCTGGACTGGCCGTCCCGACGGTCGCCCTGACCGCGGGGTGGCGCTGGGCGTTCCTGCTCGCTGGAGTGCTGGGGCTGCTCACGGTGTTCTTCGTGCCGCGGTTGCGGTGGCGTCGCCCGGACCGATTCGAGGTCTCCGCGCGCCACTCGGGGCTTCCGCTGCTGGCGCTGGCCATGGTGACCGGGCTGGGTGCGGCCGCGGCGAACGCGATGGGCACCTTCGTGACGGTCAGCGCTGTCGGCGTCGGCTACAGCGAAGCCGCAGCTGGGTTGGTGCTCGCGCTGGGCTCGGCGGTGGGACTCGCCATGCGCCTTGCTGCCGGGGCAGTCGTCGACCGCGCGGAACCGGACCTGCTGCGGATGGTCACCGTCATGCTCGGCCTGGGCGGGGTGGGATACCTGCTGCTCGCCGTGGGCCAACCGGTTGCCTTTTTGGCGGGGCTCGTGCTCGGGTTCGGCGCCGGGTGGGCCTGGCCGGGCGTGTTCAACTATGCCGTCGCCGCCCGGTTCCCGGACCGGGTGGTCACCGCGACGTCGGTGACCCAGACCGGCGTCTACGTCGGCGCGGCGGGCGGTCCGCTGCTGTTCGGGTTGATCGCAGACCACTTCGACGTGACGGCGGCCTGGTTGACCAGCGGCGCGCTCACCACACTGGCCACCGTGACGTTGATCGTGGTCCGGGCGAGGAGCCGTTGATGCCGCCCCGCGGGCTGTTCGTCGGCCTCACCACCTTGGACCTGGTGCAGCGGGTGGCTCGGCGGCCCGGTATCGACGACAAGGTCGTCGCCCAGCGCAGCGACATCGCGGCCGGGGGCCCGGCTGCTGTTGCCGCGATCGCCTTCGGCGCCCTGGGCGGGCACAGCGTGCTGCTCTCCGCGCTGGGTCCCGGACCGGTCGGCCGGCTGGTTGCGGGAAAGCTGGCTGAGGCCGGCGTGCACGTCGTGGATGCCTGGGCAGCCGGTGCGGATCTCAGCATCTCAGCGATCACTGTGCTGGCGGGAACCGGACAGCGGTCGGTAGTGTCCCGCAACGCCCAAGACCTCACCTCCGTGGTGCCTGCCGACCTGCCTGCCCTGGTCCAGGAGGCCGATGTGGTGCTGATCGACGGGCACCATCCTGAGCTGGCGTCGGCCACCGCGCGGGCCGCCCAGACCGCTAGGGTTCCGGTAGTGCTGGACTGCGGCAGCGCCAAGCCGGTGTACGCCGGGCTCGTGCCGCTCACCGATGCCGCGGTGTGCGCGGCCGGCTTCACGGCGGACGGCCGCGTGGGTTTCGACGCGGTGTCCGCGGCACTGCTGGCCGACGGCGCTCGCCTGGTGGCGATGACCGCCGGCGCCGCGCCGGTGCGCTGGCGAACCCGGGAAGCCACCGGCACCGTCGAGGTGCCGGTGGTCGATGTCCGCGACACCCTAGGTGCCGGGGACGCGCTGCACGGGGCGGTCGCTTTCGCCCGGGCCCGTGGGGTGACCGATCCGCAGCGCAGCCTGAGATTCAGCGTCGCCGTCGCCTCGCTGCGCGTGCAACATGTCGGTCCGCGGACCTGGCTGGACGATCAACGATTGCGTGCCATGGTCACACAACTCGGATAAATGCACGAGGAGGGTGGGTCAGTCAGTCAAGGTTGAGCGGTGCTGCGTCGCGCAGCCTACGAGCGAGTGGCTCCCGCCCCGCCGGCTGCGCGAGGTGATCGGTCGATGCGGCCCGCGGGATCGGCTGCATCTCCGCCGAGCCCGCGGTCAGCGTGATGGGCTGCCCGTGGTGCCTCAGCTCCAGCTCGGCACCCTCCAGCAGTCGGTACTCCGCTTGCCGAGGGGTGATGTGCACCTGTAGCCGCCGCCCGCGCCAGCGCAGCCGGAATGTGAGCCTGTTCAATGCCTCGGGCAACCGAGGAGCGAAAGCCAGGCCGCCGTCGTCACGATGGCGCAGTCCGCCGAACCCGGCCACCACCGCCGACCAGGCACCGGCCAGCGCCGCGATGTGCAGGCCGTGACCAGTGTTGTGCGCCAGATCAGCCAGATCCACCAGCGCGGTCTCGCAGAGGTAGTCATATGCGAGGTCGAGGTGCCCGGTCTCGGCCGCCAGCACCGCCTGGGTGGCCGCGGACAGCGACGAGTCCCGGACGGTGATCCGCTCGTAGTAGGCGAAGTTGCGGGCCTTCTGCTCGGCGGTGAACGCTTCCGGACACAGGTGCATCGCCAGCACCAGGTCGGCTTGTTTCACCACCTGCTTGCGGTACAGGTCGAAGTAGGGGAAGTGCAACAGCAGCGGGTACTGATCCGGTCTCGTGCCGGCGAAGTCCCACACCGCATGCTCGGTGAAGCCCTCGGCTTGTGGATGCACGCCGAGCTTCTCGTCGTAGGGCACAACCATCCCGGCCGCCCC
>JALZDN010000004.1 GCA_030862525.1 Actinomycetota bacterium | reverse complement strand
GGCGTCGATCCACTCCGCACCGGACAGCCCCGCGGCGGTGCCACCGGCGGCCAGCACCGCTGCGTGCAACTGGGCGTAGCTGGGATGAGTGAACGCCTCGGCGGGCAGCGTGTCGTACACCGGGCCGGTCATCGCGGGCTCCTGCAGCACCGCCTTGAGCACCTCGCGCTGGGCCTGCAGCCGCACATCGTCTCGCGGGGGAAGCTCGGTGCCGTTCTCGACCGGCGACGTGCTCTGCTTGCGCCCGCCGCGTCGTCGAGGTTCATCGCCGGCGGCTTCCCGGACCCGCCGGACCACCGTGGACTCGTCACCCATCCAGCCAACCCAGCCCGACAGCTGCGTGGCGTACCGATCTCGGAGTGACACGTCCTTGATCTGGGCAACCAGCGGCACAGCCCGCCGCAGTGCTGCGACTTGGCCCTCCGCGGTGTTCAGATCGTGCTCGGCGAGCACCGTCTGCACCGCGAAGGTGAACAGCGGCTGACGGCGGGCCACCAAGTCGACCACCGCGGCGTCGCCCTTCGCCTGGCGCAGCTCACACGGGTCCATCCCGTCCGGTGCGATTGCGATGAACGTCTGCGTCGCGAAACTCTGGTCGCCGTCGAACGCCTTGAACGCCGCCTTCTTCCCGGCCTCGTCGCCGTCGAAGGTGAAGATCACCTCGCCGCGCAAGGCGTCATCGTCCATGAGCAGCCGCCGCAGCACCGAGATGTGCTCAGTGCCGAACGCCGTGCCGCAGGACGCCACCGCGGTGGGCACCCCGGCCAGGTGCATCGCCATCACGTCGGTGTAGCCCTCGACCACGACGACCTGACGCCGCCGGGCGATCTCCCGCTTGGCCAGGTCGAGCCCGAAAAGCACCTGTGACTTGCGGTACAGCGGCGTGTCAGCGGTGTTGATGTACTTAGCCTCGTTGCGGTCGTCGTCGAACAGCCGCCGGGCGCCGAAGCCCACCACGTCACCGCCGAGGTCCCGGATCGGCCACAGAAGCCTGCGGTGAAAGCGATCCATCGGCCCCCGCTGGCCCTCCCGGGACAGCCCCGCCTTGGCCAGTTCCTCGAACGAGAACCCGCGACCGAGCAGATGCTTGGTGAGATGATCCCAACCCGACGGGGCGAAGCCGCAGCCGAAAGTCGCCGCCACCTCCTGGCCGAATCCACGCTGGGTGAGGAACTCCCGGGCCGGTCGCGCCTCGGGCGAGCTCAGCTGCTCGGCGTAGAACTCCTGCGCCAGCTTGTTGGCCTCGACGAGCCGGGATCGGGTGCCGCGGTCGCGTTGCACCGAGGAGCCGCCACCGGTGTACGTCAGCCTGATTCCGACCCGGTCAGCCAGCCGCTCCACGGCCTCGACGAAACCAAGGTGTTCGATCTTCATCATGAAGTCGACGACGGAGCCACCCTCGCCGCAGCCGAAGCAGTGGAAGGTGCCGTGACCCGGCCGGACGTTGAACGATGAGGTCTTCTCGTCGTGGAACGGGCACAGCCCCTTGAGCGAATCCGCACCGGCCCGGCGCAGCGCGACGTACTCGCCGACCACCTCGTCGATCCGGTTGCGTTCGCGGACCTCCGCGATGTCGGCGTCCCGAATCCGTCCAGCCACGATCGCCGAGTCTAGGGTCAGTCGAGTGCAGGCCGAGGCGGACGTCGTCCAGCAGCACCGCAGTCACCTGCTCGGGGTCGCCTACCGGCTCACCGGCACGCTGGCCGATGCGGAAGACGCGGTCCAGGAGGCATGGCTGCGGCTGGCCCGGCTGCCCGACGCCGATCAGGCGGCAATCCGTGATCCGCGCGGCTGGCTGACCACCGTGGTCGGGCGGCTGTGCCTGGACCGGCTGCGCTCGGCGACCGTCCAGCGCGAACGCTATGTCGGGCCGTGGCTGCCTGAGCCGCTGGTGACTCGGCTGGACGGTCCGGTGAACCCGCTGGACGAGGTCGTCCGTGACGACGGCGTGCGGATGGCCGCGTTGGTCGTCCTGGAGCGGCTGACCCCCGAGCAGCGGGTCGCCTTCGTGCTGCATGACACCCTGAACGTGCCGTTCACCGAGATCGCGGACGTCCTGGGCTGCTCGGTGCCCGCCGCCCGGCAACACGCCTCCCGGGCGCGGCGCGCTGTCGCATCGGCCGACCCGCCACCTCGGGTGGATCTGGCCCAGCAGCGTCAGGTGCTCGATGCGTTTCTCACCGCGCTGGCCGGTGGTGACCTCGCCGCGTTGGTCAGCGTGCTGCACCCGGATGCCGCGGTGATCGGCGATGGCGGCGGCAAGGAGCGCACCGCGCGCCGGCCGGTTCGGGGTGCGGACCAGGTGGCCAGGTTCGTCCTTGGACTGCAGCAGCGCTACGGCCTGAAGCGGCTTGGAGCTGCCCAGCTGGTGCTGGTCAACGGGGACTTGGGGATGGTCATCCCGGCCTGGCCGGGTGACGCTGAGCACCCGTCGATCGCCGGCCGGGTGTCCTGCTTCGCGGTCCGCGACGGGAAGGTGGCCGCGATCTACGACATCGCTAACCCGGACAAGCTCGGCCGAACCTTCAGTCTGTGAGCGGCCTGGAAATGTCGGTCCCTCGTGACACCGTTTGGCAGACCGACTTCCAGGAGGGACCATGACCAGCATGAGCGTCACCGCCAGCACGCCCTTCACGGTCCATGACCTTGAAGGGATGCCCGATGACGGCCGCCGCTATGAGCTCATCGACGGGGAGCTCCTGGTGAGCCCGGCACCCGGCCTGCGGCACCAGACGATCGCCTACCAGCTGCACCGGCTGCTGGATGACGTGTGTCCGGAGGACCTATACGTCATCGCCGCGCCGTTTGCCGTGCAGACCGACATGTCCAACGAAGTGCAGCCCGACGTTCTGGTCGCCCGGTTCGACGAGCTCACCGACAAGAATCTTCCCGCGGCACCCGTGCTGGCCGTCGAGGTGTTGTCCCCGAGCGGCCGGCTGATCGACCTCAACCTCAAGCGGGCCCACTACCAGCGGCTGGGTACACCCAGCTATTGGGTGCTCGATCCCGACGTACCAGATCTGGTGGTCCTCGAACTCGACGCCGACGGCCGGTACCAAGAAGTGATCCGGGTGGCCGGTGACGAGGTCTTCGCAGCACACCAGCCGTTCAAGGTGCGGGTCGTGCCGACCGACCTGCTCGGACGCCTCCGCACTGAGCGGCCCAGCTGTTCGGGCACCGTTACGGCCGATTGACGCCGCCGCTGCCCCATGCCTACCGTCAGGTGCTCGACGGAGTGGAGTAAGCCGGTGCAAACCCGGCGCGGTCGCGCCACTGTGAACGACACCCGCCTTGGGTTCGTGAGTCAGACACTTCGCCGTCGTGATTACCGTCTAGTGGGTCGCGTCAACCCAGGGAGGTACCACCGTGAGTGTCATCTCCGTTCCCGCGCCGATTCCAGTTAGCATCCCATTGTGGGAGATTCTGCCCTGGGCGATCTTCGTGGGCGTCCTCGGTCTCATTTTGCTGTATTTCATCGGCGTCGAACAGGGTGCGATGTCGACCGTCGCGGGTCACTACCTGCACGAGTTCGTGCACGATGGGCGGCATTTACTCGGCGTCCCCTGTCACTGATCACCGGACCGCACCACCATGATGAGAATGTTATTGGTGCGTGGCATGCTCTCCGGTCTGGCGGCAGGGCTGCTTGCACTGGTATTCGCGTACATCGTCGGTGAGCCCTTGGTCGTCAGTGCGATCGGCTTCGAGTCGGCCGCACAGGCCGCCACGGGCCAGACTCAAGAGCCGGATTTGGTCAGCCGGGCGGTGCAGAGCACCATCGGGCTGGCCACCGCCGTTGTGGTGTACGCCGTTGCATTCGGTGGCCTGTTCAGCTTGGCATTCGCCGTCGCCTACGGCCGCATCGGCCGTCTCAGTGCGCGGGCCACGGCCGCCGTCATGGCGCTGGGCGGCTACCTTGTCGTGTTCGTCGTGCCTTTTCTCAAGTACCCCGCCAACCCACCAGCGGTCGGCAACCCCGACACGATCAGCCAGCGCAGCACGTTGTACCTGGCGATGGTGGTGGCTTCACTGCTGCTGGCAGTCGCGGCGACCTACCTCGGCCGGCGACTCACGCCGCGCCTGGGCGCCTGGAATGCCGCCCTGGTGGCAGCCGCGGGGTTCGTCGTAGCCGTGGCCGTTGTCCAGTTCCTACTACCGACTATCAATGAGGTACCCGACGCGTTCCCGGCGATGGTGCTGTGGGAATTCCGGATCGCCTCGCTGGGCACCCAGCTGGTGATGTGGGCCACCATTGGCCTGCTCTTCGGCGCGCTGGTGGCCCGCGCATTCACGAATGAGGCGGCACAAGGCACGCCTGTCCGGAGGTGAACCCCTGGTCGGTGATGCCCAGGGCATGGTTGAACCGAGCCCGGTGGTTCTCCACTGCAATCGCGTAGGTCAGCTCCACCAGCCCGTCGTGCCCGAGTTCCGCATCCAGTTCAGCGACCATCTCATCGGTGACTGTGGTCGGCAACGCGGTCATCGCGTCGGCGTAGGCCAACGCGCGGCGCTCGGTAGGCGTGAACGCCGGCGATGTCTGGTAGTTGTCCAGAACTCGCAGCCGCTCGATGTCCAGGCCGTGGTGACGCTGCAGCATGGTGCCGAAGTCCACGCACCACGAGCAGCCCACCTGGGTGGCCACTCGATACACCACGAGTTCTCGCAGGCTTGCCGGCAACCGCCGCATCGCCTTCTCGTTGCCCAGCTCCCACAGCGCGTAGGCCCAGAACGCCGGACGGTGGTGCAGCATCACCGTGGCCGGCTCAGGCACGGCCCCGTAGCGGTAGCGGGCGATGCGGTAGGCAAGCCGGCCGAGTGGACCGGCCTCACGGGTGGGCACTCCGGCAATGCGTGGCATGCTGATCCCTCCTCCAGCTCGACCCGTCGGTGACGGGCTCCATAAAGAGGACGGGCCAGCGCCCGGAGACGTGACAGGTCACTCACGGGCACACAGCGCTGCGTGCCAGCGCACCGCTTGCGCGTCGGTGAGAGCGGCCACCTGGTCGATGACCACCCGCAGCCGCGCGCTGTCACTGCGAGCCTCGTGCCATGCCGGGCGCAGTGCAGGATCAAGCGGCTGCGGCGCCCGGTGCACCAGGGCTGCACACAGTTGCGTGACCAGCTCCCGCTGCTGAGCCTGGGCGGCCAGCCGGCACGGATCGTGCATCACGAATCGCAATGCCACCGCCTTGAGCAGTGCCACCTCGGCCGCCACCTGATCCGGTATCACCAGCTGGGCGCGGTAGCGCCCCAACGGGGCGTGGCCGTACCGGGCCCGGGTTGCCGACACGACTGCCGAGGCGAAGCGACCAACCAGCTCGCTTGTGAGGTCCTTCAACGCCACCTGGGCGGCCAGCGAGCGATCGTATTGCCGCAGCGCGTCGACCACCGGGAGCTTGAGCAGACCCTCCGCGGCGGCCTCCAACTCCGCGCTGGAAAGCAGGCTGAAGTGCTTCGCAGCCAGCTCGGCGAGCAGTGCCCGCTCTACCGGGTCGGCCAAGGTGTCCAGCGATATGCGGCCGGCCAAGATCCCGTCTTCGACGTCGTGCACCGAGTATGCGACGTCGTCGGCCCAGTCCATCACCTGGGCTTCGAGGCACCGAGCACCCTCGGGCGCACCCTCCCGCAGCCAGTCGAACACCGCCGCGTCGTCGGCGTAGAAGCCGAACTTGACCATCCCGTCGCGGCGCGGCCACGGATACTTGACGGTGGCGTCCAACGACGCCCTGGTCAGGTTGAGCCCGTGGCTCCGACCGGTCTCGGGGTTGAGCAGCTTGGGTTCCAGCCGGGTGAGGATCCGCAACGTCTGGGCGTTGCCCTCGAACCCACCACAGCCCGCGGCGACCTCGTTCAGGGCCTGCTCGCCGTTATGACCGAACGGGGGATGGCCGATGTCGTGGGCCAGCCCCGCGGTCTCCACCAAGTCCGGATCACAGCCCAGCTCGGTGGCGATGCCGCGGCCGATCTGAGCGACCTCCAGTGAGTGGGTCAACCGGGTCCTGGGCACATCCCCCTCTCCAAGACCGACCACCTGGGTCTTGCCCGCAAGCCTGCGCAGCGCCGCGGAGTGCAGCACCCTGGCGCGATCCCTGGCAAAGGGGCTGCGGCGCTCTGGACCCGATCCGGGTAGTGCGGCTCGCTTGGCCGACTCGGGCCGCAGCCGGGCCCACTCATGTTCGGTGTAACAGTCGTGCTCGCTGTCATGGTGGCCCACCGGCCTCACCCCAGATCGATACCGAGCGAGTCGGCCGGGGAGTGCGTGAAACGGTAATGCAGCAGCGCGGCGCTCTCCCGGACGATGTACTGAGCCTGGATATTGCGGGTCTGCACGATCGGGCCGCTTCTGGTGGGCGAGGTCCACGCGCTGAGCCCGAGGTCGTCAGCCATGGTTCGGGCCCGCAACGAATGCCAGGGATCGCTGACGATCACCGCGGTGTGCCAACCCTCGGCGCCTGCCCGGTGGGCCACCGCGCGCAGGCTCTCGAGGGTGTCGCTGCCCTCCCCCACCGCCACCACGGCGTCGGCGGGGATCCCGTAGGACGTCAGATAAATGCGGCCAGCCTCGGCCTCGGTGTACGTGTCGCCGTCCCGTCGACCACCGACCGTGACGATCACCGGCGCGACCCCGTCGCGCCACAGCCGCGCGGCGTGATCCAGCCGGGAACCCAGCACGGCCGATGGTGTCCCGTCGTACTGAGCCGCACCCAGCACCACGACGATGTCGGCGAAGTCCCGGTCATCGACCCGGGCGACCTGCCACACCCGGAACAACGTGCCTCCCACGATCAGTACGGCCATCAGCACCATGCCGAGAATCAGCCGTCTCAGCGCGACGGACAGCACGGACCGGGAGGGCCGGTCACCCACCGATGCGGCCCATCGCGGCGGCCAGCGGGCCACCGGAGCGCCCGCGCCGAACGGCGAGCACCTCCCCGACCACGGACACCGCAGTCTCCGCCGGCGTGACCGCGCCCAGGTCCAGCCCGACCGGCCCGTGCAACCGGGCCAATTCCTCCTCGGTGACGCCGGCGGCCTGCAGCCGGGTACGCCGTGCGGCCTGGGTGTGCCGCGATCCCAGCGCGCCGCAGAACCCCCGCCCCGACCGCATCAACTCCAGCAGGACAGCGTCGAAGGCCGGGCCGTGGTCCAGCAGAACCAGCACGTCGGCGGCGGTGAAATCCTTGGCGGCGGCGACTGCGGGCGCCAGCTCGGTCTCGGTACGCACCGCCCAGCCCAGCAGCTCGCACTGCGCCGCCAAGGCCGTCCCGATTGCTCCACGGCCCACGATCAGCATGGTGGTCACCGGTACCCAAACGTCGATCAGTATCGGGGTACCAGCCGCATCACCTTGCTCGGTGACCGTCGCGCCGATCCGGGCGAGCTCACGCAGCCTGGTCAGCACAATCTCGTCCACATCGGCGCTGCCCAGCGAGCCGATCACCTCGGTCAACCCTGGCCCGACCGCCACCAGCACGGCCGACCCGTCGACCGTGGAAGCCAGTGCGGAGGGAACACCGTCCGCGAGCGCGGCACCCAGCGCGGCGGCGGCCTGCGCAGGCAGCGGATGGCCCAGTAGTTGGGCGCCGCCTGAGCACGCGAGACCGGCGTCCACCGCATCGGACTCGGTGACGTGCCCTTTCGCGGTACCGGGCATGGACACTGCGGAGGTCAGCAATGGCAACGCCACCGTGTCCATGGTGCCCTCGAACACGGCTCCCGCCCGGTCACCGTCGGCGGTGCCGGCCAGCAGTTGCCCGGTGGCAACCGTGCCGAAACCATGTCGCTGCAGCACCCGCACCACTCCGGAAGGACGACCCTGCTGCGCCCACCGGCGCAGGGCGTCACCGGCTTGTCGGCGGTGACGCGTTTCCTCAGGGCTCACGGTGTCCATGGGACTCACGGTGTCCATGCCCACCATGCTCCCAGACTGGACAGCGATTCAGCAGCCGACCAGTCGCGCCGCCAGATACCGCTCGACCTGGTCCATCGCGACCCGCTCCTGGGCCATCGTGTCCCGCTCGCGCACCGTCACCGCGTGATCGGTGAGCGAGTCGAAGTCCACCGTCACGCAGAACGGGGTGCCGACCTCGTCCTGCCGGCGGTACCGGCGGCCGATGGCGCCTGCGTCGTCGAAGTCGACGTTCCAGTTCTTCCGCAGCGCGGCGGCAAGATCACGGGCCTTGGGCGTGAGGTCGGCGTTGCGCGACAGCGGCAGCACCGCGGCTTTCACCGGTGCCAGCCGGCGATCCAGCCGCAGCACGACACGGCGGTCTATGCCGCCCTTGGCGTTGGGTGCCTCGTCCTCGGCGTAGGCCTCCAGCAGGAAGGTCATCATGGAGCGGGCCACGCCGGCGGCAGGCTCGATCACATAGGGCCGGTAGCGGGAGTCGGTGGCCTGGTCGTAGTAGGACAGGTCCACCCCGGAGTGATTGGAATGTGTGGTGAGATCGAAATCGGTGCGGTTGGCGATACCCTCCAGCTCACCCCATACCTGGCCAGAGGAAAAGCCGAACCGGTACTCCACATCCACGGTGCGCTTGGAGTAGTGCGAGAGCTTCTCCTTGGGATGCTCGTAGAGCCGCAGGTTGTCCCGATTGATACCCAGATCCACATACCAGTCAGTGCGGGTGTCGATCCAGTACTGATGCCACTGCTCGTCAGTACCCGGCTCGACGAAGAACTCCATCTCCATCTGCTCGAACTC
>JALZDN010000084.1 GCA_030862525.1 Actinomycetota bacterium | reverse complement strand
CGGCGGCCGCCGAGCAGCGCTGGACGCCACCGCGCCCGCCGTCGCCTTCGTCGTTGTCTGGTTGGCCTCGGACCGCTCCCTTGGCTGGGGGGCGGGTGCGGCGCTGGTCACCGGGGCCGCTGTTGCGGCGGTGCGCTGGCGCCGCGGTAACCGCCCGCTGGCCGCCCTGCTGGGTGTGCTAGGCGTCTCGGTGGCGGTTCTGGTCGCGCTGTACACCGGCCGTGCTGCTGACTTCTTTCTCGTCCAGTTGCTGTCCAACGTCGTCAGCGCGCTGGTCTGGACGGTCAGCGTGCTGGTCCGCTGGCCGCTGCTGGGAGTGATCGTCGGCGGGGTACTGGGCCAGCGCACATCCTGGCGTCGAGATCCGGCCCTGCTCCGGGCGTACTCCCTGGCGTCCTGGGTGTGGGTGGCGCAGTACCTGCTCCGGGTCGCGGTGTTCACGCCGCTGTGGGTGACCGGCGCCGTAGTGGCCCTCGGGGTCGCTCGAGTACTGCTGAGCTGGCCGCTTGTCGCGGCCAGCGTGGCGGTGAGCGGCGCGGTACTGATTCGGGTGCTGCCGGCGAATCACCCTGGACTGCGCTCGATACGTCGATCCTGACCTGGTTGTGCTCGATTACTACTCGTAGTGTGAACAATACTGACCGTATGGGCTACCGTGTCCGTCGAATGGGCTCTTCACCGCTATGTGACTGATCCGTAGCGTGGAGTGACCGTCGGGGGAGTCAGGTGCTCCGTGTGCTCGAAGGAGAGGACCCGATCCGTGCTTCCCCGAAGCCGTGCTCGCTCGCTGGCTGCTGCTGCCTTGGGCTTGCTGCTCAGCATGGGCATTGCGCTGCCTGCTTCCGCTTCGCCGGCGATTCCGGACTCGGTCAGTCCGGCACCGGTCGTGACGGCGCAGCGGCTTGCCAAGGAAGCTGCCGCGGGTGGCATCGAGTCGACGCTGCGGGCCGCGCTAGGCAGTTCGTTCGCTGGTGCCTGGTTCGAGCCCGGCAATAGCGACCTCATCGTCGCTACCACTGACCCGGCGGCGGCGCAGCGGGTCCGCAGCGCTGGAGCCCAGCCGCGGTTGGTGCCTCGGGACCTGCTGATGCTGGACCGGGTCATGACGGTACTGAACTCTCGAGCCGGCAGTGTTCCTGATACGGTGACCGGCTGGTACGTCGACCCGGCCAGCAACTCGGTCGTGGTGTCGGCCACCGACGATGCCGCCGCCGCGGGGTTTGCGGCGGGTCAGGACGCGGTGCGGACCGAGCACGTCGATGCCCGCCCGGCCCCACTGTCCGACCTCCGCGGTGGCGACGAGATCACCACCAGTGAGGGCGGGCGCTGCTCGGTCGGTTTCAACGCCATCTCAGGCAATACCCGCTATATCATCACCGCCGGGCACTGCACCAAGTTGGGCGGCACCTGGGCCGGACCGGACGGCACCCCCATCGGTCCCGTCGCCAAATCATCGTTTCCCGGTTTCGACTTCGGCCTGGTCGAGGTGGCATCGGGATCCTGGAGACAAACCCGCGACGTCTACACCGATGACGGCTACCTCACTGTGACGGGTACCGAGCCGGTCGCGGTGGGCGCCTCGATCTGCCGGTTCGGCGCTACCAGTGGTTACCACTGCGGCCGCGTGGAGGCCATCAACGAGACCGTGAACTACGGCAGCGGCGACGTCGTCCGCGGACTCACCAGGACCGACATCTGCGCGGAAGGCGGTGACTCCGGCGGCCCCTTCGTCAGCGGCACCCAGGCCCAAGGGACGCTCTCCGGCGGCTCCGGCGGTTGCCTGCTCGGCGGGCAGAGCTACTTCCAGCCGGTTCGCGCGGTGCTGTCCACCTATGGGCTGACGTTGCTCACGGGGCAGCCGTCCAGGGACAACAGCTAACGCCGCCCCGCGTGCAGGCGCTGCGCGAAAGCTGCGGCGGCCGCCTGCGGATCCGCAGCGTCGGTGATCGCGCGCACCACCACTACGCGGTCAGCACCGGCGGCGAGCACCTCGTCCAGCCGTTGCGTGGTTTCGATACCGCCGATGGCGAACCAGGGACGGTTCGAACCGGCCCCAGCTGTGGCTCCAGTGGGGGCTTCAGTGTCAGCTCTGGTGCTGCGCACCAGGTCCAATCCGGCCGCGGGGCGACCGGGCTTGGTCGGGGTAGGCCAGCAGGGACCGGTGCAGAAGTAATCCACTCCGACCTGCCGGATGGCTTCGGTGACCTGTGCGGGAGCATGCGTGGACCGACCGATCACCACGTCGTCGCCAAGCACCCGGCGTGCCCAGCCGACCGGCAGGTCGTCTTGGCCCAGATGTAGCACGTGCGCACCGGCGGCGAGCGCGACGTCGGCTCGATCATTCACTGCGAGCAGCGCGCCGTGCCGCTGGCACGCCTGCGCGAGAACTTCCAGCGCGGCGAGTTCGTGGCGTGCCTCCAGCGCCTTGTCCCTCAGCTGAACGATGTCTACCCCGCCGGCCAACGCCGCGTCGGCGAACTCGGCGAGATCGCCGCGCTCGGTACGGGCGTCGGTGCACAGATACAGCCGCGCAGCGGCCAGCCGGGCCCGGATCCGTACACCGTCCATGTTGGCACCGTATCGAGGTAGGCTGAAAACCGGTCCGCACGGGAGCCCGGGGCGACACCGGGCTGAGAGGGGGTCATGGCGACCCCGACCGTCGAACCTGATCCGGGTCATGCCGGCGCAGGGAGCGTGATGAGTAATGGGTCCGTCCGTCAGTCCGTCCACCACGGGTCTTCCCCATACCGTCGCTGTCGTCGGTGGCGGGGTCATCGGGTTGAGTTGCGCATGGCGGGCCGCGTCCGCTGGGTTCGCGGTGACCGTGCACGATCCGGCACCGGGATCAGGCGCTTCGCACGTCGCCGGCGGGATGCTCGCTCCGGTCATCGAAGCGGTGCCCGCTGAGCAGGAGGTGCTCGCTCTCGGGGCAGCTTCCCTGCGCCGCTGGCCAGGCTTCGCCGCCGAGCTCGCTACCGCCGGCGCCGACCCAGGTTTACAGACCCGAGGCACCCTCGCAGTGGCGCTGGATCCTGGCGATCGCGCCGAACTGGACCGGCTCGCCGAGCAGCTGTCCGGGATGGGACGGCAGGTGGAGGTGCTCTCTGGCCGGGAGGCGCGCCGCGCTGAGCCGTCGCTGGGCCCGCAGGTGCGCCGGGCGTTATCGGTGCCGGGCGACCTTTCAGTGGACAACCGCGCGTTGATGAACGCGCTGCTGGTGGCATGCCGCAACGTCGGGGTGGGATTCCGAGACCAGCGCTGTACGGCCCTGCCGGCGGCCGATGTGGTGGTACTGGCCGCGGGTGCGCACAGCGCCGGACTGCACCCCGCGCTGGTACGGGCGATCCGTCCGGTGAAGGGCGAGATCTTGCGGTTGCGATCCCGGCCGGGCACGTTGCCGCCGCCGTCACGGACGGTCCGCGCCATCGTCGGTGGACGACACAGTTACCTGGTGCCCCGCAACGGCGGGTGGCTGGTGCTGGGAGCCACCCAGCGGGAGGTCGGTTTCGACACCGACGTCACCGCCGGTGCGGTGCGCGAGTTGCTCGCTGATGCCGAGCGGGTGCTGCCCACGATCGCGGAGTACACGCTGGAGGAGACCGCGGCCGGGCTGCGCCCGGGAAGCCCGGACAACCTGCCGGTGATCGGGGAGCTGGAGCCCGGCGTGCTGGCCGCGACCGGCCACCATCGCCACGGGATCTTGCTGGCACCGCTCACCGCCGACGCGGTGCTAGCGCTGCTGCGGGGTATGCCTGTTCCGCTGGAGGCCCGGCCAGCTGCGCCGACCCGGCTTGGCTGTGGGCTAGCTGCGGTGAGCGAGCCATGACGGTGACGGTGAACGGGCAGCGCTGGGAACTGCCGGACGGTGCCAGGCTGGCCGACGTGCTCGGGCGGCTCGGCGCGCCCTCCTGCGGGGTTGCGGTGGCCCTGGATGGCGCCGTAGTGCCGCGGGCGTCCTGGCCGTCCACGGTGCTCCATGACGGCGCCTTGGTCGAGGTGCTCACCGCGGTGCAGGGAGGTTGATGGAGATGGCGGATGATCCGCTGGTCATCGCTGGACGGGAATTCGGCTCGCGGCTGATCCTGGGAACCGGGGGTGCGGGCAACCTGGCCATCCTGGAACAGGCGCTGCTCGCCGCGCAGACCGAGCTGACCACGGTCGCGATTCGCCGGATGGATACCGGCGCGCGCACCGGCGTGCTCGACCTGCTGGTGCGCCATGGGATCGAGCCGTTGCCCAACACCGCAGGGTGCCGCAGCGCCGCGGAGGCGGTGCTCACCGCGCAGCTGGGCCGTGAGGCGCTGCAGACGTCCTGGGTCAAGCTCGAGGTCATCGCCGATGACCGCACCCTGCTGCCCGATCCGATCGAGTTGCTCGACGCTGCCGAGCAGCTCGTCGACGACGGTTTCACCGTGCTGCCCTACACCAACGACGACCCGGTGCTCGCCGGCAAGCTCGCCGATGTGGGATGCGCGGCAGTGATGCCGCTGGGCTCGCCGATCGGTACCGGGCTGGGCATCCGCAATCCGCACAACATCGAGATGATCGTGGCGCAGGCCCGGGTGCCGGTGGTCCTCGACGCCGGAATCGGCACCGCCTCGGAGGCAGCGCAGGCGATGGAGCTGGGCTGCGACGCGGTGCTGCTGGCCACCGCCGTGACCCGGGCCGATGATCCACCGCGGATGGCCGAAGCGATGCGGCTGGCGGTGCAAGCCGGCCGGCACGCACGGCTGGCGGGTCGGATCCCGCAGCGGTTCTGGGCCCAAGCCTCCAGCCCCAACCGCGACCCCTAGCCCGGCGTGTCGCGCTCTCCTGCTCGGTGTGTCAGCCGCTGGTGCCCGGTGTGCCAGCCGCTGGGCCCCGGCAGATGGCCGGTGGTTAACGCCCCCGGCCGGTCTTCTCTTGCAACCGGTCGATCAGCTCGGAAGCTCGGGCCTTGGTCAGGTCCGCCGGGACGTCCTCACCGGCCTCCCGGGCGAGCGTCTCGAGGTAGCTGCGCTGCGGTCCGGTTATCGGCTCATCGCCGGTGGTCCAGTCCTCGGGGTCCTTCTCGGGCGAGCTCATCGATGCGTCAGCCATGCTCGCGCCATACCCCCTGAGGCCCTGCTGAAACCAGGCTCATCCGGTGTTGCGCATTCCGGCAGCGATCCCGTTGACAGTCCGCAGCAGGGCTTGACGTAGATCCGGGTCGGGTGCATCCATCTCGCGATGGCGGGCCAGCAGCGAGATTTGGAGGTGGTGCAGCGGCTCCAGGTACGCAGCCCGCACCTGCAGGGTGTGGCGCAGCAGACGGTGCCGGGCCAGCAGGGTCGAGCCGCCGGTCAGCCGCAGTACTTCACGCATGGTCAGGTCGTACTCGCCGACGATGGAGTCGAACAACGGCTGCAGACCGGGCTCCACGAGGACCGAGACGTAGCATTCCGCGATCCGTAGGTCGGTCTTGGCCAGCGTCATCTCGACGTTTCCGAGCAGGTTGGTGAAGAACGCCCAGTCCCGCATCTCATCGAGCACCGCACCGAGCCCGGCGTCACGGGCTGCCCGCAGGCCACTGCCGAGGCCGTACCAGCCCGGCACCACCATCCGGGTCTGGGTCCACCCGAACACCCACGGGATCGCCCGCAGCCCTTCCAGCGTGGTGTTCCCACTGCCCGGTCGCCGCGCCGGTCGGGAGCCGACATTGAGCCAGCCCAGCTCGTCGACCGGAGTGGCAGCGGAGAAGAACTCGCTGAGCCGGGGAAGGCCGACGAAGTCGCGATAAGCCGCATGGGCGGCCCCGCTCACCACGTCCATCGCCTCATCCCAACAGGCCAGCACCTCTGGCGGCACCCGCGAGGTCTGGTGCAGCAGGGTCGCCTCCAGCACCGCGGCGAGGAGGATCTCAAGGTGGTCGTGGGCCAGCGCGCTCAGCGAGTACCTGTCGGAGATGACCTCGCCCTGCTCAGTCACCTTCATCGTCGCGTCGACCGTGCCGTACGGGGAGGCCGCCACCGCTTCCCCAGCCGGCCCACCGCCCCTGCCGACCGAACCGCCGCGGCCGTGGAAAAGCCGCAGCCGGACCCGGTGCGCGGCGGCGGTGTCGCGCAGCTGACGTTGCGCCCGGTGGATGTCCCAGTGCGAGGTGGTGATCCCGGCATCCTTATTGGAGTCGGAGTATCCGAGCATCACCTCCTGCAGGTCTCCCCGGGCTGCGACCAGCTGCCGGTAGGAGGGGTCCCGCAGCATCGCGTCGAGCAGCTCTCCGGCGCAGCGCAGCTCGGTGGCCGTCTCGAACAGCGGTACCAGATCCACCGTGCACGTGGATTTACCGGCCGTCGGATCCCCCGAGGGGGCCAGGGTGACCAGACCGGCTTCCCGGGCCAGCACCGCAGCGGCCAGCACGTCGTCCACCCCCTTTGTCATCGAGACGATGTATGTGCTGGCCGCCGGTTCACCGAAGGTCTGCTGGGCAGAGCGGATCGCATCGAAGACGGCGAGCGCGTCCGCCGCCGCTGGTGACGGCTCAGCGGAGCGGGCGGTCAGCGGCCGCCGTCCGGCCAACTCACGGGACAGCAGCGCCGCCCGCGCCGCGCGGTCGAGCTCGGCGTAAGGCGTTGCGAGCTCACCGAGCGGGTCGTAGAGGGCCGCGAGGGCGGCGTGATGCTTGTCGGCGTGCTCGCGCACGTCCAGGGCCGCGAGGTGCAGGCCCAGCGCTCGGGCGCTGCGCAGCGTCCTGGCCAGGGTGCCCTCGGCGATGCGTTCCCCGAGATGCCCGCGCAGCGAGACGTCCATGATCTCCAGGTCAGCGAGATAGGACTGGGCACCCAAGTAGTCCTGTCCCTCCTGGTGCCCGACGCCGTCGCGAATTCGCTGCCGAGTTCGGGTCAGGCGGGCGTGGATGAAGGCACACTTGAGCCGGTACGGCTCGTCGGCGTTGAGCCGCAGGTAGCGGTCGTAGACCTCGGGTAGCAGGCGCCGGTCATGGCCGAGGCTGCACCGCAGTGCCTCGGAAACCCCCACCACGCGGGTCGACACGCTCAGCTCCTGGACGAGCTGGTCGATCAAGGCCAGGTGGATGTTCAGTGCCCGGTTCGCGTAGAGCCGCAAGACGTCGAGGGTCACCTGCGGTGAGACGTTGGGGTTGCCGTCGCGGTCGCCCCCGACCCAGCTACCGAGCACCAGCGGGCGGGCCTGTGGAGGCAGCGCGAACGCGGCTCGGGTGAGCTCGTCTTCGAAGTCCTCCAGCAGGTCGGGCACCGCGTGAGTACCGAGCTGCTCGAGGTAGTAGGCGACCGCGCGGGCCTCGTCGAGAACCGTCGGTTGGCCGGGCCGGATCTCGTCTGTCTGCCACAGCAGGTCGACCAGCCGCGCGAGCTGCCGTTGTAACTGGGCCTTGGGCAGGTTCTGATCGAGGACGTCGGCCACCCGGCGCAATATGCCCTGCACCGACGTACGGGATGCCTCGGTCGGGTGAGCGGTGAATACCGGCCGCAGCTCCATCCGCGCCAGCATCGCTTCCACTTCGGCCCGGTCGACGTCTCGAGCCAGCCGGTCCATCACCGCACGCAGCGGTCCGTGCGACCAGCCGGCCTGGGCCCGCTGCTCCCGCGACCGGTGCAGTTGCTCAGCCACGTTGGCAAGCTGGAAGTAGATCGAGAACGCCCGGGCGAGCTGGACGGCCGTGCCGATATCCAGCGTGGACAGTAGCGATCTGATCTCCGCGCTGTCCTCTGCCAGGGCCACTCGGGCCAGCCTTCGTACCTCTTCGACCAGCTTGAGCAATTCCTCGCCGCCGTGGCGAACCAAGGTCTCACCGAGCAGGGTCGACAGCAGGCGGATGTCGGCTCGCAGTGCGAGGTGCTGCGATTCCGAGAGGACACCGGCGTGAGCGGCCACCGAGTCCAGGCGCCTGCCCCGTTCGGCGTTCGAATCCGGTCGGGCTGACAATGTCATCGGCTACCCCTCATCCAACGCCCTCGGGGCAGAAGCGGAGACCGTCAGGCCAGGCTGGAGCAGGCGTGGCGGTGGGTATCCGACGCGCCGGATTTGATAGTCACACGCTTGGGCCGACCACCCCAAGCCCAACTCCGGAAGCGTTTCGCACTGGTAACAGCGTGGTAATGCCGATCAGTCCATTCGCGGACAAAGTTAGCGCAGCGCCTCCGGGCCTGATCGCCGCTTGCGGTAACCGTAGGCGGCGGTGGCCACGAACAGCACGGCGCCGACGACAGTCAGCAGCCAAAACAGGCCTTTGAGGACAGCGCCGAGGATCGACACGGCCAGCCAGACGACGAGTAGCACCCCGATGATCTTCAGCATGGTCTCAGTGTCCCATTCATCCTCGGTTGCGGCGCCGATTTTCTGCAGTGAAATGTCTGAGGTCTGCCCGTGGCCGGTTCCCTGAGGAGTGCGCCACCGGCTTCAGCCGCGCGGACGCTCCAAGGTGACGAGTACACCGTCGACACCACCAGGTCCGATCCGTCCCTTCACCTCGACTGCGGTGATGGCTTTGAGCTGCCACCCCTTGTCCGCATGCTCGTTGAGGATCTTCTCGAGCTTGCCACCGGACATCTTGCTGCCGAGCAAGCCCTCCCGAAGTTCGATCACCTTGTACTCGTAACCGGTCACCATGCCAGCCTCCCTGATCCCGATGCCGCGACTTGCCTTCCCCAGTGTGTCCGGCTTGGGTGCCCGGTGTGTCGCCCCGCCATGTCCGGTGTGTCGCGCCGCCATGCACGGTGTGCCGTGCTGTGGTGCCCGGTGTGCCGCGGCCGAAGGATCAGGACCGCGCCCGCATCTCGGCGATCTCGGCGCGTAGCGCGCGTACCTCATTGAGGATGGTCGCCGCAGCGACGGCGTCTTCCCGCTGGCGCTTGGCAACGTCTGCCTTAACCTCGTTGGCGACCTGCTCCTCCATCGCGCGGACCACCACGGCGATGAACAGGTTCAGCACCGCGAACGTGGATACCAGCAAGTACACGATGAAGAAGATCCAGGCCAGCGGCTGGATCACCATCGTCTCGCGTGCGACGTTCGCCCAGTCATCGGTCGTCATGACCTGGAACAGGGTGAACAGCGAGCTGCCGAGATCACCGAAGCGGTCCGGCACGCCGTCACCGAACAGCTGGGTGGCCATCACGGCGGCGACGTAAATCAGCAACCCAAGCAGCGCCGCGATGGACGCCATCCCCGGCACCGCGGTGAGCAGTGCCGTGACCACCCCTCGCATGCTCGGCACCAGTGCGACCAGCCGCAGCACCCGGAGGATTCGCAGCGCCCGCAGTACCGAGAACGCCCCCGATGCGGGGATCAGCGCGATGGTGACGATGATGAAGTCGAAGACACTCCATGGGTCGCGGAAGAAGCGCCACCCGTGGGCGGCAAGTCGCAGCGCCAGCTCGACCACGAAGATCGCCAGCGCTATCCGGTCCACCGCGTGCAGTAGCCGGCCGTACTCCGCGACCACTCGGTCGGACGTCTCCAATCCCAGCGTCACTGCGTTGAGCACGATCACCGCGACGATGAACCGCTGGAAGCGGTCGCCGTCCACGAGCCTGCGCAGACGTTCCCGCCAGGTCATCGGCCCCTCCGCGATCGTGCTCGGATACTGCGGGCCTGATCCTATGAACTCGCCGGGCACCCGGTGATGTCTCTGGTCGCATGACAAGATCCGCCCGTGTTCCTGCGTCGAGAAAGTCCCGGGGATCAGCCGGCCGTGCGGGCGGTGCACAATGCCGCATTCGGCGCTGGTGCCGACGCGGCCGAGGCTCGGTTAGTGGACGAGCTGCGGGCCGACGAGGACGTCATTGCGGCACTGTCCATCGTTGCGGTCCTGGACGGCGGCATCGTCGGGCACGTCATCTGTAGTCGTGCGAGTATCACTGACCGGCCCTCGATCGGGCTCGGCCCACTCGGTGTGGTCCCGGCCTGCCAGCGACGCGGTGTCGGTCAGGCGTTGATGCACGCGGTGCTGGCTGCGGCCGACGCCTTGGATGAGCCGGCGGTGGCCTTGCTCGGTGAGCCTGCGTACTACAGCCGGTTCGGGTTCGTGGCGGGAGCAACACTGGGGGTGCTCCCGCCTGTCCCGGAGTGGGCAGGATATTTCCAAGTACGTCCCCTCAATGCCTGGGACGATTCTCTGCGCGGGATTTTCCGCTACGCCCCGTCGTTCGACCGCTTGTTGTGATTGCCGCGCGCGCTGCGGCGCAACGCGGCTGCGACGGCGAGCGTGGCGAGCAGCCCACCGGCGCCACCGACGACGAATGCGATACGCGCGGACGTGAGGTCGATGAGCAGCCCGCCGAGGAGGTAGGCCAGCGCAGCGGCGATCCCGATGGCGCCATAGAGGCTGCCGAACACGCGGCCGAGCAGATCGCGGGGCACGCTGCGCTGCAGCATGGTGTTCACGGCGACGTCCATGGCGGCGATACCGAGCCCGCGGACGGTCTGCACGACGAAGGCGGCGGCGACGGCCCAGGCCAGTCCGGTCAGGAGATTGCCGGCGCTACTGATCGCGAAGCCGGCCAACAGCAGCGTCCCCATCGCGACCCGGTGATGTGGCCGGGCAAGCAGCGCGTATCCGATGAACAGCCCGATGCCTACCGCGGCCAGCAGCAGCCCCACCGCGGTGTCCCCGCCGCCGAGATTGGCGGTGGCCAGGAACACCAACGCGACGTCGTCGATGCCGTTGAACGCGACGATCGCGAAGAAGCCCAGACCGATCGTCCGGACCATCGGAGTTGCCCAGATGTAGCGCAGCCCGGCCTTGGTGTCGGCCAGGAAGGTTGCCCGCGCGGTGCCGGTGCGGGAGTCTCGCTTCGAGGACGGCAGGAACGTGAGCAGCGCCGCCGAGGCGAGAAAGGTGGCGGCGTCGAGGAGCAGGACGCCGCGGGTGTCCAGGACGGGCACCAACAGCGCGGCAAGCAGCGGGCCGAGTGCTTCACCGCCGTTAGTGCCGATCCCGATTGCGGCGTTGGCACTCTCCAGGTCCCGATCCCGCACCACGCCGGGAACCGCGGCGCGTGACGCCGGCTGGAAGGCCTGCCCGGCGATCGCGCGCAGCGCAACCAGAGCGAGCAGTAGCGGCAAAGGTGGCAGCCACAGCGCGATCGCGGCCATCAGGCCGGCTTGGACCAGTTCGCAGCCGACCATGACCCGCTTGAGGTCGAAGCGGTCGCTGATCGTCCCGGTCAGCGGCCCAAGCAGCGCAGGAGCGAAATCGTTGACCAGCAGCAGCATCGCCACCGCCAGCGCTTGGCCCGTCGTCTCGGCGACGTAAAGCATCAGTGCCACCAGGCTGAGCGCGTC
>JALZDN010000035.1 GCA_030862525.1 Actinomycetota bacterium | reverse complement strand
GCGGGATGGCCCCCAGTTTCCGCTGCGGCGCGGCCACTCCCATTTGTGTCGCAAGACCCCTTTCATTGTTCACGTACGTGCGAGCTCCGCCGGATTCGGTGCACGGTCGCCAGCCTGCAGCCCCGCGGATCCCGCTCTGCGGCTAGCATCGGTCTTAGCGGATTGCCCCGATGCGCAAGCGCGCAGAAAGCAGGAGCCACGCACACGTGACCCCTACCCCAGTGGAGGGCACCTCCCCGTCCGGTTCCGCGACGACTCAGCCTGAACCGGTTCAGTCCAAGATCGTGATTCCGAATGCCGCCGTGCTGTCGCTGCTGGGATCCCGGGACGAGAACCTGAGGGTGATCGAGGACCTGCTGGCCGCCGACGTGCACGTGCGGGGCAACGAGGCCACCCTCTCCGGTACCCCGGCCGACGTGGTCTTCGCCGAGCGCGCTTTCGGGGAGCTGCTCATCCTGGCCTCCCGGGGCCAGCAACTCGCCCCGGACGCGGTCCGCCGCACCCTGGCCATGCTCGAGCAGGGGGAGGCGGAGCCCGCTGAGGTGCTCAGCCTGGACATCCTCTCCCGGCGCGGCCGCACGATCCGGCCCAAGACGCTGAACCAGAAGCGTTACGTCGACGCCATCGATCACTACACCATCGTGTTCGGCATCGGGCCCGCCGGCACCGGCAAGACCTATCTCGCGATGGCCAAGGCGGTGCAGGCGCTGCAGGCCAAGCAGGTCACCCGGATCATCCTCACCCGGCCGGCGGTCGAGGCGGGGGAGCGGTTGGGTTTCCTGCCCGGCACGCTGTACGAGAAGATCGACCCGTACCTGCGACCGCTGTACGACGCCCTGCACGACATGCTCGACCCCGAGTCGATCCCCAAGCTGATGGCCGCCGGAACCATCGAGGTCGCCCCGCTGGCCTACATGCGTGGCCGCACCCTCAACGATGCGTTCATCATCCTCGACGAGGCGCAGAACACCACGCCGGAGCAGATGAAGATGTTCCTCACCCGGCTCGGCTTCGGCTCCAAGGTCGTGGTCACCGGTGACGTCACGCAGGTCGACCTGCCGGGGGGTCAGGTGTCCGGGCTGCGGATCGTGCAGCACATCCTCGACGGGGTGGACGACGTGCACTTCGCGCAGCTGTCCAGCATCGATGTGGTCCGTCACCGGCTGGTCACCGACATCGTGGACGCCTATGCGCGGTGGGATGCCGTCCAGGAGGGCAGCGGGGCACACCCCGTGCCCAACCGCAGCGACCGCCGTCGGCGGCGGTGACCCACCGGTGGGCATCGAGATCGCCAACGAATCAGGCACCACCGTCCACGAGGCATCCCTCGCGGCCGCAGCCCGTTTCGCGATGGATCGGTTGGGCGTCAGCCCAATGGCCGAGTTGTCGATGCTGCTGGTCGGTACCGGGGTGATGGCCGATCTGCACCAGCGCTGGATGGATCAGCCAGGACCCACCGACGTGATGGCCTTCCCGATGGATGAAACCGGCGATGCTGGGCTGCTGGCGGGCGGACGGCCGGACAGCCCGGTCGGCGGTCCAACGCTGCTCGGCGACATCGTGCTGTGCCCGGACGTTGCGATGGAGCAGGCCGCCGCAGCGGGCCACTCGGTACTCGATGAGCTGCACCTGCTCACCGTGCACGGCGTGTTGCATCTAGTGGGTTATGACCACGCCGAACCCGCCGAGGAGCGCGAGATGTTCGCTTTGCAAGACCGGATCCTCGGTGAGTTCCGACGCTCCGCGCGAGCCAGCCGGCGCCGGTCGGCCCAGCGAGAGGCAGATACCCGACTGCTGGGAGCGGTGGGTCTGGACGGGCCGGAGGAGTCCGGCCCTCCCGGATAGCCTGCGGGAACCGACGGTGCTGACATCGTCTCTTCCGCTGCTGGTGCTAGCCGCCGCCCTGGTGGTAGCCGCCGGGGCTTTCGCCGCGGCTGACGCCGCGCTGGGCACGGTGTCGCGGGCCCGGGTGGACGCGCTGGTGCGTTCCGGCCGATTTGGCGCCGGCCAGCTCGCGCTGGTCGTTGCCGATCGGCCCCGGCACATCAACCTGCTGCTGCTGCTACGGCTCAGTTGCGAACTGACTGCCACGGTGCTGGTCACCGTGGCCGCGGTGCGGGCGTTGCAGCCGACCTGGCTGGCGGTCCTGTGCGCCGGGCTGGCAATGGTCGTGGTGACTTATGTGGTCGTCGGAGTAGGCCCACGAACCATCGGGCGCCAACATCCCTACCGCGTCGGACTAGCGGTGGCCGGATCGGTCCGGGCGCTGGGACGGATTCTGGGACCGCTGTCGCGGCTGCTCATCATGGTCGGTAATGCGATCACGCCCGGTCGGGGATTCCCGGAAGGGCCGTTCAGCTCTGAAGTCGAACTCCGCGAGGTGGTGGACATGGCGGGGGAGCGCGGCGTGGTCGAGGCCGGGGAGGCCGAGATGATCCACTCCGTGTTCGAGCTCGGTGACACCGTGGCTCGCGAGGTGATGGTGCCCCGGACCGAGATCGTCTGGATCGAACACGACAAGTCGGTGCGCCAAGCCGTGGCACTGGCACTGCGTTCCGGATTCTCCCGGATCCCGGTGATCGGGGACAGCGTCGACGACATCGTCGGCGTCGCGCACATCAAGGATCTGGTGGCGCGGACCGTGAACGGGATCCAGGGCGTCGAGCAGCAAGGCGACCCCAAACAAGGCGACCTCAAGCAAGGCGGGCCCAAACAAGGCGGGCACAGCGGCGGAACGGTCGATGAGGTGATGCGGCCTGCGACGTTCGTGCCCGACTCCAAGCTGCTCACCGGACTGCTCAAGGAGATGCAGATCTCGCACAACCACATGGCCATCGTCGTCGACGAGTACGGCGGCACCGCCGGCCTGTTGACGATCGAGGACATCCTCGAAGAGATCGTCGGCGAGATCACTGACGAATCCGACACCGAGCAGCTGCCGCCGGTCGAGCACCTCGACGACGGTACGGTGCGCGTGATCAGCCGGCTGCCGGTGATCGATCTGGGTGAGCTGTTCGCGGTGGATTTGGAGGACACCGACGTGGAAACCGTCGGTGGGCTGCTCGCGCAGCGGTTGGGTCGGGTGCCCGTGCCCAGTGCTGAAGCTGAGGTGGCCGGCCTTCGGCTGCGGGCCGAGGGCGGTAACGACCGTCGCGGGCGGCTGCGCATCACCACGGTCATCGTCTCTCGGGTCCGCTCGCAGCCGGATTCCCCGAGCCTGCGCGACTACCAGCAGGCCGAGCAACCTCAGCTCCACCCCGTCGCGGCTGATCCGCCGCAGGAAGCGAGCGATACGCGTGCCTGAGACCGCTGACCTCGACCCCGAGGACGCCAAGATCATGACGCTGGCACGCTCGGCGCTGGTCCGCACCGGGGCTGAGGAGGGTGCTGCCGTGCGCGACACCGAAGGGCGGACCTACACCGGGTGCACGGTCTCGCTGCCCTCGCTGACGCTGACCGCGCTGCAGGTGGCGGTCGCCGCGGCGGTGGCCAGCGGCGCGACCGGTCTGGAGGCGGCCGCGGTGGTGTCCGGGTCGAGGTCGGTGGACCCTGCCTCGCTGGCCGCGGTCCGCGAGCTGGGGCCGCGGGCCGCGGTGCTGTTGGCTGACCAGCGCGGCGCACTCACCGACGTGCTGACCGCGGGGCGTTAGAGGTGGCGGGGAACGTGGCTGGGGACATGACGAGCGACATGGCTGGGGACATGGCTGGGGACATGGCTGGCGAGATCGAAGGGACGGCTGCGCGAACGCCCTTCCGGGCCGGTTTCGCCTGCCTGGTCGGACGACCCAACGTCGGCAAGTCGACGTTGACCAACTCGTTGGTGGGCCACAAGGTGGCGATTACCTCCAGCCGGCCGCAGACCACCCGCCACACCATTCGGGGAATCGTGCACCAGCCCGACGGGCAGCTCATCCTGGTGGATACACCCGGCCTGCACCGGCCACGCACCCTGCTCGGTCAACGGCTCAACAGCCTGGTGCGCGCGACGTGGTCGGAGGTGGACGTGATCGGGTTCTGCGTGCCAGCTGACGCCGCGATCGGACCTGGCGACCGGTTCATCGCCGGTGAGCTGGCTGCGCTGGCCCGGCGCACCCCGGTGTTTGGCATCGTGACCAAGACCGATCTGGTGAGTCCTCAGCGGGTCGCCGAGCAGCTCGCCGGGCTGGCCAACCTGGCCCGGTCGGCCGGCTTCGACGAGTTCGCCGAGCTGGTGCCGGTGTCCGCGGTCGACGGTTTCCAGGTGGGATTACTCGCCGACCTGCTGCTGGCCCGGATGCCGGAGTCCCCGCCGTTGTATCCGGGTGGCGAGCTCACCGACGAACCGGAGCAGACCTTGGTGGCAGAGCTGGTGCGGGAGGCGGCCCTGGAGGGAGTGCGCGATGAACTGCCGCACTCGCTGGCCGTCATGGTGGAGGAGATGATCCCGCGGGAGGGGCGGGCGGACCTGATCGATGTCTACGTGAACCTCTACGTCGAGCGGGACAGCCAGAAGGCGATCGTGATCGGGCGGGGCGGCCAGCGGCTCAAGGAGGTCGGCAGCCGCGCGCGCCGGCAGATCGAGGCTCTGCTGGGCACCTCGGTGTACCTCGATCTGCGAGTAAAGATCGCCAAGGACTGGCAGCGCGACCCCAAGCAGCTGCGTCGCCTCGGTTTCTGAGCTCGTTACTCCGGCTGCGCCTGCGCTGTGGCCGGAGTCGATGGTGCGACGATGGGTGGGTGAACCTCTACCGCGACACCGGGGTAGTGCTGCGGGTGCAGAAGCTGGGCGAGGCCGACCGCATCGTCACGCTGTTGACCCGCCGGCACGGGCGGGTGCGCGCGGTGGCCAAGGGGGTGCGGCGAACCTCATCGAAGTTCGGTGCGCGGCTGGAACCGTTCGGGCACGTCGATGTGCAGTTCTACCGCGGGCGGACGCTGGACATCGTCACCCAGGTCGAGACGGTCGACGGCTTCAGCTCCCGGCTGGTCGGCGACTACGGCCGTTACACCACCGGCTGCGCGGTGCTGGAGACTGCCGAGCGGCTGGCCGGTGCCGAGGGCGAACCGGTACTGCGGCTGTACCTGCTGGTCGTGGGCGCGCTGCGGGCGTTGACTGACGGGCCGCGGCAACCCCCGCTGGTGCTCGACGCTTTCCTGCTGCGCGCGATGGCAACAGCCGGTTGGGCTCCTGCGCTGACCGAATGTGCCCGCTGCGGGGCACCGGGCCCACACCGGGCGTTCAGCGTGCCCGCAGGAGGTGTGGTCTGCCCAGGATGTCGGCCGGCCGGCGCGGCTACCCCGTCGGCGCAGACCGTGGAGGTACTCGACGCCCTCGTACGCGGAGACTGGCAGGTCGCCGAGGGCGCACCGCCCGCGGTCTGCCGGGAGGGCAGCGGCCTGATCGCCGCCCACCTGCAGTGGCACCTGGAACGCCAACTCCGCTCCCTCCCCCTGGTCGAGCGCCACCCGCCAGCGCATTCAGCGGGCTGAGCGGGGCTATTGACGGCCGGATAACCCCGCTCAGCCCGCTGAATGCGGATGGCGGCAGGATGGTTGGGTGGTTTGTGCGCCCGATCCGCATCCTTCCGGTGCCCGGCCACCGCTGATACCTGGTGAACGGGTGCCCCGGCACGTCGCGCTGGTGATGGACGGCAACGGCCGGTGGGCCCAGCAGCGTGGGTTGTCTCGCACCGAGGGCCACCGCCGTGGCGAGGCCGTCTTGCTGGACGTGGTCTGCGGTTGCATCGAGCTGGGGGTGACCTGGCTGTCGGCCTACGCGTTCTCCACCGAGAACTGGCGGCGTAGTCCCGAGGAGGTGCGCTTCCTGATGGGGTTCAACCGCGACGTCATGCGCCGCCGCCGCGACCAGATGCATGAGATGGGGGTACGGGTGCGCTGGGCCGGGCGCCGTCCCCGGTTGTGGCGCAGCGTGATCAGGGAGCTTGAGGCCGCCGAGGAACTGACCGCCGGCAATGACGTCATGACGTTGACGATGTGCGTCAATTACGGCGGTCGCGCGGAGATCGCCGACGCGGCGCGCGAGGTGGCCCGTCGGGTGGCCCGCGGTGAGATCGACCCGGAGCGCGTCGACGAGCGGATGTTGGCCCGCCACCTCGACGAACCGGATATGCCCGACGTCGACCTGTTCCTGCGGCCTTCCGGCGAGCAGCGCATCTCCAACTTCCTGATCTGGCAGTCTGCCTACGCGGAGCTGGTGTTCCAGGACGTCCTGTTCCCGGACTTGGACCGCAGACATCTCTGGCAGGCCTGCGAGACCTACGCCGCCCGTAACCGCCGGTTCGGCACCGCTACCGCGACCGTGCCACTCGATACCCAGACCTGAGGAGAACGATCCGGTGAGTCCCGACAAGGCTGCGACGAGCCAAGCCTGCACCCGGGAGCTGCTCGATACCGCCCGGACAGCATTGGAGAGATACCAGGACGTCAAGGTGGACGACGACGGTGCGCTGAGCTTCCAGCACTCCGAGGTGCCCTGCGCGGTGCAGGCGGTGGAACTCGCCGAGGGCTTGCTCGTACTCAGCCTGACCTGCGTGGTGGCCTGGGACGTCACCGACGACGGTCAGCTGGCCGAGCGGGTCGCCACCCGAGCCGGGCAGGGCCTGTTCGGCACCCTGGGATTGATCCGCGGCGAGCGCGGCGCCGACGTCATGCTCCGGTACACCTTCCCCGCTGCCGGCCTGGAGACCGTGCCGCTGGGCACGCTGCTCATGCTGGTGGTGTCCACGGCATCACAGGTGCGTAGCGAGTTGCTGGCCGGCTGATGGCGGCGCCACCCGCCGCCCCTCGGGCTCCTACCGCTCCGGGCGATCGAACCCCACTGTGGCACCGGATCACCTCGATGGAGGTGCTCTGCACGATTCTGGTGCTGGCGCTGCTGGCCCAGGGACCGCTGATCCGGATGCTCGACATCTCTGCGGTGCGCACCGGCGCCACGGTCTTCGTGGCGGTGTGCGTGCAGGCGATGCCGTTCCTGGTACTCGGGGTGCTGGTGAGCGGGCTGATCGCGGCGTTCGTGCCGCCGGCGGCGTTGCGTCGGATGCTGCCGCGATCAACCGTGGCCGCGGTGCCCGTCGCTGGGGTGGCCGCCATGGCGCTTCCGGGGTGCGAGTGCGCATCGGTACCGGTGTCCCGGCGGCTCATGCAGCAAGGCGTGCCGCCCGCAGCGGCGCTGACGTTCCTGCTTGCCGCGCCGGCGGTGAACCCGGTGGTGCTGGTGGCCACCGCGGTCGCCTTCCCGGGCGAGCCCCGGATGGTGCTGGCCCGGTTCCTCGGCTCGATGGCCACCGCGCTGGTGATGGGATGGCTATGGGCGCGTTTCGGGCGTCCCGAGTGGATCGCGCAGCGGGCGCTGTGCCGTCCCCAGCGAGACCCGGCTCGCAGCTCCTTCGCGGTGTTCACCGACACCGCCCGGCACGACTTGGTCTCCTCAGGGGGATTCCTGGTGCTCGGCGGGCTCACCGCGGCCGCGTTGAACGTCCTGATACCTCCGTCCTGGATGGCCTCACTGGCCGGTCAGATGCTGCTCGGCATCCTGGTGATGGCGATGCTTGCGGTGGTGCTCGCGCTGTGCAGCGAGGCTGACGCGTTCGTCGCCGCGTCGCTGTCGGCGCTGCCGCTGCTGCCCCGGCTGGTGTTCCTTGTGGTGGGGCCGGCGGTGGACGTCAAGCTGGTGGCACTGCAGACCGGAGCGTTCGGGAGCGGATTCGCCAGCCGCTTCGCCCCGGTGACGTTCGTGGTGGCGACCGGCTGCGCGGTGCTCGCCGGAGTGCTGGTACTCGGAGGTATCCGGTGACGGCACAGTGAGACGGGAGACCCAGAACGTCCTGCTGGTACTGCTGGGGGGCGCGCTGCTGAAGATCACCTGGAACGGCAGCTACCTGCACTACGTCAAACCCTCGCTGCTTCCATTTCTGGTTTCGGCAGGGGTGGTGATCCTCGCTCTCGGCCTGATCGCCATCGTGCGGGACGCGCGCGCCGCCCTGAACCACACCGATCATGACGACCACCCGGGCCATGACGACCAGCAGGGCCATGACCACCACACCGACCACGCCGGGCGCAGTCCCTGGCTGCTGCTGCTCCCCGTCCTGGCAATCTTCCTGGTTGCCCCACCGGCGCTTGGTGCCGACGCGGTGTCCCGGTCAGCGTCGGTTGCCCCGCAACAGTCCGCCGTCAGCTTCCCGCCGCTGCCGGCCGGGCCGGTGCCCGCGCTACGGATGAGTGATTTCGTTACCCGCGCGGTGTGGGACGACGCAGGCAGCCTCAACGGTCGGCAGGTACGGCTGGTCGGCTTCGTGGTGCACGATGACCATGGCATCACCTACCTCGGCCGATTGGTGATGGCATGCTGCGCAGCCGACGCCAGGCCGATGAAGATCCGCCTCGACGGCCGCAGCGGGCTGGCGTCCCTGCCGCAGGACGGCTGGTTCGAGGTGCGCGGGCAGCTGGTTCCCGGATCGGCGAGGTCCGACAGCGGTTTCGCTCCCACGTTCACCGTCTCGGACCTGCGCCCGGTCCCCGCCCCCGCCGAACCCTACGAGTTCTAGAACGCCCGCCCGTCCCCGCAAGACTGCGTTCTGGATGCAGACTGCAGTAAATCCGGGGGCAGGTCTCAGTGGGGGGTGGCGCAAGTGGGGCAGGTTCCGGAGATTTCTACGGTGTGGCCGATGTTGATGAAGCCGTGCTCGCCGGCGACCTTCTCGGCCCACCGCTCCACCGTGGGCTCCTCAAGCTCCACGGTGCGCCCACAGTCCCGGCACACCAGATGGTGATGGTGGTGCGCCGAGCAACGCCGGTAGACCGCCTCGCCGGTGGACGTGCGCAGCACATCGATCTCGCCGGCGTCGGCAAGCGTCTGCAGCGTGCGGTACACAGTGGTCAAGCCGATGCCCTCGCCGCTGCTTCGCAGCTTTTCGTGGATCTCCTGGGCCGACCGGAAGTCGTCGGTGTCGTCGAGCAGCCTGGCCACCGCGGTGCGCTGCCGGGTGGAGCGCAGCCTGGGCACCGGCGCGGCCGGACCAGGAGTGCTCACTCCTCCTCCACGTGCGCCACCGCATCCACCACGATGTGCGACAGGTGCTCGTCGACCAGCCGGTACACCACCTCCCGACCGTGCCGTTCGCCGCGCACCACCCCGGCAGACTTGAGCACCCGCAGATGCTGGCTGATCAACGGCTGGGTGACGCCGAGCGCGTCGACCAGCTCGTGTACGCAGCGCTCGCTGTCCCGAAGCTGCAACACGATGGCGATCCGCACCGGCGCCGCAAGCGCCCGGAGCAACTCGCCGGCCGCCACCAGGGTCTCCCGCGGACGGGTCGCCGCCGGACCGGGGGGTGGCCGGCCGGGCGAATGTTCGTCGACGACCGTCAGGTCTGATATTGCCTCTGCGGTCACGTTGACCATGCCCTCCTCGTCCCTCGATCGAGGGTCCATCGTATGCGCCCCTCACATTCCCCCGACATTCACTGTTGCACCACGATGTGTCGCGATCATCAGCAGCCGCACCGGGCATTCGCCAGTCGCTACCATCATCCTGCCACCGCTGCCTGAGGATTCCCGTGATCCTGATCTGCCGCTTCGTCGTCGACGCTGCCAGTGCCGAGGATTTCCTGGCTCGGGCGCGCCGGGCGCTGAGCCTGCTGACCGCGCAGCAGGGCTGCCTGGGCGGTCAGCTAGGCCGCTCTCCGGACGACATCACTCGGTGGGTGCTGACCGTGCAGTTCGAGTCGGTGGTCGCCTACCGGCGCGCGCTGTCTCCGTTCGAGGTTCGCGAGCACGTGGTGCCGCTGCTGTCCGAAGCGTTGACCGGTGAGCCCGGAAGCTACGAGGTGTTGGCCGCCGGCCAGGGCGGTGCGGTGACCGACCACGGAAGCCTGCTTGCGCTTGACGCCGAACGCGGGTTCGGGTTCGGCGCTCGCTAGGGTTGCAGCGATCTCACCGGCTCTTTACTGACAACCTCACCAGGAGTTCTCCAGTGTCCGCGGATCGCATCGAGACCGTCGTCAGCCTGTGTAAGCGCCGGGGCTTCGTGTTCCCGAGCGGGGAGATCTACGGCGGCACCCGTTCAGCGTGGGATTACGGCCCGCTGGGTGTGGAACTCAAGGAGAACGTCAAGCGCCAGTGGTGGCGTGCGATGGTCACCGGTCGAGAAGACGTCGTCGGCCTCGACTCGTCGGTGATCCTGCCCCGCCAGGTGTGGGTCGCCTCCGGGCACGTTCAGGCTTTTCACGACCCTTTGGTCGAGTGCCAGAGCTGTCACAAGCGATTCCGAGCCGACCAGCTCGCCGAGGACTACGCCGAGCGCACCGGCAAGGACGTGCTGGAGGGCGACCTGTCCGACGTCCCCTGCCCGAACTGCGGCACCCGCGGTGAGTACACCGAGCCACGTGAGTTCAACATGATGCTGAAGACTCACCTCGGTCCGGTGGAGACCGAGGAGGGCCTGCACTACCTGCGTCCAGAGACCGCGCAGGGCATCTTCGTCAATTTCCAAAATGTGATGATGTCGGCCCGCAAGAAGCCGCCGTTCGGTATCGGACAGATCGGCAAGAGCTTCCGTAACGAGATCACCCCGGGTAACTTCATCTTCCGCACCCGCGAGTTCGAGCAGATGGAGATGGAGTTCTTCGTCGAGCCGGGTACTGACGAGCAGTGGCATCAGTACTGGATCGACACCCGCACTGACTGGTATGTGGATCTGGGTATCAATCGGGACAACCTGCGGC
>JALZDN010000015.1 GCA_030862525.1 Actinomycetota bacterium | reverse complement strand
GAGGCGATGTCGGTGGTGATCCAGGTGGCGGTGTTTCGCACCACCCAGCGCCGGCCGTTCCGGATGGCACCGTTTCACCACCACTTCGAGCTGGCGGGGTGGGCCGAGACCACTGTCATCATCCGGTTCTGGCTGCTCGCGGCCATCTGCTGTGCCTTAGGCGCGGGAGTGTTCTACAGCGAGTGGCTCAACGCTGCCGGCGGGTGACCTCGATGCGCACAACGATCAGTGGCCTCGGTGACGACTTCGCCGGGGCCCGGGTGCTGGTGGCCGGGGCGCGCGTCACCGGAGTCTCCGCCGCGCGGATGCTCGCCGAACTGGGCGCTGAGGTCACTGTCACCGATTCGTCGTCAACTCAACTGCAGGCACTGGCCGATACCCCGGTGCAGGGAACAATGCGGTTGGCCGCCGGCCTGACCGCCCCGCCACTGGGCACCGACCTGGTGGTGACCAGTCCCGGTTTCCGGCCGGACGCGCCGCTGATGATGGCCGCCCACCAAGCCGGAGTGCCGGTGATCGGGGACGTGATGCTGGCCCGCTGGATCGAGGGTGCTCACGGTGACCCGGCCGACTGGCTGGTGGTCACCGGCACCAACGGCAAGACCACCACGGTGGGGATGCTCGAGTCGATCCTGCGGGCCGCCGGGGTAGACGCGGTGGCGTGCGGCAACGTCGGGTTCCCGGTGTTGGATGCGGTCCGGGCCGGCCACCGGGTGCTGGCCGTGGAGCTGTCGTCGTTTCAGCTGTACTGGTCGCCCGAGCTGAATCCGCGGGCCGCTGCGGTGCTCAACGTCTCCGCCGATCACCTGGACTGGCATGGCTGCATGGCAGATTACGCAGCGGCCAAGGGCAGCGTGTATGGCCAGGGCACCACAGCGGTGTTCAACGTCGACGATGAGTGGTCAACGCGGCTGACCGCCGGGCGCGGCGGGATTGGCTTCACCACCGGCGAGCCGCGGACGGGTCAGCTGGGGGTTGTGGGCCGGCAGCTGATCGACCGCGTCTTTGCGGATGGCGCTGTGCTGGCCGAACTCGCCGACGTCCGCCCACGCGGCCCGCATAACCTTGCCAATGCGCTGGCCGCGGCCGCGCTGGCCCGTTCAATCGGAGTCACAGAGCAGGCTGTCGCCCAGGGACTGCGCGCCTTTATCCCGGGTAGCCATCGCGGGGTACCCGTCGGCACCTACGCGGGGGCGTGCTACGTCGATGATTCGAAGGCCACCAACCCGCACGCGGCGCGAGCTGCCCTGCTGGCCCACCAGCGGGTGGTATGGGTGGCCGGGGGACTGCTCAAGGGCGTCGACGTGGATTCACTCGTCGTCGATACCCGGGATCGGCTGGTGGGCGCTGTGCTGCTCGGCGCTGATCGCGCGATGATTGCGGCCGCACTGGCGCGACACGCACCCAACCTCCCGGTGCGGATGGTCGATTCGGGAGACGATAGCGCCATGATCGAAGTGGTGGCAGCCGCCGTCGAGCTGGCCCGTCCGGGTGATGTCGTGCTGCTTGCCCCCGCCGCGGCGTCGATGGACATGTTCACCGACTACGCCCAGCGTGGTCGGGCCTTCGCCGCCGCAGTCGCCGCCCTCAGCGAGACGCCGTCGCATCCGGAGGCCCGGTGAGTAAGAGTTCTCCCCGTCAGGAGACATCCACCGCGACACAGTGGGCAGCGGCCCGCGACCAGCTCACCGCGTGGTTGGCCCGGCCGCTCACCTCGCTGCACCTGGTGCTCGCCGTTTTCGGCCTGCTGACCCTGTTCGGCCTGGTGATGGTGCTTTCGGCATCTAACGTGCAGTCCTACACCCGGGTCGGGTCGTCTTATGCGGTGTTCGTCCAGCAGCTGACGTATTGCGGCGTAGGGCTGGTGCTGTTCTGGATCGGGTTGCGGGTTCCGGTGCGGCTGCTGCGGTGCACCAGCGGGCTGTTCCTGATGGTCTGTGTGGTGCTGCTGGTCGTGGTGCTCACTCCGTTGGGCACCGAGATCAACGGCTCGCAGAATTGGTTGCGGCTGGGCCCGCTGTCCCTGCAGCCCTCCGAGCCGGCCAAGCTCGCCCTGGCACTGTGGGGCGCGCACGTGCTGATCACCAAGCGAACGTTGCTGCACCAGTGGCGACACCTGCTGGTGCCGGTGGTTCCGGTGGCCGTAGCGATCTTTGCGCTGGTGATGCTGGAGCCCGATCTGGGCACCACGATCACGCTGGCCATCGTGCTGCTGGCGCTGCTGTGGTTCAGCGGTGCGCCGGGTGAGCTGTTCGGCGTGATCGCGATCGCCGCGGTCGGCGGGGCGCTTGTCCTGGCCAGCGTCGCCAGCTACCGATCGGCCAGGATCGCGTCCTTCCTGAACCCGGGCGCCGACACCCAGGGCGCGGCATACCAGGCCCGCCAAGCGATGTTCTCGTTGGCCGATGGCGGCTGGTGGGGAGTGGGACTCGGGCAGGGCAGCGCCAAATGGGATTACCTGCCCAACGCGCACAACGACTTCATCTTCGCGATCCTCGGCGAGGAGCTGGGCTTCCTGGGTTGTCTGGTGGTGCTGCTGCTGTTCGGCACCCTGGCCTACGTGGGCATCCGGATCGCGGCGCGTAACACCGATCCGTGGATCAAGCTGGTAGCGGCCACCGTGACCACCTGGTTGGTCGGCCAGGCGGCGATCAACATCGGATATGTGGTCGGCCTGCTGCCGGTCACCGGCATCCCGCTGCCGTTGATCTCCTCGGGAGGCACTTCCGTCGCGCTGACGATGCTGAGCTTCGGCCTGCTGGCGAATTTCGCCCGGCATGAACCGCAGGCGGTTTGCGTGCTGCGCTCGGAGATCACCCGGTCCGGGAGTCAGGGCGTCGTCTCGCGGCTGTTGCGACTGTTGCGACTGTGCCCTCCGGTGCCCTTCACCGCGGCTGCGCCGCGACCCCGCATCCCGTATCCAGCCCGAACCGGCGGCAGACCCGGGGGCAGACGATGAGCGCGGGCGGGGCCAAGCCGGTGTCCGTCGTGGTCGCCGGGGGCGGCACTGCGGGGCATGTCGAGCCGGCGCTGGCGTTGGCCGACGCAGTGCGCCGCGCGGTACCGCAGGCCCGGATCACTGCACTAGGTACCCAGCGCGGTCTGGAGACCACCCTGGTCCCCGAGCGGGGCTACCCGCTGGAGCTCATCCCCCCGGTGCCACTGCCGCGCAAGCTCAGCGCGGACCTGCTGCGGCTGCCGTTGCGGATTCGCGCGGCGGTGCGTCGGGTTCGAGAGGTGCTCGATGAGGTCGCCGCGGACGTGGTGGTCGGTTTCGGCGGCTACGTCGCGTTGCCCGCCTATCTCGCCGCCCGGGGCCGGGTGCCGATCGTCGTGCACGAGGCCAATGCCCGCGCCGGGCTGGCCAACAAGGTCGGGGCGCGGTTCGCGGTGCGGGTGTTGGCCGCGGTGCCCGGCAGCGGACTGCCCGGAGCCGAGGTGATCGGGATTCCGCTGCGGCAGGCGATCTCGTCGCTGGACCGGACAGCCCTGCGGGCCCGGGCCCGGGCCCATTTCGGCCTGGACCCGCAGGCGCCGACCCTGCTGGTGACCGGAGGTTCGCAAGGAGCCCGCACACTCAACGCCGCGGTGTCGGGTGCTGCTGCCGAGCTCGGTGCTGCCGGGATCGCGGTACTGCATGCGCACGGGCGGCATAACACTGTGCAGGTGGCGGCGGTGCCCGGGGCGCCCCCCTACGTCGCAGTGCCGTACCTGGAGCGGATGGACCTGGCTCTGGCTGCCGCCGATCTTGCGATGTGCCGGGCCGGGGCGATGACCGTCGCAGAGCTGTCCGCGGTGGGCCTGCCCGCGGTGTATGTGCCGCTGCCGCACGGCAACGGAGAGCAGGCTCTTAACGCGCGGCCGCTGGTCGAGGCCGGTGGCGGGACGCTGGTGCCCGATGCGGAGCTGACCCCAGCCAAGGTCGTCGAGGAGGTGGTGGGAGTGCTCACCGACCCCCCCAGGCTCGCCGCGATGAGTGCCGCTGCGCGGATGACCGGCCGACCTGAGGCCGACGACGTGCTGGCCAAGATCGTGCTGGAGGTTGCCGGGTGACCGCCGGATTCCTGCCTCCACCACCAGCACTGCCACCGCAACTCGCCCGCACCCATCTGATCGGGATCGGGGGTGCCGGAATGAGCGGGGTGGCCCGGATCGTGCTGGCCCGCGGGGGCGCGGTGTCCGGTTCGGACGGTAAGGACTCTCGAGCGCTGCTCGCGTTACGGGCGTTGGGCGCCAAGGTGACCGTCGGGCACGCTGCGGCCAACCTCGACCAGCTAGGTGCCGACCCCACTGCCATCGTCAGCACCAAGGCGGTGCACCAGGCCGACCCGAACAATCCTGAACTCGTCGAGGCAGCCCGGCGAGGCATCCCGGTCCTGCACCGCTCCGCGGCGCTGGCGGCACTGATGACCGGTTACCGGGTCGCCTGCGTCACCGGCACCGCCGGCAAGACCTCCACCACGTCGATGCTCACCGTCGCGTTACAGCACTGTGGCGCCGACCCGTCATTCCTCATCGGTGGCGATCTCACCAGCACCGGGTCCGGTGCCCACCACGGCAGCGGCGACACCTTCGTGGCCGAGGCCGACGAGAGCGACGCCACCTTCCTGGCCTACTCGCCCGATGTCGCCGTGGTCACCAATATCGAGGCTGATCACCTGGACCACCACGGCACCATCGAGGCCTACACCGCCAGCTTTGACGCCTTTGTCGCCCGGCTGACGTCGCGCGGTGTGTTGATCGCCAACGCCGACGACCCCGGCTCGGCGGCGCTGGCTGACCGGGCCGTTGCCAGTGGGGTGCGGGTGCGTCGCTACGGCAGGCTCGCCACCGCGCCGGCCGACGCCCGCTTGCTGGCTTATACCCCCGACGGCGGGCGGGGTATCGCCAGCGTGGCGCTGATCGGACCGGACGGAGTCGAGCATCCGGTGCAGCTCGAGGTTGCGGTGCCCGGTGAACACATGGCCAGCAACGCCGTCGCGGCCCTGCTGGCCGGCCTGGAGCTGGGCGCACCGCTACCCGGCCTGTTAGCGGGGTTGGCCGGGTTCAGTGGAGTCCGCCGTCGGTTCGAATTCACCGGCAGGGCGGCTGGTGTGCGGATCTACGACGACTACGCCCACCACCCGACGAAGGTGGCCGCCGCCCTGCGCGGTGCCCGCCAAGTAGCGAGCCAGGGGCGGTTGGTCGTGGCGTTTCAGCCGCACCTGTACTCCCGCACCCGCGATTTCGCCGCCGACTTCGGCGCCGCGCTGGCGCTGGCCGATGTGGTGCTGCTGCTGGATGTCTATGGAGCGCGGGAGGACCCGCTGCCCGGTGTCACCGGAGCGCTGATCGCGCACGCGGTGCCGCTGCCGGCCGGATGCGTGCACTACGAGCCGTGCTGGGCGCAGGTGCCCGCGCGGTTGGCGGATTTGGCGCGGCCCGACGACGTGGTGATCACCATGGGAGCTGGTGACGTGACAGTGCTCGGCTCGGAGTTGATTGCCGAGTTGGAGCGACGCTGTGCTGATCAGGCAGACTCCGTCGCTCGGGCTGATCAGGCAGACTCCGTCGTCCGGGCGACGGGACAGCTGTGAGCGCCGGTGCTCCGGGCGCCTCGGGCGCCCGACGTCGGCCCCGGCGGGATACGCGACGATCCGCAGCGGCCTTGCGGGAACGTCGCCCATCAGGCCCCCGGCCTAGGAGCGCTGTCGGCGATGCAGGACGGCCGGCGTCCCGCGCTCGGCAGGCGCCGCAACCCGCCGCTGCGCCTGTTCCCGAGCAGCGTTCGGTCCAGCAGCGGCCGCCAAGGCCGGCCCGACGCTGGTGGCCTTGGCTGATCACGGGGCTGGCGGTGCTGGCCCTGGTTGGCGCAGTGATCTGGGCAGTGCTGGGTAGCTCGCTGTTCGACGTCCGTTCGGTGCAGGTGGCGGGCACCAGGGAGCTTCCTGTTGACGAGGTGCGGGCCGTGGCTGCTGTTGCGCTGGGCACTCCGATGCTGCGGCTGGACACCAAGGGGATCGAGGCCAGAGTGGCCGCGGTGCCGCGGGTCGCAAGCGTGCAGGTGCGGCGCGCCGTGGACGGCACGGTGTGGATCGAGCTCACCGAGCGGTCCCCGGTCGCGATCGTTCGCCGCGGCAACGGTGTGAACCTGGTGGACGCCACCGGTACCGACTACGCGGCGGTGCCCGTCGGGCCCCCTGGTCTGCCAGAACTACGGGTGACCCGCGTCGGGCCACGGGATGCGGCCACGGTCGCCGCGCTCACAGTGCTGACTGAGCTGCCCGGACCACTGCGGGCCCAGGTGCTCATGGTTGCTGCGCGGTCTCCGGCCGACGTCGTGCTGCGACTGGCCAATGGTCAGGGCGGCATCGGACGGGAAGTGCGCTGGGGCGGCGTGGAGCAAGGTGACCGCAAAGCCTCGGTGCTCGGCCCGCTGCTGACCCAACCAGGCAAGATCTATGACGTCTCCAGCCCCAGCCTGCCCACCATTGCCTGAAGGATGGGCCGCCCGGATGGGCCGCAAGGACGGGGCCGCCCGACGCGCTGGGGTAACCTCGCCCGGCGTGCCTGCTGGACCGCGCCGGTGGCGGTGCCTACCGTCGCTCCACGAGACCGAAGCTGACATAACTTTAAGCCTTTAGATGAGGTTGAGGGTTGTGCCGCGCCGAGGGAGCAGCAGAGGTGCCCGGTCGTCGGCGGGGTGCCGGCAGCGACGAGGAAGGCCCCCACCGTGTTGCAGAGATCTATCGTGATCGAAGGTTCGACCGGATGACGCCGCCGCACAACTACCTCGCCGTGATCAAGGTTGCCGGAATCGGCGGTGGCGGTGTCAACGCCGTGAACCGCATGATCGAGGTCGGGCTTAAGGGCGTCGAATTCATCGCGGTGAACACCGATGCTCAGGCGCTACTGATGTCGGACGCCGACGTCAAGCTCGACATCGGCCGGGAGCTCACCCGCGGGCTCGGCGCGGGGGCGGATCCGGAAGTCGGCCGCAGGGCCGCCGAGGATCACCGCGAGGAGATCGAGGAAGTTCTCAAAGGCGCTGACATGGTGTTCGTCACCGCTGGTGAGGGAGGCGGGACCGGCACCGGTGGTGCTCCGGTATTGGCGAGCATCGCCCGCAAGTTGGGTGCGCTGACCATCGGCGTCGTCACCCGGCCGTTCACTTTCGAGGGCAAACGGCGGGGTGGACAGGCCGAGGACGGCATCAGCGAGCTGCGCAACGAGTGCGACACCCTGATCGTGATCCCCAATGACCGGCTGCTGCAGCTCGGCGACGCCAACGTGAGTCTGATGGACGCGTTCCGCTCCGCGGACGAGGTGCTGCTGTCCGGTGTCCAGGGCATCACGGACCTCATCACCACACCCGGTCTGATCAACCTGGACTTCGCCGACGTGAAGAGTGTCATGTCTGGTGCGGGTAGCGCACTAATGGGCATCGGTTCCTCCCGAGGGGAAGGCCGATCGGTGCAGGCCGCCGAGAAGGCCATCAACTCGCCTTTGCTGGAAGCCTCGATGGAGGGCGCCCATGGTGTCCTGCTATCCATCGCCGGTGGCTCGGACTTGGGCCTGTTCGAGATCCACGAGGCCGCTTCGCTGGTGCAGGAGTCCGCGCATCCCGACGCCAACATCATCTTCGGCACGGTGATCGACGACTCGTTGGGCGATGAGGTGCGGGTCACGGTGATCGCCGCTGGTTTCGACTCCGGTGGGCCCACGCGCAAGAAACTGGACCCCTCCCCGGTCGCTGCCCGGACGGTGGCCAGCGCGCAGTCGGGGAAGATCGGTCAGGCCAGCAGGTCGTCACAGGCGCCGATGTCCGCGCCCGTTGCAGCTTCTCCCGCCCCTGGATCCTCTGGTTTCGCAGCCCCAGCGCGCCAAACCCCGTCCAATCCCCCTGCATGGCAGCCTGCGACCGGTCCGCGCAGACCAAGTGGTGCTGCGCCGAGCCGTGCGGCGCCGAGCCGCTCGGCGCCGAGCCGAGCGGTACCGGTGGCCGGGGACTTCGACGACGATGACGAAGTAGACGTTCCACCGTTCATGAGGTCGTGAACGCCATCCGCATCCGCCGGGTGGTGACCACTCGACACGGCGGGGCCTCTGCGCCGCCGTATGCCTCCTTCAACCTGGCGGAGCACGTCGGTGACCGATCCGAGGCAGTAGCGGCGAACCGGGAGCGGCTGGCCGCCGGCGTTGGACTGCCTGCGCAGCGGTTGGTCTGGATGGAGCAGGTGCACGGTCGCACCGTCGCCGCGGTCGACGGCCCGTGGGCAGCCCCGGTTCCGGCCACCGACGCACTGGTCACCGCCGAACCCGAGCTCGCGGTGGCTGTACTGGTCGCCGACTGCGTGCCGGTGCTGCTCGCGGACCCGGTCGCCAAGGTTGTCGGCGCCGTGCACGCAGGGCGGGTGGGTGCCCGGGTCGGGGTGTTGCCTGCGGCGCTGGAGGCAATGCGGCAGCTTGGCGCGCGGATCGAGCAAGTGGAGGTTTTGCTCGGCCCGTCGGCGTGCGGGCAGTGCTACGAGGTACCGGCAGCGACGCAGGCCGACGTGGAAGCGCGCTTGCCTGGCAGCGCGTGCCGGACCCGGCGGGGCACCGCGGGACTGGACCTACGGGCGGGATTGTGGCGGCAGTTGACCGCCGCCGGCGTGGCCCGGGTCGGCGTCGACCCCCGGTGCACCATCGAGGACTCTGCGCTGTACAGCTACCGCCGCGAGGGTGTCACCGGCCGACTCGCAGCGCTGACCTGGTTCGAGGTGTGAAGGCAGTGCAGGACTCGGGATGATCGGGTCGTGACAGCCCGTCGCGGTGAGCGTGACGCGGTCCGCCGCGATGAGCTGGCTGCGGCGGTGGCCCGGGTTCGGGGCCGCATCGCTAGCGCATGCGCCGCGGCGGACCGGGATCCCGCTGGAGTGCGGCTGCTCGCCGTCACCAAGACATACCCGGCCGCCGACGTGGCGCTGCTCGCCGATCTCGGTGTGCATGACGTCGCCGAGGCTCGTGACCAGGAGGCTGTACCCAAAGTGGCCCAGGTCAGCGCGCTTCGCCCGGACGTTGCGGTGCGCTGGCGCATGGTTGGCCGGTTGCAGCGCAACAAGGCCCGTTCGGTGGTCCGGTGGGCGATGCAGGTGCAGTCAGTGGATTCAGCGCGACTGGTCGATGCGCTGGATCGGGCTGCCCGCGCCGCACAGGAGGCCGGGGAACGCGACGGCGACGTCGGCGTGCTCGTGCAGGCCAGCTTGGACGGTGATCCGGTACGTGGCGGCTGCCCGCTGTCCGAGCTCGAGGCACTGGCCGACCGAGTCGCCGCCGCGTCCGGGCTGCGGTTGGAGGGCGTGATGGGGATCGCGCCGCTCCATGTTCCTGCCGAGATGGCCTTCGCCGAGCTCGCCGCCGCCGCCCAGCGACTACGCTGCGCGCACCCCGGCGCAGTCGAACTGTCAGCGGGAATGAGTGGGGACCTCGAGCAGGCCATAGCGCAGGGTTCGACCTGCGTGCGTGTCGGAACCGCGTTACTGGGCGCTAGGCCGTTAACCTCGCCTTGACCGTGTGCGACTGGTCCCCTGGGCCGGGTTCGACGGGCGGTGCGTCGAAGGTCGGGACAGGGAGGCGAGGCGATGAGCGCGCTGTACAGGCTCAAGGCGTACTTCGGCATGGTCCCTGCTGAGGAGTTCGATGACTACTACCCGGACTATCACGCGAACTATCGCTCCGGGTATGACGACACCGGCTATGACATAGCTGCATCCCACCCCCCTAAAGAACGTGACCACGCTGCTACCCGTGACCACGCTGGCACGAGACCTGGCACCAGTCGGCCCCATCGCGCGGATTTCGGCGATTACGACGATGGCATCGCTATGCACTCTGGGCGCCCTGCGGCACCCAGAGTGCATCCCAGCCGGTCCCCGTCGTGGGCTGCCGAGGCTCCGGTGCACGGCGCGCTGGCCATCGATACGTCGCCAACGGTCGGCCAACCGGTTGCGCCGGCACCGTCCGATCGCCCACTGGCCAGCCACTCATTGGCCAGTGACCCGTTCGGCGATGACCAGGCATACCCGCTGTCGCGCATCGTCACCTTGCACCCGCACAATTACAACGAAGCTCGGCCCATCGGGGAACGCTACCGGGAGGGGAACCCGGTGATCATGAACCTGACCGAGATGGAGGACCGGGACGCCAAGCGCCTGGTGGACTTCGCTGCTGGGCTGGCCTTCGCGCTGCGTGGCTCGATCGACAAGGTCACCAACAAGGTGTTCCTGCTGTCGCCGCCCAATGTCGACGTTTCGGCTGAGGACAGGCGCCGGATCGCCGAAGGCCGCCTCTTCAACTAACACTCCGCAGTCCGGGGGCCCGCCTCACCCCCGCCTCACCCCTGTCTCGCCACCGATGGCAGAGTGTCGGCGTGGACGTGGTCCGGTTGGTGGTGTATTACCTACTCTTCTTCTTCTGGTTGCTGCTCACAGCGCGTATCGTGGTTGAGCTCCTCCGCGCCTTCGCTCGTAGCTGGCAGCCGGTCGGAGGGGTGGCGATTGCGCTTGAGTCGGTCTATACCATGACTGATCCACCGGTCCGGGCGCTCCGCCGGGTGGTCAAACCCATCCGCATCGGAGGCGTGGGCCTGGACTTGTCCATTATGGTTCTGCTGCTCGTGGTGTTCATACTGATGCGAGTGATAGATCCGAGAATCTAGCGGCCCCCGGAGTTGGGGCCGACACACCAGCGTGTGCATAGTCGAGGAGTGCGTGAGGTGATCCGATGCCGTTGACCCCCGCCGACGTTCACAACGTCGCGTTCAGTAAGCCGCCGATCGGCAAGCGGGGCTACAACG